>NZ_JALHQI010000080.1 GCF_022842045.1 Arenimonas sp. | reverse complement strand
AGCAGCGCGCCGCCGCCGAACGGGCGGCCGCGGAGCGGGAGGCCGCGCGGCAAGCAGAGCTGGCGCGGCGCGCCGCCCGCCTGCCGGCCAGTGACGACATCCCGGAAAATGCGATCGACCCGGAGAAGAACCACGCCACGATGCGGGTCTTCTACGCGACCGATCGCGCCGCCTCGGCCAACTTCAGCGACACGCCGGTGGCCGAGCGCTACGGCACCGCGCGCGGCAAGCTTGAGTACGGCGTCGCCGAAGTCAGCATCCCCGCGGCGCACAAGCCTGGCTTGCTGGAGTCACCGTCGATCTGGCGTTTCGAGTTCACCGAGGATCCTGCCCGCCACGTGGTGCTGATGTCGGTGCAGCGACGCTCCAGCGCGCTGTTCTTCAGCGAGCTGTCGCAGCGCGTGGCGCGCTCCGAGGGCAGCAACGCCTTCCTGTTCGTCCACGGCTACAACGTGTCCTTCGCCGACGCCGCGCGCCGGACCGCGCAGATGTCCTACGACCTGTCCTTCGACGGCGCGGCCGTGTTCTACAGCTGGCCGTCGCAGGCCTCGCTGCCGGGTTACACCATCGATGAATCGAACATCGAGTGGTCCACCACCCACATCAAGGAGTTCCTGGTCGACTTCGCCGAGAAGTCCACGGCCGACAACCTGTATTTGATCGCCCACAGCATGGGCAACCGCGGGCTGACCCGTGCCCTGCAGTCGCTGGTGATGGAGCGCCCCGACCTGCGCGGTCGCTTCCGCGAGATCATCCTGGCGGCGCCGGACATCGATGCCGAGGTGTTTCGCCGCGATCTGGCGCCGGCGTTGCGGCAGGCGGGCAAGCGCGTCACGCTGTACGCGTCCTCCAACGACCTGGCGCTGAAGGCCTCGAAGCAGGTGCACGGCTACGCGCGCGCCGGCGACTCCGGCGACGGCCTGATCGTGCTGCCGGGCATCGAGACCATCGATGCCTCGGGCGTGGACCAGAGCACGCTGGCGCACTCTTACTTCGTGGAGTCGAAGCCGGTGATCCGCGACATCCTGGACCTGCTGCGGCACAGCCTGCCGGCGGGCCGGCGCACGGGCCTGGTCGGCGACCAGCACCCGCGCGGCACCTTCTGGCGGTTCCGCGAGGCCCAGCTGGCCGAGCCCTGAGCCGCGCTACTTGCCGATGCAGAAGTCGGCGAAGATGCGGCCGAGCAGGGCGTCGGCATCCACGCGTCCGGTGATCTCGCCCAGCGCGTCCTGGGCCTGGCGCAGCTCTTCGGCGGCAAGTTCACCGGCGCCGTGATGCAGCTGGGTGGCGGCGCGCGCCAGCGCCTCGGCGCCGCGGCGCAAGGCGTCCACGTGGCGGGCGCGGGCGCTGAAGCTGCCTTCCACGCCATCGCCCAGGCCGGCCGCTTCGCGCAGTGCCGCGCGCAGCGCATCAAGGCCGGCACCGGTGCGCGCCGACAGCCACAGGTGGCGGCCGTCGCCGCGTGACTGCGGCGCGGGCGGCGTCGCCAACAGGTCGGACTTGCTGTGCAGCCACAGCACCGGCACGCCGGGCGGCAATGGCAAGGCGTCGGACGCGGGCGCGGTGGCATCGACCACGGCCAGCACCAGGTCCGCCTTCGCCAGTTCGTCGCGGGCGCGGCGGATGCCTTCGCGCTCGACCACGTC
The DNA here is from genome assembly GCF_022842045.1 of Arenimonas sp. Classification (GTDB taxonomy): domain Bacteria; phylum Pseudomonadota; class Gammaproteobacteria; order Xanthomonadales; family Xanthomonadaceae; genus Arenimonas. Next base: position 9,283 of record NZ_JALHQI010000080.1, on the reverse strand, counting down.
GGGCGCATCGCGCAGGCCGGCGGTATCCACCAGCGTGAGTTCGATGCCATCGATGCGGATGCGTTCGCGCAGCAGGTCGCGGGTGGTGCCGGGCACCTCGGTGACGATGGCGCGGTCTTCGCCGGCCAGGGCATTGAGCAGCGAGGACTTGCCGGCGTTCGGCGCGCCCGCGATCACCACGTGCAGGCCGTCCACCAGCCGGCGGCCGCGCTCGGCGGCGGTGCGCAGGGCGTCGAGCTGGCCGGCGACGCGCTGCAGCTTCTCCTGCAGTTCGGGGGCGGCCAGGAAGTCGATTTCCTCGTCGGGAAAGTCCAGCGCGGCCTCGATCCAGACGCGCAGGCCGGTGAGGCCTTCGACCACGGTATCCACGCGGCGCGAGAATTCGCCCTCGAGCGAACGGCGCGCGGCGCGCGCCGCGGCTTCGCTGCCGGCCGACACCAGGTCGGCCACGGCTTCGGCTTGGGCCAGGTCGAGGCGGCCCTCGAGGAAGGCGCGCTCGGTGAACTCGCCCGGCCGCGCCGGCCGCGCGCCCAGCGCCAGGCAGCGCCGCAGCAGTTGCCCCAGCAGCACCGGGCTGCCGTGGCCCTGCAGCTCCACGACGTCTTCGCCGGTGTAGGACTGCGGGCCCGGGAAGAAGATCAGCAGCCCGTCATCGATCACCGCGCCGTCGGCATCGCGAAAGCGCAGGTAGTGTGCATGCCGCGGCTCGGGCGGCTTGCCCAACAGCGTGGCCGCGATCGCCCGGCAACCGCCACCGCTCAGGCGCACGATGCCCACGCCGGCCGCCCCGGCCGCCGTTGCAATCGCCGCTATGGTCTCGCGTTGGGTCATTGCCCTTATTTAGCCACGGATGAACGCGGATAAGCACGGACGCTCACGGATTGAATCGAACAGAAAAAAGAAGGGAGCCACCCGGGCTCCCTTCCTCCCCCTCGGCGGTTTCCCGACCGAAAGATCACTCGAACGCTGCTATCCGTGAGCGTCCGTGCTTATCCGTGTCCACCCGTGGCAAACCGTTACTTGGCCACCGCCGTGCCGCTGGTCGGCTTCTCGCCGTGGCGCTTGGTGATGACGTACTGCTGGGCCAGGCCGAGGATGCCGTTGGTGCACCAGTACAGCACCAGGCCAGACGGGAAGAAGGCCATCATCACGCCGAACACCAGCGGCATGAAGGTCATGATCTTCTTCTGCATTGGGTCCATGCCCGGGGTCGGCGTCATCTTCTGGGTGAGGTACATCACCACGAGGTTGATCACCGGCAGGATGAAGTACGGGTCGGGCGCGGTCAGGTTCTGGATCCAGCCCAGCCACGGCGCCTGGCGCATCTCGACGCTCTCGAGCAGCATCCAGTACAGCGCGATGAAGACCGGGATGGTGATCAGGATCGGCAGGCAGCCGGCGGCGGGATTGACCTTCTCCTTCTTGTAGAGGTCCATCATCGCCATCTGGAACTTCTGCTTGTCGTCGCCGTAGCGCTCCTTCAGCGACTCGATGCGCGGCTGGATCGCGCGCATCTTGGCGAAGCTCTGGTACTGCTTGGCCGACAGCGGGTACAGCAGCAGCTTGATGATCAGCACCGTCAGGATGATCGCCCAGCCCCAGTTGCCGGTCAGGTCGTGCAGCGGCTCGAGCACCCAGTCGAACATCGGCTGCGCGAGGAAGGTGAAGATGCCGTAGTCGAGCGTCAGCTTCAGGCCCGGCGCGAGCTCCTGCATCTGCTCCTGCAGCTTCGGGCCGACCCACAGGCGCGCTTCGCGCGTGACCGACAGGCCCGGGCCGACTTCGATCGGAGCGCTGACGCCGCGCACCAGGTAGCGCGGCGTGGTGCCCGGCAGCGCGCTGATCGTGAAGCGCTGCGCTTCCATTTCGTTCGGCACCCAGGCCAGCGCGAAATGGTGCTGCAGCATCGAGATCCAGCCGCCGGTGACTTCGCGGGTCTGCGGGCCGTCTTCGAAGATGTCCGGGATCTTGTACTTCTCGAAGCCTTCCTCCGGGCTGTACCAGGCCGCGCCCACGAAGCTGAAGGCCTCCGGGTTGGTCAGGCTGGACGTGCGCGGGGTCGGCGGCGGCGGCACGCGCTGCAGCTGTTCGTACGCGGCGCCGCGCCAGGCCTCGCTGCCCTGGTTGGTGATTTCCTGGCGCACGGTGATGGCGTAGGAGCCGCGCTCGAGCACCAGCACCTTGCGAACGCGCAGGCCGGTGGCGGGGTCTTCCCAGACCAGCGGCACCTCGAGCTGCTGGCTGCCGTCGGCCAGCGCGTAGTTGCTGCGGCCGTCCTCGGTGCGGAACAGCGCTTCATGGCTGGGCGCGGTGCCGGCATTGGCCACCAGGCCGGACTGGGCCACCGAGAAGTGCAGGGCGTCGGTGCCGAGCAGGCGCACCACCACGTCCGGCTTGTCCTTGTCGACCGGGTAGGCCAGCAGGTCGGCGCCGACCAGGCTGGCGCCGCGCGGATCCACCTGCAGGCGCAGCACGTTGGTGGTGACGGTGACCAGGCCCTGGGGCGGCGCGGCCACGATGGCCGAAGGCACTTCACCGGGCACGCCGGGCGCCGGGGCGGCAGCGATGGAAGGCACCGCGGCGGCATCGGGCACGTCGGCACCGGCCGGGATCGCGGCGGCCGCGGCGTCGATGGGCGCGGAGGCGACCGGCGGCGGCGCCGGCTGGGCCGGACCGCGGCTCCATTCCATGAACAGGAGGGTGGCGACGGCAAGCCAGGCGATCAGCAGGAAGGAGCGGGTCTGGTTCATGGGCAGGCTGCGGGCGCCGGCGTGGGGCCGGGGCCGGGCACGGGGTCTCGGTCAGGAATCGGAGGCGGGGCGTTCGGACGCGCCCGGGGTGGCCGGCATTGTGCCGGGCGGGGGCGCGGGCTTCAACGACCGGGCGCGTTCCAGCAGCTGCAGGAACTGCGCGCGCAGCTCGTCGTTGCCGAGTTTGCTGGCGCCCGGCTGCGCGATCAGCACGTAGTCACCCGGCGGCAACTGCGCGCGTTCGTGTCGGAAGAGTTCGCGGGCCAGGCGCTTGATGCGGTTGCGGCCGACGGCGCGCTTGTCGACCTTCTTGGACACGGCAACGCCTAGCCGAGGCGCGGTGGCATCGGCCCGGACGTGGGCATGCAGCTTCAGCTGGGGGCTGGAGAGCCTTCGTGCCCCTTTGAAGACCGCCTGGAATTCGGCGGAAGCGCGCAGTCGCGCGCTGGGGGGGAAGGACTTCTGCTTGGCGGGCGGGAGCGTGTTCACGGTCCCGGGATGTCCCGCGGGGTGCCGCCGGCAAGCCGGCGGCGACGCGTCAGACGGCCAGGCGGGCGCGGCCCTTGGCGCGGCGGCGGGCAAGGATCTTGCGGCCGTCGGCGGTCTTCATGCGGGCGCGGAAGCCGTGGTCACGCTTACGCTTGAGGTTGCTGGGCTGGTACGTGCGCTTGGTGGCCATGGTGGCACCCCGGTTAAGTTTTGAGCGGAAAAGACCGGGGACTATAGCGGCCTGGCCCCAGGTTCGTCAAGCCAATTTCGCGTGGCGGGCTTGGCCCGGCGGCGCTAGACTCCCCCTCCCCGACCACTTATCCACAGCGGCGCCCTGGCGCCACTGTTCCCCGGACTTTCGCTTGAACATGGATGCTGCCTGGCCCCGCTGCCTGGAACGACTGGAAGCCGAACTGCCGGCTGAAGAGATACACGCCTGGCTGCGGCCGCTGCAGGCCGAGGCCCGCGCCGACGGGCTGACGCTTTACGCGCCCAACGCCTTCGTGGTGGACCAGGTGCGCGAGCACTACCTGGACCGGATCCGCGAGCTGGTGACGCATTTCGCCGGCGGCCCGGCCCCGGTGGCGCTGGCCGTGGGCTCGATCAAGCGCGCCGAGGCGCCGATGGCCGGCACCACGCCGGCGCCGGCCCGCGCGGCACCCGCCGCGGCCTTCGCCGGCAACCTCGACGGCCACTACACCTTCGACAACTTCGTGGAAGGCCGCAGCAACCAGCTCGGCCGCGCCGCCGCGCTGCAGGTGGCGCAGAACCCCGGAAAGGCCTACAACCCGCTGCTGCTTTACGGCGGCTCGGGCCTGGGCAAGACCCACCTGATGCACGCCGCCGGCAACCTGATGCGGCAAAACAACCCGGGCATGCGCGTGCTGTACCTGCGCTCCGAGCAGTTCTTCAGCGCGATGATGAAAGCGCTGCAGGAAAAGTCGATGGACCAGTTCAAGCGCCAGTTCCAGCAGGTGGACGCGCTGCTGATCGACGACATCCAGTTCTTCGCCGGCAAGAACACCACGCAGGAGGAGTTCTTCCACACCTTCAACGCGCTGTTCGACGGCAAGCAGCAGATCATCCTCACCTGCGACCGCTACCCGCGCGAGGTGGAGAACCTCGAGACGCGGCTCAAGACCCGCCTGACCTGGGGCCTGAGCGTGGCGATCGAGCCGCCGGACTTCGAGACGCGCGCGGCCATCATCGCCGCCAAGGCGGTCGAGCGCGGGGTGAAGCTGCCCGACGACGTGGCTTACCTGATTGCAAAGCGCATGCGCTCGAACGTGCGCGACCTCGAGGGCGCCTTGAACACGCTGGCGGCGCGCTCGAACTTCATGGCGCGGCCGATCACGGCCGAGTTCGCCCAGGAGACCCTGCGCGACCTGCTGCGGGCGCAGCAGCAGGTGGTGTCCATCAGCAATATCCAGAAGACCGTGGCAGACTACTACCAGCTGCGCATGGCGGATCTTTTGTCGAAGCGGCGGACCCGTTCTTTGGCGCGTCCGCGGCAGATGGCGATGGCCCTGTCCAAGGAACTCACCGAGCACAGCCTGCCGGAAATCGGCGATGCCTTCGCGGGCCGGGACCATACGACCGTGATGCACGCCTGCAAGGTCATGCGCGAACTGCGCGAGATCGACGGCAAGCTGCGGGAAGACTGGGACAAGCTGCTGCGCAAACTGAGCGAGTAACACCTTGCGCCTGGCCGGGTAAGCGTTGGGGAAGGCCTGTGGACAAGCTGGGGACGCCTTTGGGGCCCGAAAGTTATCCACAGTTTGTGCCACCCTGTCCCGAAGCTGGCACACAGGCTTGGCGGTACGAATAAAACGTTTTAAATCAGTGGTTTGGATGAGTTATCCGGAGATTTTCGGCCCTCCACCACCACCACTTTTTGATATATCCACTCTTGGAGCTTGGGGATCCGCATGCGTTTCAGCCTGACGCGAGAAGTCCTACTCAAACCCCTTCAGCAGGTCGTGAACGTGGTCGAGCGTCGTCAGACGCTGCCCGTCCTGGCCAACCTGCTGGTCAGCGTCGAAGGCAACAAGCTTTCGATGACGGGCACCGACCTCGAGGTCGAGATGGTGGCCCGTTCGGACGTGGACGACGCCCAACCGGGCGAAACCACCATCCCGGCCCGCAAGCTGTTCGAGATCGTGCGCGCCCTGCCCGACGGCAGCCGGGTCACCCTCAGCCAGGCCGGCGACAAGGTGACGGTGCAGGCGGGCCGCAGCCGCTTCACCCTGGCCACCCTGCCCGGCAATGATTTCCCGGCGGTCGAGGACCTTGACCTGGTCGAGCGCATCCGCGTGCCGGAAGCGGCCCTTAAGGAGCTCATCGAGCGCACCGCGTTCGCGATGGCCCAGCAGGACGTCCGCTACTACCTCAACGGCCTGTTGCTGGACCTGCGCGAGAACTCCCTGCGCTGCGTCGCCACCGACGGCCACCGCCTGGCCCTGTGCGAAGCGCCCCTGCCCGCCGGCGCCCAGACCCGCAAGCAGATCATCCTGCCGCGCAAGGGCGTGCTGGAGCTGCAGCGCCTGCTGGAAGGCGGCGACCGCGAGGTCGAGCTGGAAGTGGGTCGCAACCACCTGCGCATGCGCCGCGAGGACGTCACGTTTACCTCTAAGCTCATCGATGGCCGCTTCCCGGACTACGACGCCGTGATTCCGATCGGCGCCGACAAGGAAGTGAAGGTCGACCGCGAGGCCCTGCGCGCCGCCCTGCAGCGCGCCGCCATCCTCTCGAACGAGAAGTACCGCGGCGTGAAGCTGGAGATCAGCCCGGGCCAGCTGCGCATCGTGGCGCACAACCCCGAGCAGGAAGAAGCGCAGGAAGAAGTCGAGGCGGAGACCAAGGTCGATGGCCTGGGCATCGGTTTCAACGTCACCTACCTGCTGGACGCCCTCACCGCCCTGCGCGAGGAGTTCGTCATCATCAACCTTCGCGACGCCAACTCGTCGGCCCTGGTCCGCGAGGCCAGCCACGAGCGCAGCCGCCACGTGGTGATGCCGCTGCGCCTGTGACCGTCCGGTTTCCCGTGGCACCCTGCCGCCCGGCCCTCGCCGGGCGGCTTCGTTTCTGGCGTCCGGTCGCGCCGGGTGGCTTGGGGGCGTCGTGCGCCTGACCCGCCTGGACGTGCGCCGCCTTCGCTGCCTGCAGCAGGTGGACTTCCGGCCCGCCCCGGGCCTGAACCTGGTCACCGGCGGCAACGGCGCCGGCAAGACTAGCCTGGTCGAGGCCATCCACCTGCTGGGCTATGGCCGCTCGTTCCGGGGCCGGGTGCGCGACGGGCTGATCCGGACCGGCAGCCCGAACCTCGAGCTCTACGCCGAGTGGCTGGATGGCCAGGGCCGGACCCGCCGCGCCGGCCTGCGCCACGGCGGCAGTGATTGGGAGGCCCGGCTGGACGGGGCACCCGCGCCCAGCCTGACCGAACTCTGCGCGGAGCTGGCCGTGGTGACGTTCGAGCCGGGCAGCCACGAACTGATTGCCGGAGGCGCCGAGCACCGTCGCCGGTTCCTCGACTGGGCCTTGTTCCACGTGGAACCGGCCTTCCTGCCGGTGTGGCGTCGCTACGCCCGCGCCCTAAAGCAGCGCAACGCCCTGCTCAAGCGCCAGCCGGCGCCGTCCGCGTTGGCGCCGTGGGACCGGGAATTGGCCGAGGCCGGCGAGGCCCTCAGCCGCCTGCGGGCCGATTACCTCGACCGGCTTGAGCCGGTGCTGGCCGCCACTGCCCTCGAGTTCCTGCCAGAGCTGGGCCAGGCTGGCCTGCGCTTCCTGCCGGGCTGGCGCCGGGACGACAGCCCGTTGGAGGACGCGCTGCTGCTGGCCCGGGAGCGCGACCTGGCCCTGGGCTACACCAGCCTGGGACCGCACCGCGCTGACTGGCGGGTGGACTATGTCGGCCTGCCCGGCCGCGAAGCGTTGTCGCGTGGCCAGGAGAAGCTGACCGCCCTGGCCTGCGTCCTGGCCCAGGCCCGCGCCTTCGCCGCCGACAAGGGGGAATGGCCGCTGGTCTGCCTGGACGACCTGGCCTCCGAGCTCGACCAGGCCCATCGCCACCAGGCCCTGGCGTCGGTCCTGAGTTCCGGCGCCCAGGTGATCCTGACCGCGACCGAGGCGCCCGATGACCTCGACGGCGCACTCGCGCCCCAGAAGCGGTTCCACGTGGAACAAGGCCAGCTGCACGAGCGCTGAGAGCGGCGTGCAGGGCGGCGCGGCAGGCCCTCACGCGCTATACTCGGCACACATTATTTATAGGCGCGCCGTGGCCTCTCCGGGAGCCGCCCGGGTGCCGGTGTGGCCCAACGCGAGACAAGATTGGCGATGACCGACGAACCGATTCAGCCGCAGTCCCCGAACAACACCTACGACTCCAGCAAGATCACCGTGCTCCGCGGCCTGGAGGCCGTCCGCAAGCGCCCGGGAATGTACATCGGCGACGTGCACGATGGCACCGGCCTGCACCACATGGTGTTCGAAGTCGTGGACAACGGCATCGACGAGGCCCTGGCCGGCCACTGCGACCACCTCGTCGTGACCCTGCACAACGACGGCTCGTGCTCGGTGTCCGACAACGGCCGCGGCATCCCGACCGACATCCACAAGGAAGAGGGCGTCTCCGCGGCCGAGGTCATCATGACCGTGCTGCACGCCGGCGGTAAGTTCGACGACAACAGCTATAAGGTGTCCGGCGGCCTTCACGGCGTCGGCGTGTCGGTGGTCAATGCGCTCTCGTCCAAGCTCTGGCTCGACATCTGGCGCGACGGCAAGCACCACCAGCAGGAGTACGCCGTCGGCGAGCCGGTGTATCCGCTCAAGGTCGTCGGCCCGTCCAGCAAGCGCGGCACCGAGCTGCGCTTCCTGCCCAACGCCGAAATCTTTACCGACACCGAATTCCACTACGACATCCTGGCCAAGCGCCTGCGCGAGCTGAGCTTCCTCAACTCGGGCGTCAAGATCGAGCTGATCGACGAGCGCGGCGAAGGCAAGCGCGACCTGTTCGAGTACGAAGGCGGCATCCGCAGCTTCGTGGAGCACCTGGCGACCCTAAAAACCCCGCTGCATCAAACAGTTATCTCTGCTTCGGGCGAGAAGGACGGCATCGTCGTCGACATCGCGGTGCAGTGGACGGATGCCTACCAGGAAACGATGTTCTGCTTCACCAACAACATCCCCCAGAAGGATGGCGGCACCCACCTGCAGGGTTTCCGCGCCGCGCTCACGCGCACGCTGACCAACTACATCGAACAGAACGGCATCGCCAAGCAGGCCAAGATCACCCTGTCCGGCGACGACATGCGCGAAGGCATGATCGCCGTGCTGTCGGTGAAGGTGCCCGATCCCAGCTTCAGTTCGCAGACCAAGGAAAAGCTGGTCTCGTCCGAAGTGCGCCCGGCGGTGGAGTCGGTGATCGGACAGAAGCTGGAGGAATTCCTCCAGGAGCGTCCGAACGAAGCGCGCGCGATCGCAGGAAAAATCGTCGACGCCGCGCGTGCGCGCGAAGCCGCGCGCAAGGCCCGCGACCTCACCCGCCGCAAGGGCGCGCTCGACATCGCCGGCCTGCCGGGCAAGCTGGCCGACTGCCAGGAAAAAGATCCCGCGCTCAGCGAACTGTTCATCGTCGAGGGTGACTCCGCCGGCGGCTCCGCCAAGCAGGGCCGCAACCGCAAGACCCAGGCGATCCTGCCGCTCAAGGGCAAGATCCTCAACGTCGAGCGCGCGCGCTTCGACCGCATGCTGGCGTCGGCCGAAGTCGGCACGCTGATCACCGCGCTGGGCACCGGCATCGGCAAGGACGAGTACAACCCGGACAAGCTGCGCTACCACCGCATCATCATCATGACCGACGCCGACGTCGACGGCTCGCACATCCGCACCCTGCTGCTTACGTTCTTCTACCGGCAGATGCCGGAGCTGATCGAGCGCGGCCACGTCTACATCGGCCTGCCGCCGCTGTACAAGATCAAGCAGGGCAAGAACGAGATGTACCTCAAGGACGACGGCGCGCTCAACGCCTACCTCGTCAACAACGCGGT
>NZ_JALHQI010000079.1 GCF_022842045.1 Arenimonas sp. | reverse complement strand
TGGCTGCCCGCGCCGCTTCGACCCGCGCTGCCGCCACCGCCCCGGCCCGAGCCCTTGCCGCCGCCCGCCGGTCGGGAAAAGGTGGCCGTGTTCGCCGGCTGCATCGCCGACCGGCATGAATCCGGCAGCCGCGCCGCGCTGGCGCGCCTGCTGGCGGCGGCCGGGCTCGAGATCGAGCTTCCCGCCGGCCAGGGCTGCTGCGGCGCCGCCGCCGCCCATGCCGGCAATGCCGCCACCGCAGCCAGGCTCGGCGACGCCAACCGCGCCGCGTTCCAGGGCCGCGACCGCGTGCTTTGCCTGGCCAGCGGCTGCCTCGACAGCCTGTCGCGCAGCGTAGACGGAAGCGCCGTGGATGCGCTGGTCGCCCTCGATGGCCACGCGGATGCCCTCGCATTCCGCCCCGCCACCCAGCGCGTCGCCCTGCACCTGCCCTGCACCCAGCGCAGCGGCGCGGCGCTGCGCCGGCTGCTGGGCCGCATCCCTGCGCTGGACCTGGTGGTGCTGCCCGACGCCGGCTGCTGCGGCGCCGCGGGCCTGCACCAGGTCGCGTTCCCGGACCGGGCGGCGGCGCTGCGCGGGCCGCTTCACGCGGCCGTGGCGGCCAGCGGTGCGACCGTACTGCTGTCGGCCAACATCGGTTGCCGCCTGCACCTGGCCAGCGGCCTTACAATCCCGGTGCGCCATCCCATCGACTTCCTCGCCGAGCACCTGGCATGACCGTCGCCCGCCACTACAGCCCGCTGGACCGGATCCTGATCGAGGCCCAGCACGCCCTGGGTACCACCCTCGGCACGGCCCGTGCCGAACGCCCCAACCCCGCCGGCGAGCTGCCACCCGCCACGCTGGACCCGGCCGAACGACGGCATGCGGCCGGCCTGATGCGCATCAACCACACCGGCGAGGTCTGCGCGCAGGCGCTCTACGTCGGCCAGGCCGCGGTGGCCCGCGATGCCGCCACCCGCGCCCAGCTCGAGCACGCCGCCCAGGAAGAAACCGACCACCTGGCCTGGTGCGCCGAGCGCCTGCGCGAGCTCGACAGCCGGCCGAGCCTGTTCAACCCGCTGTTCTACGCCGGCAGCTACGCCATCGGCCTGGCCGCGGGCCTGCGCGGCGACGGCTGGAACCTGGGCTTCGTGGTCGAAACCGAACGCCAGGTCGAAGCCCACCTCGAGGAACACCTGGCCACCCTGCCCCCGGGCGACGAGCGCAGCCGCACCATCCTGCGCACCATGAAGGCCGACGAGGCCCGCCACGCCGACGAAGCCCTCGCCGCCGGCGCCCGCGTCCTGCCCTCGCCCATCCCGCGCCTGATGGCCCTGACCTCCCGCGTCATGAAGGCCATCGCCTACCGGGGCTGAACCTTCAACGAAAAACGGCCCGGGCTTGCGCGCCGGGCCGTTCTTCGCGACGGGATGAAGCGGTTCAGTCGGCCAGGTTGTGGCCGTTGAAGAGCTCGACGATCTCGCGCTTGAGCTGGTTCTCGATGCGCATGCGGTCCTTGAAGCCAAGGTTCTTGGCCTTCTCCTCGAACAGGTAGGTGTCGAGGTCGAACTCCTTGAGGTGCATCTTCGTGTGGAACAGGTTCTCCTGGTACACGTTGACGTCGATCATCTCGTACTTGCCCTTGATGGGCTTGGACAGGAAGTCCTGGATCGAGTTGATCTTGTGGTCGATGTAGTGCTTCTTGCCCTTCACGTCGCGGGTGAAGCCGCGCACGCGGTAGTCCATCACCACGATGTCGGACTCGAAGCTTTCGATCAGGTAGTTCAGCGCCTTCAGCGGCGAGATGACGCCGCAGGTGGCCACGTCGATGTCGGCGCGGAAGGTGGCGATGCCGTTGTGTGGGTGGGTTTCCGGATAGGTGTGCACGGTGATGTGCGACTTGTCCAGGTGGGCCACCACGGCGTCGGAGATCAACTCCTTGCCGGCCGCCTTCTTGTCGATCACCGGCTCTTCCGAGATCAGGATCGTGACTGAAGCACCCTGCGGGTCGTAGTCCTGGCGGGCCACGTTCAGGATGTTGGCGCCGATGATCTCGGCCACGTCGGTCAGGATCTGGGTCAGGCGCTCGGCGTTGTAGGCTTCGTCGATGTACTCGATGTAGCGCTGGCGCTGCTCTTCCGAGACCGCGTAGCAGACGTCGTAGATGTTGAAGCTCAACGCCTTGGTGAGGTTGTTGAAACCCTGGAGCCGGAGGCGAGGCAGTGGCTTGACCACGTGGGCATTCCCGTATGCGGAGGGGGTGGAGCGAGGGGGCGCATTATCGGCCAAACCGCCCCCCGGGGGAACCTTGGCGCCGGCGGGGCCCTCGCCGGCATTGCCCGGGGCACGTTCCCGGCCTAAGCTGAATCCTTGCAGGGGCCTCCAGAGCCCGCCTTGGCGCCGTCAGAACAGGAGTTCGCCGAACATGTCGATCCAGCCGCCGAAACTGGTCAACAGCCCGCTGGCGCCCGATGCCGCGACCATGGGCCGGTTCCTGGACCATTGCCACCGGCGCCGGTACCCCACGCGAACCGATGTATTCCGCCCCGGCGCGCCCGCCACCTCGCTGCACTACGTGGTCAGCGGTTCGCTCAGCGTGGTCAGCGAGGAGCCCGACGGCCGCGAGCTGATCCTGGGCTACGTCAACGCCGGCGAGTTCATCGGCGAGATGGGCCTGTTCTTCGCCGCCGACGCCCGCGCCGTGGTGGTCCGCACCCGCAGCGCCTGCGAGCTGGCCGAGATCAACTACGACCGCCTGCACCAGCTGTTCGCCGGCCCGCTGCAGGCCGAGTGCCCGCGCATCCTCTACGCCATCGGCCTGCAGCTGTCCAAGCGCCTGCTCGACACCAGCCGCAAGGCCAGCCGCCTCGCCTTCCTCGACGTCAGCGGCCGCATCATCCGCACCCTGCACGACCTGTGCACCGAGCCCGATGCACTCTCGCACCCGCAGGGCACGCAGATCCGCGTCTCGCGCCAGGAGCTGGCGCGCATCGTCGGCTGCTCGCGCGAAATGGCCGGCCGCGTGCTCAAGCAGCTGCAGGAGCAGAACCTGCTGCATGCCCGCGGCAAGACCGTCGTGGTGTACGGCACCCGCTGACGCATGGCCCGGTCCGGCGTGGCGGGCACCGATTCCCTGCTGGTTCGTCCCGCGACGGCCCAGGACGCCGCCGGCGTCGCCACCCTGCTGGGCGTGCTGGGCTACCCCTGCGACCGCGCCGAAGCCGCCCACCGGCTGCGCGCGCTCGCCGAGGAAGCCGACCAGGAAATCCTGGTCGCCGACCGCCATGGCTGCCTGGTGGGGCTGCTGGCGCTGGACCTGATGTACTACCTGCCGCTGGGCGCGCGCACCTGCCGCATCACGGCGCTGGTGGTCGCCGACGGCGAGCAGCGCCGCGGCGTCGGCCGGATGCTGCTGCGCGAAGCCGAGCACCGCGCCCGCCTGGCCGGCGCGGCGCGCATCGAGCTCACCTCGGCCACCCACCGCACCGAAGCCCACGCCTTCTACAAGGCCTGCGGCTTCAACGAAAGCGCGCTCAGGTTCCTGAAACGCCTCGGCGACTGACTCAGCGCAGCAGTTCGAAGGCGCCGCGCAGGCGCTTGTGGACGCGCGCGAGGCTGCGCGGGTCGGGGCGCACCAGCACCGGGCGCGCGGTTTCGCACAGCAGCGGCAGGTCCCAGAAGCTGTCGCTGTAGACCGCGGCGAAGGGCGGCCGGATGCCCTCGCGCGCGAGCGCGGTGATCTTGCGCGGGCCGATGGTGTGCTCCTGGCCGATCCAGCCACCGAAGGCCTGGCGCACGCTCGAGCCCACCACCGGGACCTCGGGCTGGCCCAGGGCCCGCCAGAGGTCGCGGGCCAGGCTCGCTTCGGCGCCGGTGACGATCACCACCTCGTCGCCCGCCTCGAGGTGCGCGTGCAAACGGCGCACGGCCGGGGCGATCAGCAGCTCGTCGCGGCGCAGGGTGCATTCGCGCACGAAGTCCTCGCGCGCCTCGACCAGCGCTTCCTGGGTGCGGCCGACCGTGGCCAGCCAGGTGTAGAAGCTGGCCGGCAGCCAGGCGCTGCGCCACCAGGCGAAGCCGGGGGCGAGGAAGGGAAAGCTCAGGCCGGCCGCGAGCCGCCGCAGCGGATGGCTGCGCAGCTGGCCGCGCAGCCAGGCCGCGGCGCAGTCGCCCCGCACCAGGGTGCCGTCGAAGTCGAACAGGACGGTCGCGGCGGGCATCGTGGCCTCAGGCGAACAGCCGCGCCAGCTCGGCGCCCGGGTCCGGCGCGCGCATGAAGGCCTCGCCGACCAGGAAGGCATGCACCCCGTTGCCGCGCATCAGCGCCACGTCGGCCGGCGTGGCGATGCCGCTTTCGGTGACCAGCAGGCGGTCGCCGGGCACGGCCTGCTTGAGGTCAAGCGTGGTCTGCAGCGTCACGTCGAAGGTGCGCAGGCTGCGGTTGTTGATGCCCACCAGCGGCGCCCCGACCTGCAGCGCGCGCTCGAGCTCGTCGATGTCGTGCACTTCCACCAGCACGTCCATGCCCAGGTCCATCCCCAGGTGCGAAAGGTCGGCCAGGGCCCCGTCGCCCAGCGCCGCCACGATCAGCAGGATGCAGTCGGCGCCCAGCAGGCGCGCCTCGTACACCTGGTAGGCGTCCACGGTGAAATCCTTGCGCAGCACCGGCAGCGCGCAGGCGCCGTGGGCCTGCACCAGGTAATCGTCGGCGCCCTGGAAGAAGTCCACGTCGGTGAGCACCGACAGGCAGGCGGCGCCGCCGCGCTCGTAGCTGGCCGCGATGTCGGCGGGGCGGAAGTCGGGACGGATCACGCCCTTGCTCGGGCTGGCCTTCTTGACCTCGGCGATCACGGCCGGCAGCCCGGCATCGATCTTCGCCTGCAGGGCGGCGGCGAAGCCGCGGGTGGGCGGCAGGCCCTCGCAGCGCGCCACGAGTTCGGCCAGCGGCACGCGCGCCGCGCGCTCGGCCACTTCTTCGGCCTTGCGGCGCAGGATGGTTTGCAGGATGTCGCTCATGGTCCTTCCTGACGGACGGGGCCGCCGTAGGCGCGCTCGACTTTCGCCACGCGCAGTTCGAAATGCTGGTACCACTCATTGCGCCCGCGCTCGCCCGCCGCCGTGCGCTGGTTGCTGAAGATCACCGCGTAGTAAGGCGGCGATGGGGTCTGCGCGAAGCCGGAGCCGGACACGGCGCCCTACTTCCCGCCGAGGCGGCGGGTGGCGGCGACGAACTCATCGAGCTTGGCCCGCGCCTTGCCGGCGGCGATCGCCTTGCGCGCCTGGTCGATGCCGTCGGCGATCGAGACCGCGCGGCCGGCCGCGTAAAGCGCCGCACCGGCGTTGAGGGCGACGATTTCCCTGGGCAGGCCGTCCTTGCCGTCCAGGGCTTCCTTCAGCAGCACCATGGACTCTTCGGAATTCTCGACCCGCAGGTTGCGGCTGGCGGCCATCGAGATGCCGAAGTCCTCGGGATGGATCTCGTATTCCACCACGTCGTCGCCGCGCAGCTCGCCGACCATGGTGGCGCCGCCCAGCGAGATCTCGTCCATGCCGTCGCGGCCCCAGACCACCAGCGCGCGCTTGGCGCCGAGCTTGCGCAGCACGCGCACCTGGATCCCGACCAGGTCGGGATGGAACACGCCCATCAGGATGTTCGGCGCGCTGGCCGGGTTGGTCAGCGGGCCCAGGATGTTGAAGATGGTGCGCACGCCCAGCTCCTTGCGCACCGGCGCCACGTTCTTCATGGCCGGGTGGTGGATGGGCGCGAACATGAAGCCCATGCCGGTCTCGGCGATGCAGGCCGAGACCTGGTCGGGCTGCAGTTCGATCACCGCGCCCAAGGCCTCGAGCACGTCGGCGCTGCCGGACTTGGACGACACGCTGCGGTTGCCGTGCTTGGCCACCTTGGCGCCGGCCGCCGCCACCACGAACATACTGGCGGTGGAGATGTTGAAGGTGTGGGCGCCATCGCCGCCGGTGCCGACGATGTCGACGAAGTTGTGCGCATCGGGCACCACCACCTTGGCCGCGAACTCGCGCATGACCCGCGCCGCGCCGGCGATCTCGCCAACGGTTTCCTTCTTCACGCGCAGGCCGGAGAGGATGGCGGCCGTGACCACGGGCGAGACTTCGCCGCGCATGATCTGGCGCATCAGCCCCACCATCTCGTCGTGGAAGATCTCGCGGTTCTCGATGATGCGCTGGAGCGCATCCTGCGGGGTAATCGGCATGGCCATGACCTGTAGGAGGGGTTTCAACCCCGAACGCCCTCGATGAAATTGCGAAGCATGTCGTGCCCATGCTGCGTCAGGATGGATTCCGGATGGAACTGCACGCCCTCGACCGCGAGCGTCCTGTGCCGCAGCCCCATGATCTCGTCGATCGAACCGTCTTCATTCTCGGTCCAGGCCGTGACCTCGAGGCAGTCGGGCAAGGATTCCCTGCGCACCACCAGCGAGTGGTAGCGCGTGGCCTCGAACGGATCCGGCAGCCCGGCGAACACGCCCAGGCCCTTGTGCCGGATCGGCGAGGTCTTGCCGTGCATGATGGTCCGGGCCCGCACCACCTCGCCCCCGAAGGCCTGGCCCAGGCTCTGGTGGCCCAGGCACACGCCCAGGATCGGCACCTGGCCGGCCAGCTTCTCCAGCACTTCGAGGGAGACGCCCGCCTCGTTGGGCGTGCACGGCCCGGGCGAGATGACGATGTGGTCGGGCTTGAGCGCGGCGATCTGCGCGACCGTGAGGTCGTCGTTTCGCACCACCTTCACGTCCTGCCCCAGCTCGCCGAAATACTGCACGAGGTTGTAGGTGAAGCTGTCGTAGTTGTCGATCATCAACAGCATGGGGGACGCGGGCCTGGCGGGTGGGCTGCCGAGTATAAAGCTCCCGGCGCTACGGCGCCGCCACTTCGACCCGGTTGCGCCCGTTGCGCTTGGCCCGGTAGAGGGCATCGTCGGCGGCGGCCAGAAGTCGCTCCGGGGCCTTGAGCAGATCCCCCTGGCGCGACCAGAGCACGGCCACGCCGACGCTGATGGTGACCGGGACGGCGGTGCGGCCCACGGGGATCGGGCCGGCGTTCTCGATGCAGGCGCGCAGGCGTTCGGCCAAGGGCATGGCCTCCGACATCGGCGCTTCCAGCGCCAGCACCGCGAACTCCTCGCCGCCCACGCGCGCCAGCAGGTCGCCGCTGCGCACGTTCTCCTCCAGCAGCAACGCCACCCGGCGCAGCACGGCGTCGCCGGCGGGGTGGCCGTGGGTGTCGTTGATGGCCTTGAAGTGGTCGATGTCCATCGTCACCAGCGCCAGCGGCTTGCCCTTCTCGCCGCAGCGGGTGACTTCGCGCGCCAGCTGGTCGCCGAAGTGGCGGCGGTTGGCGAGGCCGGTGAGGCCGTCGGTCATGGCCAGCACCTCGAGCTGGGCGTTGGCTTCGCTGAGCTCGACGGTGCGCTCGCGCACGCGCTGCTCGAGCTGCTGGGTCAGCGCGGTGAGCTCGCGCTCGTGCGCCGTGAGTTCGTCCACGAGGTTGCGCAGCGCGCCGGTCAGCTCGCGCGCTTCGCGGTAGCCGCGCTCGGCCGGGAAGGCCGCGTCCGGATCGCCCGCCTGCAGCCGCCGCGCGGCGCTGGCCAGGGCCTGCAGCGGGCGCCCGATCTCCCGCGCCAGCACGAAGGCGACCATCAGGAAGGCCAGCGTCAGCGCGCCCGACACAAGCCAGATCTGCTGGCGCAGATCGGCCACGGGCGCGAACGCCACGTCCGCGTCCATGCGCACCAGCACCACCCAGCCCAGGCTCTCGAACAGCGGCCGGCCGCGGGTGCGGGCATAGCCCGTGAGGTAGTCGTGCCCGTCCGGCCAGGTCTCGAGCACGAAGCCGGACGCCGAGCTGCGCACGCGGCCGAGGCTGGCGAGCGCCGGCGACTGGTCGCGCCAGCCGGCCGGACCCAGCACCACCCTGCCGTCGGCATTGAGTACGAACACCTCCACCGGGTCGCGCGCCACCAGGCTGTCGATGAGGTCGTTTCGAAGCTGCTCGGCCCACTCCCAGGACAGGTGGGCCGCCATCACGCCCACCGTCACGCCGAAGTCATCGTTGATTGGCGCGGCGACGTCGATCAGCCGCAGCGGCCCGTCACCGCTGGGTTGGACGAACTTCTGCAGCAGCACCGCGTCGCGGACGTCGCCCACGAACGGTTCGCGCAGCCCGGCCTTGAACCAGGGCCGTTCGGACATGCTGACGCCCTCGAGCCAGCCGCGGCTGGCCACCTGCACCTGGCCGTCGGCGCTGGTGATGCCGATCCAGGCGTAGTCGCGGTAGCTCAGCTGCATCATGTCGAACATCGCCCGCAGGCTGTCCTGGTTCGCCACCGGGTCGGCGGCGCCGGGCAGCAGGGACATGGTGCGCATGTCGTTCAGGCGCTCGTAGAGGCCTTCATCCATGCGGTCGGCCAGCGCGACCGCGCTGCCGGCCAGGCGCAGGCCAATGTCCTCCTCGAGCTTGTCGCTCGCGGCGCCCTCGATCATCACCGACAGCACGCCCACCAGTACGATCGCGAGCACGCCGTAGCTCAAGCCCAGCCACGCGCGCAGCCCCGCGCTGCGCGGCCGCAGCCTCTCGACCAAGCCTTGGACGCGCGACGACATACGAGGTTACAGCCCGCCCGCCGCCTGGGCGACGGCCCGGAACAGCGCGCGGCCCTTGTTCATGGTCTCGTCCCATTCCTTCTCGGGATCGGAGTCATGGACGATGCCGGCGCCGGCCTGCACGTGCAGGCGGCCGTCCTGGATAACGGCGGTGCGGATGGCGATGGCGGTGTCGGCGTCGCCCCACCAGTTGAGGTAGCCGACGGCGCCGGAGTAGATGTTGCGCTTCACCGGCTCGAGTTCGCGGATGACCTCCAGCGCACGGATCTTCGGCGCGCCGCTGACGGTGCCCGCCGGGAAGGTGGCCTTGATGACCTCGGCGAAGCCGACCTTCGGGCGCACCTGCCCGCGCACTTCGCTGACGATGTGCATCACGTGCGAGTAGCGCTCGATGATGAAGCGGTCGGGCACGGTGACGCTGCCCGGTTCGGCGACGCGGCCGACGTCGTTGCGGCCGAGGTCGATCAGCATCAGGTGCTCGGCGCGCTCCTTGGGGTCCGCCAGCAGCTCGGCCTCGAGCGCGGCGTCGGCCTCGGGCGTGGCGCCGCGCGGGCGGGTGCCGGCGATGGGCCGCACGGTGATCTCGCCGCCCTGCAGCCGCACCAGGATCTCCGGCGAGCTTCCCACCACCTGGGTGCCACCGAGGTCGAGGAAATACATGTAGGGCGAGGGGTTGAGCGCGCGCAGCGCCCGGTACACGTCCACCGGCCGCGCCCGGAACGGCACGCTCATGCGCTGGCTCAGCACCACCTGGAAGATGTCGCCGGCCCGGATGTATTCCTTCGATTTCTCGACCGCGGCCAGGAAGCCTTCCTTGGTGAAGCCGGACACGAAATCCTGCTCGCTTAGCAGCGAGGGATCGAGCACGTCGGGGTAGCTGCGGCCCGAGTGGCGCAGGCGGTACACCAGCTCGTCGAGCCGGCGCACGGCCTTGGCGTAGGCCTGCGGCTCGGACGGGTCGGCGTGCACGATCAGGTACAGGCGGCCCTTGAGGTTGTCGAACACCGCGACTTCCTCGCTGAGCAGCAGCAGCGCGTCGGGCGTGCCGAGCTGGTCGGGCTTGTGCGTGCCGTCCGGCATCGGGCCCGCCAGCCGCTTCTCGATCCAGCCGATGGTCTCGAAGCCAAAGTACCCGACCAGGCCACCCGTGAAGGCCGGCAGGTCCGGCATGCGCGGCACCCGGAACGACTCGCGCAGGCGGTCGACCTCCGCCAGCGGATCGGCCAGCTCCCGGGATTCGGTGAGCTCGCCGTGCTCGCGCACTTCCAGCGTGTGGTCGCGGAAGGTGTAGGTGCGCCGCGCCGGCAGGCCGATGATCGAGTAGCGTCCCCAGGTCTCGCCGCCTTCCACCGATTCGAACAGGTAGGTGTGCGGGCCGTCGGCCAGCTTCAGGTACACCGACAGCGGCGTGTCGAGGTCGGACAACACCTCGCGCACGACGGGGATGCGGTTGTGGCCTTCACCGGCCAGGCGCTTGAACTCTTCGGCGGAAATCACGGGGCGGACCTTGGCGGACAGGCCCCAAGTATATCCACCGCCCCCTGTAGGAGGGACTTCAGTCCCGGAGCTTTTCTGCGAGGAGCTTCGGGACTGAAGTCCCTCCTACAGGGAGTGGGGGATGGCGTGGAGGTGGAGGGTGAACTCGACGCCATCGCCGGCAGGGAGGTTGCGGGCCTCGGCGTGGCCGCGGTGGAGTTCGGTGATGAGCTTGGCGATGTGAAGGCCGAAGCCCAGGTGCGTGCCGCCCTCGTTGCGCTGCGGTTTGGCGCGCAGGCTGACCAGCGAGTCGAACAGGCGGGACTGCATGGCTTCGGGAAGCAGTGGGCCCGTGTTGGCCAGTGCGATGCGGGCCCCCGTGCCCTCCGCCGCCAGCGACAGCCGGACCCAGCCCTCCGGCGGGCAGAAGCCGCGCGCGTTGTCGACCAGCTTGTCCAGCGCCTGCACCACCAGCTCGGGCGAGCCGCGCAGCGGCAGCGGCCCGGCCGGCAGCTCGACCCGGAATTCGCGCGGCGCCAGCAGCGCGCGGTAGCCCTCGGCGCAGTCGGCCAGCAGCGCGCGCAGGTCGAAATCCTCGGGCTCGGCCGCCGAGATCGCGTGCTCGATGCGCGTGACTTCACTCATCGTGCGCACCAGGGTGCCCATGCGCTCGATGCCGTCGCGGGCGCGGCCGACGTAGGGCCGGGCCTCGGCGGGCAGGTCGGCCGAATCCAGGTTGTCGAGCGAGGTGCGCACGATCGCCAGCGGCGTGTTCAGCTCGTGCGAGAGCTTGCCCGACAGCGAGCGCAGGTAGTCGGTGTAGCCGGCGATTTGTTCGAGCAAGCTGGCGAAGCTGCGCGAGAGGTCGCCGACTTCGTCGCGCGCGTCGGTCACCGGGAAGCGGGTGACGCGGCCCTCGCGGTCCAGCGCCTGCTCGGCGGCATCGCGCAGCCGGCGGATGCGCGTGCCCAGCCGCGAGGCGAACAGAAACAGCAGCCCGAACGAGGCCAGGAACACCACGAAGCTCACGCCCAGCAGGCCGGAGAACGCGCGGTCGGTGAGCAGCAGCACTTCCGAGTTCGAGCGTTCGATCAGCAGCGCGGCGCGCACCTGGCCGTCCACCCGCACCGGCACCGCGGCCGACAGCAGCAGGCGCGCGCCGGAAGGATCGCGGCGCCAGGCGGTGCCCGGCTGGCCGGCAATGGCGCCGGCGACTTCGGCGCGCAGCACGCGGCGCGCGTCGGCGGGCTCGCTGGCCGTGGGCAGGGTGTCGCGGAATAGCAGCGCGCGGTACAGCCCGCGTCGCCAGGGCAACAGGTCATCCTCGGTGTCGTCGGCGGCCACCGCGCCGGCGCGCGCCATCACCCAGGCCGCGCGGTCGGCCAGCACCACGCGCATGCCCGGCGGCGCCAGCGCCG
>NZ_JALHQI010000078.1 GCF_022842045.1 Arenimonas sp. | reverse complement strand
GCCGCCGCGGCCGCCGCCGCGGTCGTGGCCGCCCAGGCTACCGCTGGACCCGGCGGCCCTGCCCGTCCGGTTGCGCAGCCGCCCCCGATCCCCGAGGCCGCCCCCGCCGCGGCCAGCTGGAACACCGGCCCGCGCGAACCGGACGTGTTCGAGAAGGCCATCGGCGTGGTCAAGGGCTGGCTGTTCGAAGGCAACGTGCCGGTGAAGCTGGGCGTGCTCGTGCTGCTGTTCGGCGTCGCCGCCGCCATCAAGTACGCGGCCGACGCCGGCTGGCTGACCCTGCCGATCGAGTTCCGCCTCGCCGGCATCGCCGCGGCCGCCATCGCTGGCCTGGTCTGGGGCCTGCGCCGCGCGCCGGAGCAGCCGGCCTTTGGCCTGAGCCTGCAGGGCGGCGCCATCGGCGTGCTGCTGCTGGTGGTGTTCGCGGCCTTCCGCAACTACGAGGTGCTGGGGGCGATGCCCGCCTTCGCGATGATCGTGGTGCTGGTGGCGGGCGCCAGCGTGCTGGCCGTGAAGCAGGATGCCCCGGCGCTCGCCGTGCTCGGCTTCATCGGCGGCTACCTGGCACCGGTGCTGCTGTCCACCGGCACCGGCAACCACGTGGCGCTGTTCGGCTACTACGCCGTGCTCAACGCCGCCGTGTTCGCGATCGCCTGGCACAAGCCGTGGCGCGCGCTGAACCTGGTGGGCTTTCTCTTCACCTTCCTCATCGGCGGCCTGTGGGGCGCGAAGTACTACACGCCGGAGAAGTTCGCGACGGTCGAGCCCTTCCTTGTGTTGTTCTTCCTGTTCTACGTGTCGATCCCGGTGCTGTACGCGCTGGCCGGCCGCGCACGCAACGGCAAGGTGGATGGCACGCTGCTGTTCGGCACGCCGCTGCTGGCCTTCCCGATGCAGGTGGGGCTGGTGGGCGACGACCGCTTGGGGCTGGCTTTCAGCGCGGTGTTCGTGGCCGCCATCTACGCGGGCCTGGCGCTGTGGGCGCAACGCAATGCGCGCCTGCGCGACCTGGCGCAAAGCGCCGCCGGCATCGGCGTGGTGTTCGCCACGCTGGCCATCCCGCTGGCACTTACGGCGCAGTGGACCTCGGCGGCCTGGGCGCTGCAGGGCGTGGGCATGGTTTGGCTGGGCCTGCGCCAGGACCGGCGCCTCGTGCGCTGGATGGGCCTGCTGCTGGTGGTGCTGGCGGCGGGCGCGTGGGTCGTCAGCTTGTTCGATCATCGCGGCGACATCGCCGAGCGCTTCCTGCTCAACGGCCATGCGCTGAACCTGGCGCTGCTGACGCTGGCCTGGCTGGCGGCGAGCTGGCTCTACCATCGCGCCGGCAAGGCGGTGGCGCTGCAGATCGTGCTTTTCCTGGGCGGCCTGTTCTGGTGGACCGTGCTGGGCCTGCGCGAGATCGAGATAAACATGTCGCCGCAGTTCGATGCGCTTTACTACGGCGGCTTTGCCTTGCTCACCGCCGTGCTGGCGGCGCTGCTGCGCGGGCCCATGGCCTGGCCGCGGCTGTCTTGGCCGCTGGCGGCGTCGGTGGTGCTGATGCTGCCGCTGTCGCTGTCCTCGCAGTATCACTATGAACTGACGCTGTTCGATGCGCCGCTGGCTTTGTGGTGGCTCTGGTTCGCGCTCGCGCTGCCGACCCTGGCCGCCCTGCGCGAGCCGCGCTCGGCGACGATGCCGCTCGCGCACATCGCCTGGCTGATCGCCGTGTCGGCGGCGGCCGGCGTCACCCTGATGCGCGTGCTGGGCGATCGCATGGACCTGGCCGATGGCTGGCTGCTGCCGGCCGTGCTGGCGCCGCTGGCGCTCATGTTCGCGCTGGCCTGGCGCCACCCGGTCCTGGCCGGCTGGCCGCTTGCCAACGACTTCCCGCGCTGGCGCCCGGCGTGGCTGGGGCTGGCGGGCCTCGCGCTCGGCCTGGGCTGGGTGTTTGGCAATTTCCTGCCCGGCAACAGCGACCCGCTGCCCTGGATCCCGCTGCTCAACCCGCTGGAGCTGTCGCTGCTGCTGGGCCTGGTGGTCGCGGCCGCGGCGCTGCGATCGCGCGACGACGCGAACCGCCTGGGCGCGCTGGCCTGGGCGGGCGCTGCGCTGTTCGTGCTCACGATGGCCGTGCTGCGCGCCTGCCACCAGCTGGCCGACCTGCCCTGGTCGCCCGAAATCCTGGGCGAAACCCTGGCGCAGGCCAGCCTCACCGTGGCCTGGTGCGTGGCCGGCGTCACCGCTTGGATACTGGGCTCGCGCCGCCGCGACCGCGCACTGTGGTGGCTGGGCGCAGGCCTGCTCGGCGTGGTGCTGCTGAAGCTGGCGTTCGTGGACCGCCTGTTCGTCGGCAACATCGCCGGCATCGTTTCCTTCCTGGTCGTGGGCGGGCTGCTGGTGATCGTCGGCCGCATCGCCCCCACCCCACCCCGTTCGGAGTAAGCGCATGCGCTCTTTGTTGATGCTGGGACTGCTGGCGGCCGGTGCCGCCCACGCCAACACGCCGCAGGACTACGCGCGGCAGTGGCCGGTGCTGGCCGAAGGCGATGCCGCGGCCTACGTGCTGGAGCTGGACGCGGAGGTGCTGCAGCACGTCAGCCGCGCCGACCTGCGCGACCTCGCGGTGTTCAATGCCGACGGCGAGCCGGTGCCCTTCGCACCCCTGCCGTTCGAGCACACCGAGCAGAGCCGCCTCGAGCCGGTGGCGTGGCTGCGCGTGCCGCTGCCGGCGCCCGGGCAGCCCGAAAGCCTGGCGCTCCGCCTCGAGCGCGACGCCGGCGGCCACCTGCGCGGCCTCGACCTGCGCACCAACGACAGCACCCCCACCCCGCCCGAACGCCACGACCTGCTGCTCGACCGCGGCGACGATCCGCCGCCGGTGTCTGCCCTGCACGTACAGTTGGGCGAAGGTGCCGTGCTGCCCGTCAACCTGCGCGTGCGGCTGAGCGCCTCCGACGACCTGGCCGACTGGCAGGAGATCGGCCGCGGCATGCCGCTGGTGGCGCTGGACGACAACGGCCTGCGCATCGAGCGCCTGAAGCTCGAGTTCACCGGCAGCAACGCCCGCTACCTGCGGCTGTCGATCGAGAACGACGGCCAGTGGCCGGTGATCGGCGCGCTGCAGGCCGAGCGGCGCCTGCGCGGCGCCGACTCGCGCGAATGGAAAACCCTGTCGCTGGACGGCACGCCGGTGGCCGACGCACCGGGCAGCTTCGACTACACGAACCCGGCCCGCGTGACCGTCGAACGCGTGGACGTGGTGCTGCCGACCGCCAACGCCGTCGCCGCCGTGGCGATCACGACCCGTGACGACGCCGAAGGCTGGTGGCGCAACGTCTACAGCTTCGTCGCCTTCCGCCTGGGCAACAACGGCGATGAAGTGCGCCACGTCGCCCCGCCGGTCAACCGTGTCCGCGACCGCCAGTGGCGCATCGCCAGCAAGCCGGCGCTCGCCAAGGCACCGACGCTGCAGCTGCAGTACCGCCCCGAGCGCTTCGTGTTGCTGGCCCAGGGCCCGCGCCCCTACACCCTGGTTGCCGGCAGCGTGCGCGCCGCGCGCGAGGACTACCCCGTGCAGGCAGCGCTCGCCGCCTCGAGCACGCCGCCGCAGCCGGCCACCCTCGGCGAAGGCAGCGAAGCTGGCGGCGCCGCGGCCATGGCACCCAAGCGCGGCGAGGACTGGCAGCGCTGGGTGCTTTGGGCGGTGCTGGCACTTGGCGCCGGCCTGGTGCTCTTGGTGTCGCTGCGCGTGCTGCGCCAGCCCAAGCCGGAATAGTCCGGCAGTTCGCGCCGACAAGGAGAAAGGCAACGTGACTGATCCGAGGAACAGCACCTACCCAAACGCGGGCCGAACCCCATCAGGCCTCGTGAACTCGAGCGTCACCACGGCCTTCGAACTTCCCGGGCAGCGCGTGGTGCGCAGCCTGGGCGTGGTCCGCGGCATCACGGTCCGCTCCCGCTCCGTCGTGGGCAACTTCCTGGGCGGCATCCAGTCCCTGTTCGGGGGCAACATCACCATCTACACCGAGCTTTGCGAGCAGGCGCGCCAGGAGACCTACCGCGACATGGTGCAGGAGGCGCGCAGGCTCGGGGCGAACGCCATCATCGGCATGCGTTACGACGCCACCGAGATCATGACCGGCCTGACGGAAGTGCTTTGCTACGGCACGGCGGTCGTCGTCGAGCCCGACGGCACCAAGGCGTAGCCGGCCAGGCTCGGGTCTGTCGCCGAGTCCCCGCGGCACCCGGTTTGCCAGCGATTGACACACGAAAAGTGCTACTTTAGTGTCACTTCATGCGCACCGAACTCGTCACCACGCTAAAGCGCCAGGCCACGGAACTGCTCGCGGATGTCGAGCGGGACAAGCAGCCGATCCTGATCACGCAGCATGGTTTGCCCAGCGCCTATCTGGTCGATGTGGAATCCTACGAGCTGCAGCAGGAACGGATGACTGTCCTCGAGGGCATCGCGCGCGGTGAAATGGCGATCGCCGAGGGCCGGACCCTGAGCCATGCCCAGGCCGGGAAGCGCCTGGGCAAATGGTTGAAGTAATCTGGACGGAGCCGGCGTTGGCGGATCTCGAAGCCATCGCGGACTACATCGCACTGGAGAACCCGGCGGCCGCGGCCGCCCTGGTCAGGCGCGTCTACGAACACGTGGGCCAGCTCGCCGTACATCCCGCCAGTGGCTCCCGCGTGCCCGAACTGGGGCCGCGGAGCCGGTACCGCCACCTCGTGGAACCGCCCTGTCGCGTCCTTTATCGGCACGACCGTCAGCGGGTCCACGTCGTGCACGTCATGCGGACGTCGCGAATCCTGCGCCCGCTGGACCTGGATCGCCTCACGCCACCAGAGTAGGCCCAGCAAGCCGCGGCCAATCCATTGGAGACCGACATGCCCCGTTCGAACGCCGTGTTCCCAGCAAGGTTCTACGTCGTGCTTTTGCTGGTCGGTATCGCCAGCTTCCTGGCCCACGAGTTCGCGCACTGGCTCACGGGCGCCCTGCTCGGTTACGAAATGGTGGCCACGCTCAACTCGGTGACGCCGCTCGGCTCGGTGACCTCGCGCGACCTGGCCCTGATCGCCGGTGCCGGGCCATTGCTCACGGTGGGCCAGGGGCTGGTGGGGTTCTGGCTGGTCGGAAAGTCACGCAGCCACCTGGGCTTCGCCCTGCTCTACATCGCCTTCTTCATGCGGCTGCTGGCGGCCGGCGTGAGCGTGCTCAACCCGAATGACGAGGCGAAACTTAGCCAGCTGCTGGGACTGGGCACCTGGACCTTGCCGGTACTGGTGGTTGGCGGGCTGCTGGCGCTCGTGGTGGTCGCGAGCCGGCGCCTGCAGCTGAAGCTTCGCGACCAGCTGCTCTGCTATGTGGTCGCGTCCGTCTCTGTCACCTTGGTCGTCGGCGTCGACATGGCCGTGTGGCCAAAGGACTGAACTCAGCCCGCGCCAGCGATCGCAGCCAGTCGTTCGCGCAGCACGGCCAGGCCGAGCGCGCCTGAGCCACCCGGCGACACCCGTGCCTCCAGGCTGGCCTGCGGATTGGCGCCGGCCATCGGCAGAGGCTCAACGGCAGCAAGGCGATAGGCCTCGCGGAAAGGCAAGCCGGCGACCGCGAGTTCCACCGCCTTGTCGGTGGCGAACATGCCGTCGTCGAAGGACTGCGCCAGCCGCTCGGGCTTCCACTGCAGGCCGCGCAACAGGTTCGGCAGCAGCGCCAGCGCGCCCAGGCCGCGGCCGAAGGCATGGAACAGCGCGCCCTTGGTGTACTGCAGGTCGCGGTGGTAGCCGCTGGGGAGGGACAGCAGGTTCTCGAGTTCGGTGCGGGCGGCGGCGACGCTGGCGTAGGTGGCGCGCATCAGCTCGACCAGGTCGGGGTTGCGCTTGTTGGGCATGATCGAGCTGCCGGTGGTGTACTGCGGCGGCAGGCCAACGAAGCCGAACTCGGCGGTGGTGAACAAGCTCAGGTCCCAGGCCAGGCGGCGCAGGTCGAGCATGGCGGCGCCGAGCGCGTCCACCGCGGCGATCTCGAACTTGCCGCGCGAAAGCTGGGCGTAGATCGGGCTGACTTGCGTGCGGGCGAAGCCGAGTTCCTTCGTGCTGCCCTCGCGGTCCAGCGGCAGGTTGACGCCGTAGCCGGCGGCGGTGCCCAGCGGGTTGGCGTCGATCCAGTCACGGGCCTGGCCGGCGCGCACGGCGTTGTCGACGAAAGCCTCCGCGAAGCCAGCCCACCACATCGCGGTGGACGAGACCACGGCGCGCTGCAGGTGGGTGTAACCGGGCATCGGCAGCGCCTCGGCCTCGGCGCGCTGCAGGCAGACCTCGGCGGATTCGCGGCACACCGCCTGCAGTTCGCCCAGCTTGCGCTTGAGCCACAAGCGTGTGGCCACCAGCACCTGGTCGTTGCGGCTGCGGCCGGTGTGGATCTTGCGGCCGGTATCGCCCAGGCGCTCGACCAGGCGCGATTCGATGGCCGAATGGCCGTCCTCGAAGCGCTCGTCGAGCACGAAGTCGCCGGACAGCAGGTCGGCGGAAAGCAGCGACAGCTCCCGGCAAAGCGCCGTGCACTCGTCTTCCGTGAGGATGCCGATGCGGGCCAGGCCGCGGGCGTGCGCCGCGGACGCCGTGATGTCGTCCTGGATGAACTCGCGGTCCAGCAGCACGTCGCCGCCGGCCAGGAAGGCCTGGATGCGCGGGTCCACCTCCACGCCGGGTTTCTGCCAAAGCAGCTCGCTCATGTCGGGATTCCCATCGTTTCCGGCAGGCCGAAGGCCAGGTTGAGGTTTTGCAGGGCCTGCGTCGCCGCACCCTTGAGCAGGTTGTCGAGCGTGGCCACCACCACCAGCCGGCGGCCGTCGGCCGACAGCGTGAAGCCGCCGACTTCGGCACCGTGGCGGCCGGCGATGCGGCTGACCCAGGGGGCCTCCTCCAGCACCTGCACCAGCGGCTCGCCGGCGTAGGCCGCGCGGTACCGTGCGCGCACGGCATCGAGCGTCGTGGCCTCGGCCAGGTGCAGGTTGGCGGTGAGCGTGATGCCGCGGAAGTGCGGCGCCACGTGCGGCATGAACTCGATCGCGTGGCCGAGCTGGCGGGTCACCTCGCGCTCGTGCACGTGGCCGGTCAACGCGTACGGCATCAGGTTGTCGCGCAGCTTGTCCGGGTCGTTCTTGTCCGAAGCGCTGGTGCCGGCGCCGGAGTAGCCCGACACGCCGAAACATTGCACCGAACCGGTGAGCCAGCTGCGCATCGGCGCCACCGCCAGCTGCATCGCCGTGGCGTAGCAGCCCGGGTTGCTGATGCGGGTCGCGCCGGGCGCGGACGCGCGGGTCAGCTCGGGCAACCCGTAGTGCCAGATGTCATCGAAGCGGTAGTCCGCCGACAGGTCGACGAGCACCGTCCGAGGCGCCTTCGCGTCCAGCGCGGCCACGAACGGGGCCGCCATGCCGTTGGGCAGCGCCAGCACCAGCGCGTCGGCGCCCTGCCCCGCGGCCGCCTCGGCATGCAGGTTCACGTAGCGCAGGTCGCCGGCATAGGCTGGCTCATGGTCGGCCAGCCGCTGGCCGGCGCGCTCGCGCGAGGACACGAAGCCGAGCGTGAAGCGTGGGTGCGCCGCCACCAGCTTGATGAGCTCGGCGCCGACGTAGCCGCGGGCGCCGACCAGGCCGAGGGAAATGGACCCGTTCACTGCAGCGACTCCCGGGAGACCACGGACAGGCTCACGGCACCACCCCATGTTCCAGCTTGAAATCAAGGTGCCGGCGAATCGTCGGCCACTCGTTGTCCAGGATGGAGTACACCGCGGTATCGCGCAGGTGCCCATCCGCCATCCGCATCTGGCGCCGCAGGATCCCGTCGAAATGCGCGCCCAGCCGCTCGATCGCCTTGCGCGAGCGCTGGTTGAACACGTGCGTGCGCAGTTCGACCACGCTGCAGCCCATCGCGTCGAAGGCGTGCCCCAGCAGCAGCCGCTTGGCCTCGGTGTTGAGCGCCGTGCGCTGCACCCGCTGTGAGTACCAGGTGTAGCCGATCTCCAGGCTGGGGATTACCGGATCCATCCGGAAGAACCGCGTGCTGCCCACCGGGTCGCCGGCCGCATTGCGGACCAGGAACGGCATCGCCGTGCCGGCCTCGCGGTCCTCCATCGCCCTGGCGATGTAGCCGCGCACCGTCTCCGGCCCCGGCACCGTGGTGTACCAGAGGTTCCACAGCTCACCGTCGGACGCCGCGGCGAGCAACTCCTCGCCGTGCTCGCGCTGCAGCGGCTCCAGCGTCACGTGGATGCCTTGCAGGATCGGCGGGATGGTCCAGTGCAGGTTGGTGATCATGTCAGCCCTTGAGCGTGGCCGGCCGGGCCAGGCAGTGTTCGACGGCGTAGCGTACCTGCTCCCAGCCCTCCAGCCCGTACCAGAACACGTTCCACTTATCGCCCTTCATGCAGCCGTCGGCCTCGTCGAAGTAGAAATCGTTGACCGGGTTGCCGGCGCGGGCGCGCCAGAACAGCTGCGGCGTCTCCGCCCGCATCACCTGCCAGGCCGCGCGCCCCAGGCCTTCGCCCTGCGCATCGTCGCTGACCGCGAACTTGTCCAGGTGCGGAATGCCGTCCTCGAGCGTGATGACCAGCGCGGCGCGGTAGTGCTCGCTGACGTAGGCCTTGTAGAGCGGGGTCTTCTCGAAGTAGTCGGGCGCCAGCTTGCGCCCGAAGCCCGACTCGATCAGCGACTTCAGCCGTTTGAGGTCGAGCTTCTTCCACGAGGTGACGCTGCGCACCTGCTCGCCGCGGCGCACCAGCGTGCCCGAGCCGCGGTGCGTGAACAGCTCCTTCGCCAACTGGTCGGGGCGCGTGATCGAGACCGAGCTGGCCGGCGGCAGCGCCATCAGCAGGTCGTGGATCTGCTCGATCTTCACCTTCATGCCCGAGTGCAGCCACGGCTGGCGCAGCAGCTCGGCGTACTCGGTGCTGAGGTTGATCGAATCGATCACGTTGCCGTCGCCGTCGAGCAGGCCGCCGGTACCGGTGAGGAAGATGATCTTGTACGGCTGCAGCGTCTTGACCAAGTCGTTCGCGGCCCAGTCGGCGTTGACGTTGAGGATCTGGCCGCCGGCGGTCTCGCCCAGCGAGGCGATCACCGGGATCGAGCCGACCTTGATGGCGGCCTGGATGCTGGCCACGTGCACGGCCTCGACCTTGCCGACCAGCCCGTACTTGCGCTTCGAGAGGAAGTCGCACTCGAACACGCCCGAGGTGATCGAGGTGGCGCGCACGCCCTGGGCCTGCAGCGCCTCGACCAGGCGCAGGTTCTCCTGCTGCGACACGCGGCGAACGATGGCCAGGCCGGCGGCGTCGGTGACGCGCAGGCCGTCCACCGTGACCTTCTCGATCTTCGCGGCCTTCATCTCCTCGTCCAGCTGCGGGCCGGCGCCGTGGATGACAATGGGCGTCAGGCCCACCTGCTGCAGGAACGAGAGCGAACTCACCAGCGCATCGAGGTCGTCGCGCAGGATCGCGCCGCCGACCTTGACCACGGCGAAGCGCTCGGCGTCGAGCTGGCTGAAGCGCTTGAGGTACTGCTGGATCTCCTTGGCGCTGGCCATGTTGGACAGCAGGCGGACGATCGTGGTGCGCATCTCAGTCATGGTCAGGGTCGGCAAGGCAGGCGGCGGAGAACGGAAGCGCCCTCCGGAGGGTTTCGGGCTGGCCCGCGGCGACGGCGGGGGCGGCAAGGGTTAGCGCATTCATGAGGCCTCCAGCAGGCGGACGTAATGACGGGCAACGGTTTCAAGCTGCTCCAGCGCGACCCACTCGTCGGCCGTGTGCGCCTGCGCGATGTCGCCCGGGCCGAACACGAAGCTGGTCAGTCCGGCGGCCGAGAACAGCGAGGCCTCGGTCCAGAAATCCACGGCATTGCCAATCGGCAGGCCCAGTTCGTCGGCGAGGTCGCGCGCGGCAAGCCGCTTCGCCTCCGCCCCGGCGATGTCGCCCGCGGGCAGCGAGGGGCCGCTGAAGGTTTCTTCGTACGCGGCCAGCGCCGCGGGGTCGGCGAAGCCGCGGAAACGCGCATGCAAATCCGCCGGTGACTGCGACGGCAAGGGCCGGAAACCAAAGCGCAGCTCGGCCCGCGGCGCGATCATGTTGGCCTTGATGCCGCCCTCGACCCGGCCGATGTTGAAGCGCAGACCGGTGAGTCCGCCGAAGCGCGCGTGGTCCAGCGACTCGACATGGTCCAGGGCCCGGTCGCCCCAGCGGATCGCCGCATGCAGCGCGCTGGCCGTGCGCGCCTGCTGGCCGGACGCATGACCGGCCTGCCCGGTGAACTGCATCAGCACCGAGCTGATGCCGCGGTGCGCCAGCACCGCCTCGCCCATCGTCGGCTCGGCCACGATCGCTTCGGTGAAGCCGTGGTCGGACGCGAGGAAGGCGGCGATGCAGCGCGCGTCGTTGGCCTCTTCGTCGCTGGTGAACAGGAAAGCGGCATCCCCCGCTGTGCGCGCCGCCGCGGCCAGCAGGCCGGCCGCGGCGCCCTTGATGTCGCAAGCGCCCAGGCCGATGGCGCGGTCGCCGGCGACGCGCAGCACGTGCGGGTCGGCGCTCCAGCCCGGCGACGAAGGCACGGTGTCCAGGTGCACGTTGAACACCCGCCTCGGCGCGCCGCGCACGGCCAGCAGCGAGACCGCGCCGGCGCCGTGGTCGGTGACGGTGCAGGTGAAGCCCGGCAGGCGGGCCCGAAGGTAATCGAAGATGCCGCCCGTGCCGATGGCGCGCGGCGGGTTGCGCGTGTCGAAGGAAACGAGGGCTTCGAGGTGCTTGAGTACGTCCTGGATCATCGGGCAGTCCGGTTGATTTCGGCCCAGAGGCTGCTGCTCATGCCATAGAGGCGGATGAAGCCTTCGGCCTCGGCCACGCCCCAGTCCGCCGACTGCGCGTAGGTGGCGCCCTTGGCGTGCAGCAGGTGCGGCGAGCGCACGGCCACGGCATCCACGCGGCCACCGTGGGTTTCAAGAACCACTTCGCCGTTGACGCAGGCCTGGCTGGACTGCAGGAAGGCCTCGAGGTCGGCCTTCAGCGGATCGTTGTAGAAGCCCTCGTACACCAGCTCGACCCACTTGCGCGCGACTTCGGGCTTGAAGCGGTTCTGCTGTTTGGTCAGCACGGCTTCCTCGAGCGCGCGGTGGCCGGCCAGCAGCGCCGCCAGGCCCGGGGCCTCGAAGAGGATGCGGCCCTTGAGCCCGATGGTGGTGTCGCCGGTGTACAGGCCGCGGCCCACGCCGTACTTCGCGAACAAGCCATTGAGCTTCGCCAGCAGCGCCGCGCCCGCCATCGGCTGGCCGTCGAGCGCCACCGCCTCGCCCTGCCGGAACGTGAGCGTGGCCCGCAGCGCCTGCGCCGGCCATTCGGCCCGCGTCGCGCACCAGCCGCGGGCGCCCTCGCCCGGGGCTTCCCAGCGGTCGATCTCGCCGCCGGACATGGTCAAGCCCAGCAGGTTCTCGTTGATGGTGTAGCTCTTCTGCTTGGCGCGCACCTCGAAACCGCGCTGCTCCAGGTAGGCCTGCTCGTAGGCGCGGGTCTGGGTGTGCTCCTTCTGGATCTCGCGGATCGGCGCCACGATCTCGTAGTCGCCGGCCGCCTTCACCGCCAGGTCGAAGCGCACCTGGTCGTTGCCCATGCCAGTGCAGCCGTGCGCGATCGCGCGCGTGCCGAGTTCGGCGGCGCGCTTGAGCGCGGCGTCCACGATCAGGTAGCGGTCGGACACCAGCAGCGGGTACTGCCCCTGGTAGCCCTCGCCCGC
>NZ_JALHQI010000077.1 GCF_022842045.1 Arenimonas sp. | reverse complement strand
GAGGCCTCGGCGGCGGACGCGGGGGCGGCGGCCTCGGTCGCCGGCCCGGCGGCTGGCTGGCAGGCGGCGAGCGCCGACAGGGCGATCACGAGGGTGAGGTTTTTCAGGCAGGTCTTCATGTCGCGGGATTGTCCTGTTTCGAGGTGAAGAAACTGCCGACGCTGCGCGACAGCGGTTCGTCCAGGGGTTGGCGCAGGTGGTCGAGCGCGCGCAGGGCGTCCCGGCCGATGGGATCGTCGAAGCCCGGCAGCGCCGCGGCGACGCCGGGCACGCGCAGCGACAGGCGCTCGTGCAGCTCGCCCAAGCGGACGGTGCGGAGGTCGCGACTGAGCAGCCACGCGCCATCTTCTGCGCGGCGCACGATGTCGAGCTCCGCGAGCCCGGCCAGCATGCGCCGCAGGTGGTCGTCGGTGAGCATCGGCTCGCAGTCCTGCAGCTCGAGCATGTGCAGGCCGCGGCCGTTCGCGCGCGCCTGCTCCAGGCGGCCCAGCAGCCGCAGGTAGCCGTAGAGCTCGGTGCCCGGCGGCAGCTGCAGCGCCCGCGGCTGGTAGCGGAAGGACGACAGCGAGGCCGCGAACGACGCGCCCAGCAGCACCACCACCCAGCTAAGGTAAAGCCACAGCATGAAGATCGGCACCACCGCCAGCGCCCCGTAGAGCTGCTCGTACGAAGGCACGCCCAGCAGGTAGGCCGCGAAACCACGCTTGGCCAGCTCGAACAGCAGCGTCGCGAACAGGCCGCCCGCCAGCGCGAACCGGAACGCCACGCTGCGGTGCGGTATCAGCCAGTACGCGCAGGTGAAGGCCAGCAGCTCGACCAGGTTCGGCAGGTACGTCAGCAGGCGCTCGCGCCAGCTCAGCGACTCCACGCCCGACAGCGCCGGCAGCGAGAACAGGTAGGAGGTGACCGCCAGGCTGGCCACGGCCAGCAGCGTGCCCAGGGTCAGCAGCGTCCAGTACACCAGCAGCCGCACCAGCCGCGTGCGTGGCGTCGGAACGCGCCAGATGCGATTGAAGGTGGCCTCGATGCTGTACATCGTCAGGATCAACGACACCAGCAGCGCCACGACGCCGGTGAGCGTGAGCTTGCTGGTGCTGGCGGCGAAGTCGCGCAGGTAGTCCTCGACCACCCGGGCCGAGCTGGGCACGAAATTGGAGAACACGAAGTTGGTGAGCTGCGCGCTCCAGGCGTCGAACACCGGGAACGCCGACAGGATGCCGAATACGACCATGCTCAGCGGCACCAGCGCGAACAGGGTGGTGTAGGCCAGCGCGCCCGCGGTCTCGAAGCAGCGGTCGTCCAGGAACCGCGTCCACAGGAAGCGGGAGAACGACCGGATCCGCTCCCGGTCGATGCGGTCCCACCAGCGGCGAAGATCATCGATCAGCGTCATCGCCCGATGGTAACAAAGCCCGGGGCGACCGCTCCGGCAGGCCCGCGCCGTGACCGCGGGCACGGTCGCCACGGCAGTATTTGGCGCATCATGGCCGGTGCCCAGGCTTCGGCCGCGCCATGGAGCTCACGCACCGGGCCAACCTCCTTCTCCACTGGATACGCGATGCTCGGCCTGCCCTCAAGAATCAAGCGCTGCCGCCAGGACGCCGGACTGTCCCAGGCGAAACTGGCGGAACAACTGGGCGTCGGCCGGAGCGCCGTGGCCCAGTGGGAGCGCGACAACGACACCAGCCCCACCGTCCGCCACCTGGCCAGGATCGCACTGGCCACCGGCGTGTCCTTCGAGTGGCTCGCCACCGGGCGGGGGGCCCGTGTCATCGGCGGCAAGGGCGAGGACCCCCCCGCCTTCGTGCTCGACTATGTCGCGCAAAGCGAGGCCGAAGAGCGCCTCCTGATAGCCTTCCGCCAGCTCGACGCCCTGGCCCAGCTGCCGGTGCTGGCGCAGGTCGAGGCGCTCGTGAATCCGGAGCGCTGACCGGCCGCACTCGCCCGGTCTGCTAGTCTGCGCGGGTTTCCAAGCCTTCCGGAACCCGCACGCATGCCCGATATCCTGGTCCTTTACTACAGCCGCGGCGGCTCGGTGGCGCAGCTGGCGCGGCACATCGCGCGCGGCGTCGAGGAGGTGCCCGGCATGCAGGCGCGGCTGCGCACGGTGCCGCCCGTGGCCCCGGTGACCGCCACGGCCGCCGCGCCGGTACCCGACGAGGGCGCGCCCTACGTCACCACGGCCGACCTCGCGCAGTGCGCCGGCCTGGCGATCGGCAGCCCGACCCGCTTCGGCAACATGGCCGCGCCACTGAAGCACTTCATCGACACGCTGGGCGCGGAGTGGGCGTCCGGCACCCTGGTGGGCAAGCCGGCGGCCGCCTTCACCTCCACCGCCAGCCAGCACGGCGGCCAGGAGTCGACGCTGCTGACGATGATGCTGCCGCTGCTGCACCACGGCATGGTGATCGTTGGCATCCCCTTCACCGAGGCGGCGCTCAACACCACCCGCACCGGCGGCACGCCCTATGGCGCCAGCCACGTCGCCGGGCCCGGCGACGACCCGCAGCCCTCCGAGGAAGAGAAGCTGCTCGCCCGCGCCCTCGGCAGGCGCCTGGCCGATACTGCCCGGAAGCTGCAGGCATGACGCCGATGACGCGGCTGGCCCGGGCGTCGATCGTGGCGCTGATGGCACTGGTGGTGGCCTGGCACGGGTTCCTCGCCCCACCCGCGCAGTCCTCGCCCTGGGCCATGGCGGCCTTCTTCGGTGCGCCGCTGCTGCCGGCGCTCGTGCTGGTGCTGCTGGGCCATCGCAAGGCCGGGTTCTGGGGCGCGCTGGCCGCCCTGCTCTACTTCAGCCACGGCGTGATGGTGGCCTGGAGTTCGCCCGGAACGAGGATGCTGGGACTGCTCGAGGCGCTGGTATCCACCGTGCTGGTGGTGTCGGCAAGCTGGGACGGCATGCGTGCCCGGCTGGCGAAGCGGGCCGCCCCGCCCACCGTATAATCCCGGCATTGCGCCGACGCTAGGGATACGCCATGGAAGAGCTGCTGATCGTCACCACCGGCGGCACCATCGACAAGGTCTACTTCGACGACAAGTCGGACTACCAGGTGGGTGAGCCGCAGATTGGCCGCATCCTGCAGGAGCTCGGCGTCGCGTTCCGCTTCACGGTCATCCCGATCATCCGCAAGGACAGCCTGCACATCACCGCCGAGGACCGCGAACTCCTGCGCGCGACCATCGCCGCGCAGCCGGCGCGACACGTGCTGGTGACGCACGGCACCGACACGATGGTCGATACCGCGCGGGTGCTGGCCAGCCTCGCCGACAAGACGATCGTGCTGACCGGCGCGCTCAACCCGGCCCGCTTCCGCGGCTCCGACGCAGAGTTCAATGTCGGCACCGCGGTCGGCGCGGTGCAGTCGCTGCCGCCGGGCGTCTACATCGCCATGAACGGGCGCATCTGGGATCCGGCGAAGGTCCGCAAGAACGTCGCCGCGAACCGTTTCGAAGCCGCGGGCTAGGCCGCCGCCCCGGCCTCAGTAATCGCCCGGGGCGGCGCTGAACGTCACCGGCACGGTGAGGGTGGCGCTGCCGCCCGACAGCAGGCTCACCGACAGGGAAACCACGCTGCCGCCGGCGACGCCGCCGCTGGCGGGACAGGACGAGCCCGCGCTGGCGACGCAGGTCCACGGGGCCGACAGCGTGACGCCTGCCGGCAGGTTGTCCAGCACGGTGGCGGCATTGGCGATGCCGGGACCGGCATTGCTCACCACGATCGTGTAGCTGGCATTCGAGCCCGGCGCGTAGGTACCGCTGCCGTCGCTCTTGGTCACCGACAGGCTCGGGGCCAGCGGCGAATTGGTGAGGGTGCAGGTGATGTTGTCGCCCGCCAGCGGCGTCAGCGGGAAGCTGGTGCCGGCGCCGGACGGCAGCACGGTGCTGGCACCCGCGCGCGCATTGCTGCAGGCAATGCTGCTGCCGTAGGCCGCCAGCGGCGACACGCTGCCGGGCGCCATCGCCTCGGACAGGGTGTATGCGCTGCCCGGCGTCGCGGTGGCGACGGTCACCGTGCCGCCGGTGACGGTCGCGGCGCTGCCGGTGGTGTCGGCGCTGCCGCCGCCCGCTCCGGTCACCGTCATGCGGAACTGGTCGCTGGCCGACAGCCGCGCCCCCGACAGCGCCTTCGAAAGCACGATCCGGGGCGCGATGCGGGCATTGGTGACCGTGCAGGTGATGATGTCGCCGGCGGCATAGGAAAAGCCCCAGCTCGGCGCGCTGCCGGTGATGGTCACCGCCGCCGGGGCATCGGGCCTGGCGTTGCTGCAGGCGATGCTGCCGGCGTACTGGTTGATCACGGAGGGGCTGCCCGGCGCCATCGCATCGGTGATGTTGTAGTTGGCGGTGAGCGAAGGCAATGCGATCGGGCCCGTGCTGGCGCTGGTGCCCGTGCCGGCCGTGGTGGCGCTGCCCAGGGGCGTCGACGGTAGCTGCAGCACGCCGACCGTGAACTGGTCGCCGGCATCGGCACGGGAGCTCACTGACTTGAGGACGGTCACCGTCGGGGCGCGGGCGGCGTTGGTGATGGTGCAGGTGATCCGGTCATTGGTCGCCGGCGTCAGCGTCCAGCTCCCGCTTGCCGCGAAGCCGCCGGGCAGCACCGTCGGGGAACCCCCGGTGGCGTTGCTGCAGGCGATGCTGGGATCGAACTGGCTGAAGCCGTGGGTACTGCCGGCCTGGAGCAGCTCCGAGAGCGTCACCGGGATGCCGGGCGTGACCAGGTTCTCGCCGGTGCTGGCGCTTGCGTTGGCCGTTCCCGCGCCCAGGCCGGTGCTGGCGCTGGCCACCAGGTTGCCGGCCTGGTCGATGTTGATGGTGAAGCCGCTGCTGCCGCCCACCGGGCGCGAGGCCACCGCCTTGACCAGGGTCACGCGGGCCACGATCTCGGTGATCGTCAGCGTGTTGTTGACCTGGGCGCCGCCGCCGCAGGTCGCGGTGCTGGCGAGCAGGTAGGGCGGCGGCGCGGCGGCGGGCGTGGGCAGGTTGAAGGTGATGGTCTCGTCGGGCTCGGGGATCGCGTCCGCCACCAGGGTCACCGGCAGCACGAACTCACTGCCGTCGTAGACGCCGGCCGGCACGGCGATGTTGAGCGTGGTGCTGTTGCCGGGCGTCGTGTAGTCGACGCCCAGGGTGGCGGTGCCGCCGGTGATGTTGACGACGACCGTCATGCCGCCGGCCGGGACGGTGCCGGAAACGCGGATGCGCGGGATGTTCGCGCTGCTGGCGGCGGTGCTTTCGGCCTTGGTGTTGGTGGGCTGCACGAACTCGACGAAGGGTCGCAGGCTGATCTGGATGTCGTCGAGGAAATTGCCGACCGTGGTGCTGCCGCTGCCGGTGGAAATGGCCTGGAAGCCGAGGTTGGTGGTGCCGGTCGCCCCGGTGTAGGTGAAGGTGCCGCTGTAGTCACGCCAGCCATTGGGGCCGGCCACCGAGGTCGCCGTGCCCTGGCTGGTGACCAGCACGCCGCCGGTGCCGGCACTGGTGGTGCCGACCCGCACGATCTGGTTCGGGCCTACCAGGTAGGACATCACGTCCTGCACCGTCGTGCTGCCGCGCCCGCGGTGGCTGAAGACCCAGTTCACCTGCTCGCCATTGAACAGGCACACCGACTGCGACAGGCGCGACGGCGCCGAGGCATTGAGCTCGACGTGCTGCGTGCCATTGCGCGGCGGGGTGGCGTTGAAGCCGTTGGTCCAAAACTCCATCGCCGGCCCCGTTGCCGGCGCGCCGGGGATGTTGGCGTTGCTGCAGGTCAGGGTCTGGGTGGCGATGACCGGGTGGTCGGTGGTCCAGCCCGGCACGATGCTTTCACTGATGAAGCGGAAGCAGGCCGGCGCGCCCAGCGCCGGCTGCTCGAACCCCAGGTTCACCAAGGTGCGCTGCACCTGGGCCTGCGCCGCCGGCGCGAGTACCAGCGCCGACACCAGGGCCCCAGCCAGCCAGCGGCCGGGCAAGGCGTTTGCCATCAATACGTCCCGGTCACATTCAGGAACCAGCCCTTCTGGTCGTAGTCGAGCACCGTGAGGTTATCGCTGAAGCTGGTGAAGTTGTAGCCCAGGCCCAGGCGGAAGTTGTCGCCGAGGTGGCGGTCGACGCCCACCAGCCAGCCTGCGCGCTGGCTGTCGTTCTCGTCCACGCTGAGCCAGCGGTATTCCGCCAGTGCGTCCCACTTGCGATGCAGGTTGTAGCGGGCCTGGACCGCGGCGAAATCGGCGGTGGTGTCGAACCAGGGGCCAGTGGAACGGGCCAGGCGCGCCTCGCCTGCGCGGTGCGCGAGCTTGCTGGCGACCTCCCACTGCCTGGTCAGGCGATAGATGCCTTCCAGGGACAGGATCCGCGAACGCTGGTCGTAGTCGGCCAGGGTGTCCTGGCCGAGGCTGCTGAGGTCCTGCAGGTAGCTGAACTTGCCCAGCAGGGACAGGCGATCGTTCGTGGCCGGGCGATAGGCGAAGCCGATGTTGCCCTCCACGAACCGGGCGTTGGCAAGCGGATCGACCGCATCCTCGGTGTCGCCGTAGTTGAAGCGCGCGGCGATCCGCCAGTCCTCGTTCACGCGCCAGCCCAGGCGATTGGTGCTCACCCACTGGGTGCGCTGCTCGGCGCCGCTGTCCCGGCGGTACTCGAGCTTGCTGTTCCAGCTCACGGCCTGGTCGGTGCGGCCGCCGCTGAGGCTGACGGCCTGGCGATCAACCCGGCCCAGCGCGGACTCCAGCTCGGCGTCCTGCAGGGTGAAGCCCAGCGTCCAGCCCAGCCCGGGGAAGAAATCCATGCCGTAGGTGTGGGCGATGCCGCTTTCCTGGCGCGCCTTGAGGAACTGGCTCTCGTTGAACAGGTTGACCTGGTCCGAGATGCGCCAGCGCTGGCCAAGGGTCAGTCCGGTCGGAGCGCTGCCGTAGAGCGGATCCGCGGCGGTGGTGTCGGTGGAAACGGTGTAGCTGCCGTACAGCGCATGGCGGTCGTTGAGCCGGTACTCGCCATTGAGGCTGGCCGAGTCGCCGCGCTGCCCCGAGGTCACTTCCGCGCCCAGCGTCGAGAGGCTGGCGAAGGAGTAGCGACCGCCGAGGGTGACCGCGTCGTTGCCGGCATAAGCACCATCGTCGTCGTCCAGGGTGACCTGGCCGGTGCCATAGAGATCCAGGGATTCACCGATGCGATGGCTGTAGCGCAGCGCCGCGAGGGCACCGGTGCCGGCCACGCCGCCGCGGGTTTCGGTGACGCCGCGAAGCTCGCCGGTCAGCTGGCTGGCCTCCGACAGTCGCCATTCGGCCATCAGCTGCGCCTGCTCGACGCCGTCGGCGCCGCGGTGGGCATCGCTGTAGCGACCGCTCAGTCGCAGTGCGTCGCTGACCTGGCCCGCGAACTCGGCGCCCTGCTCCTCGATCGGCAGGCCGATGTCCTGGCGGGCGACCGAGAAGCCGGCGTCGAGGTTCCGCCACCATGCGCCCAGCGTCCACTCGCGGGTGGTCAGGCCACGCTCGAGCAGGTTGACGCGGGCTTCGATGCTGCGCGCGTCACCTTCGCGGTTCGCGGCCACGGGGTTGAGGCGGGAGAAGCTCAGGCCGCCGTTGTCCGAGAAGAAGACCGCGGCGCTGGTGGCCTCGGTGCGGGCCTGCTCAAGCTTGAGGTAGGTGCCGCGGCCGGCCTGCAGCGTCAGGTCCACCGAGGCAAGGCGATAGTCTTCGCCGCTGCGCTGCTCGTCGACGTAGGTGCCGCCCAGGGCGACATGTTCGCCGAGCCAGGTGCGGCCGCTGACGCCGGCGGTGGCCTGGTCGGTGGAGAAGCCGGCCGGGATGTATTCGTAGTCCACCAGCAGGCGGTTCTCGAAGCCGTCCAGCGGGGTATCGCGGATGATCGTCGGCAGGTTGTCGCGGACGATCTGCAGCAGCGGGCGGGTCAGCAGCAGGCGGCCCTGCAGCTCGTCGATCTCGTAGTCGACGTCGCGCACCAGGTCGACCCGGGTCTCGACGCGGCCGGTGAGCGGATCGCGCACCTCCAGCACCACGTTGTCCGAGCCCGGCAGGACGTCGGTGTGGCGCAGGTAGTAGAGGCTGCCGCCGGTGCCGAGGAACTCGCTGTGCCCGGGCGCGCTCTGCGCCTCCGAGCCGAAGGCGCGAAGGGTGCTGCGCGCCTCGCCCAGGGACGTGGACGCGCGGCTGCGCCAGGCGATGGCGCCGCCGTAGAGGCTGCGCACGTACTGGCCGTACTCGGTGCC
Source organism: Arenimonas sp. (assembly GCF_022842045.1). GTDB lineage: Bacteria > Pseudomonadota > Gammaproteobacteria > Xanthomonadales > Xanthomonadaceae > Arenimonas. The sequence goes on along the minus strand of NZ_JALHQI010000077.1, from coordinate 3,650 downwards.
GGTGAATCCGGTTTCGTAGTTTCCCCACAGCGCCTGGCTCTTGTCCCAGTCGACGCGGACGTAGAGCTTGCCCTGGGTGTCGACGTCGCGGTAGGTGGTCGAGTCGTCGCCATAGACCGGGTAGTACTGGTCCGGGTCGAGCCGGCGGAAGACATCGCGGGCATCGGGATCCAGGAAGCCGTCGAAGAGCTCGCCGACCTCGTTCTCGCGCGTGTCGGCCTGGGCGGTGACCAGGTATTTCCCCTGGACCTTGCCCTTGAGGTACATCGCCAGGCGACCTTCGGTGATGACGTCGTCGTAGCGGTCGTCGACGCCCACCGGCACCACGGCGCCGCTGATGCTGTTGCCCGACACGGTGACGTCGGCCAGCGCCACCACGAACAGGTAGCGTCCGGTGACCTCCACGTCGAGGGTGCGGCGCACCGTCTGTTCGCGGTCGCCGACCTCGATCTCGAAGCTGTGCTTGCCGACCGGCAGCAGGAACTCGGCGGCGAACTTGCGGTCGAGGTCGACCGGATAGGCACGACCGTCGATCCGGAGCGTCTGGCCCTCGGGAATGTCCTGGCCGACGATGCGCACGCGCGAGCCGTAGATCGGGATGTTCTGCTGGCGCAGGTTGCCCTGCCCCAGCACGGCCTCGGTCAGCCGGCGCTGCTCGACCTGCTCGGCATCGAGGCTGCCCAGGCGCGGGTCCGCCTGGTTGCCCAGCGCCTGCTGGCTGCGCAGGACGTCGTCCGGACGCACCAGGGTCAGGCGGTTCGGGAAGGTCTCGTCGGTGCTGCCATCGGCCGCGATGGCGCGCAGCACGTACTGCAGCTCGTCGCCTTCGCGCAGGGCGGGCACACCCGGCAGCTCGCCGCTCCATTCGACTTCGCCGACGGCCACGGCCGGCAGATCGAGGGTGGCGATCGGGGACACCCGGTCGGTGTCGGTGCCGCGATAGATCACGAGCTGGTGCCTGGCCGCGAACGCCGGGTAGTTGCTGTAGCTCATGAAGCGCACCGGCTTGGTGATGCGCCCCTCGCTGAAGGGCACCAGCGGGCTGGCCTGGACGTTGAGGTTGGGCTGGGCCAGCTGTGGGTCCTCGGTGGCCCAGAGCATCCCGCCGCCCGGCAGGTCGATGGCGAACCGGCCGCGCACCTCGGTCCGGCCGGCCGGGGTGTGCGCGACGTCGACGCGGCGGTCCGACTGCAGCTGGGCGTCGTCGCCCGGCCGCGACTCGGCCTCACCGCGGCTGCGGACACGAAGCACTATGCCGTCGGCGTCCGTGCAGCCATCGGCGTCGCAGTTCACTGCGGCGCCCGCATCGGCGGCGTCCTGCGCCCAGGCAGGCGTCGCCAGTCCGGCCAGCAGGCCGATCAGGGTGTAGTCCAGCAGCTTCATGCGCGTCTTCACGACTCGGCTAATCCTGTTCACAGGCCCGCTCCCGGCGCGGCGGCGCCCTCTGTCACGACCCGAAGCCGGGTGCGTTGCCCTGGTGTCATTCGTGCCTCGATCGCCTGGCGCACGGCTTGCGCACGGCGCAGGGACAAGGCCTCGTTGTAGTCGGCGTCGCCACGGACGTCGGCGCGACCGGTGATCACGATCTCGCCGCAGCCGCAGGCCGCGTCGGTGATGGCGCGGGCGATGGCGTCGAGCAGCGGACCGCTGTCGGCACGGAGGGCGTCGCTGTCGGTATCGAACAGCACGCTGCCGATCTCGATCGTCTCGCCCACCGACAGCAGGCGAGCCTGGTCGGCCTCTAGCACGTCGATGCGAACGCGGGTGGCGGCCTGCTCGCCGAGCAGGTCCCGCAGCGCCTCTCGGACCGCGACCGCGCGGTCGACGGCCAGCGCCTGCTCGCCCGAGACGGTCTGGATGCTGACTTCACCGCCGGCGTGGCGGCTCAGCTGGGCCGCCATCTCCTCGATCACCGGCCGGAACTGCGGCCGGATCTCGCGGCTGCCCGGGGCGAACACCACCGTGCCCAGCTCGAGCTCGACCACGCGGGTGGCCGCCGGCGCTGGCGGCATCCGCACGCCGAAGTCGAAGCGGGTCGGCACGGCCGGGGTGATGCGGCGCATCAGCGGATTGGCCGTCGTGAACTCGACGCCCTCCGGCAGCGTGCTCGGGTCGACCTTGACCACGAAGTTCTGGCCGCGCATCTGGTTCGAGACGACCAGGCCCTCGATGTGGAAGCGGCCCTGGGCATCGGTCTCGGTGACGAGGCCTTCCACGGTCGCCAGTCGGACGCCCGGGATTCCGCGCTCGTCCTCGTCCTGCCAGCCGTCGCCGTTGCGGTCGTCGAAGACCTTGCCCCAGATCCGCGTCTGCTCGAAGTCGGCATCCAGGCCGGCGCCGGTGACAACGGACGCGGCGGCGGTGTTGCTGACCGCGATGCCGGCCTGGTAGGCGGTGGCCTCGTTGACGTACTCGCCCGGGACCAGGCCCGCGCCGACGCGCAACAGGTAACGGATGGTCGCGGTGCCGCCGACCGGGATGTCGATGCCGGAGAAGGTGATCGGACCCGTGCCGCTGGCGACGGCGAGGTTGTCGCCATCGACCACGGTCATGCTGCCCGGCACGTAGGCGAAGCCGCGCGGCGGGACGTCGACCACGTCCGCGGCCACCACCGGCAGGTCGCCGACGTTGATGACCGTGAGCGTATACGCCACCAGCGAACCCGCGTTCACCTCGCGCGCAGCCACCACCTTCTGCAGCCGCAGCTTGCCCGCCAGCGGCACGACGTTGATCGTGACGATGGCCGTGGCGCAGTCGCCGTCGGCGTCGCAGACCTGGTACGGGAAGCTGTCTGGACCGACGAAGCCGGCGTTGGGCGTGTAGGTGAAGCTGCCGTCCGGGGCCATGACCACGGTGCCGTTGGCGGGCTGCGACACCACGGTGTAGGTGCTGCTGACGTTGCCCGGCGTGTCGTTGCCGGAGGCGTTGCCCGGGATCGGGGAGCCCTCCGGGCCGGTGTAGCTGTCGTCCACCGCGATCGGCGCGATGTCGCCGGTGACGACGATGACGGTGACCACGGCGTCATCGCAGTTGGCCGGGTTGAGGATCTCGCAGATCCGGTAGGTCACGGTGTAGGTGCCCGACGGGATGCCCGGCGCAACCGTAACCTGGCCGGTGGCCGGATCCAGCGTGACGTTCGGGTGGCTCGAGGTCAGCGGGGTGATGACGACCGACGCCAGGGTGGCCGGCACGCCGTTGAGCGTGTCGTTCACAAGGACGTTCGGCACCGCGATCCCGCCCACGCCACCATCGGCGACCGTGCCGGTATCGTCGACCGCATCGATGATTGCGGCACCGACCGTGACGGTCACCGTTGCCGTGTCGCAGTTGGTCGGGTTCAGGACTTCACAGATCTGATAGACGAGCGTGTAGGTGCCCGCCGGGGTACCCGGCGCGACGTTCACCGCACCGGTGGCCGGATCGATCGTGACGTTCGGGTTGCTGGTGCTGACCTGGGTGATGGTCACGGTCGCCAGCGTGGCCGGCGAGCCGCCCAGCGTGTCGTTGACCAGGACGTTCGGGACGGCCACACCGCCCGCGGCGCCGCTGGCCACCGTGCCCGTGTCGTCGACCGCATCGATGACCGCGGCACCCACCGTGACGGTCACCGTTGCCGTGTCGCAGTTGGTCGGGTTCAGGATTTCGCAGAT
>NZ_JALHQI010000076.1 GCF_022842045.1 Arenimonas sp. | reverse complement strand
TCACCACCCCGCCGCCGCCGCCGCGCGCCAGCACCCCGATCGGCATCCGCACGCCGCAGCCGGCCTACCCGGCCGCGGCCGCCCGCTCGGGCATCACCGGCGATATCACGGTCGAGATCAGCATCGCCGCCGACGGCAGCGTCAGCGACGTCCGCGTCGTCCGCGCCCAGCCGCGCGGCGCCTTCGAACGCGAAGTGCTGGCCACCGTGCGCGACTGGCGCTTCCAGCCGATGGACCAGCCGGCCACGCTGACCCGCACCTTCACCTTCCGCATGTAATCCGCGGCAAGGCGCAGGAAGAAGAAGGCCCGGCATTGCCGGGCCTTTTTCATGCCTCGCCGGAAACGGGTCAGGCGGACACGGCAAGCTGTTCGCGGTGGTAGATGCGGACCGCGACCCACACCAGCCCCACCGCCAGCGCCAGGCTGGTGCCGAAGCTGAGTGCGAAGTCGGCCAGGGCCACCACCTCGCCGCGCGCCAGGGCCATCACCAGCACGTTCTGCGACAGCAGCGGCATCGCCGACATCCACAGTTCGCCCTTCATCGGGTTCACCATCAGGATCACCGACGGCAGCATCGGCACCAGCATCAGCAGCGACAGGTAGGTTTGCGCCTCGCGGTAGCTCTTGGCGTAGGCGGCCACGATCGTCTGCAGCGCGGCGAAGCACATCACCAGCGGCACCATCAGCAGGCCCGCGCGCAGGATCAGGCCCGGGCCGAAGTCGATGCGCATGCCCAGCCGCTCCAGCGGGATGTACTGGAAGGCCACCGAGAACGCGACCAAGCTCAGCATCATGCTGGCCATCGCGAAGCCGAAGGTGGCGCCCAGCTTGCCCAGCACGATCTCGGCCCGGGTGGCCGGGTTGGCCAGCAGCGGCTCGAGCGACTGCCGCTCGCGCTCGCCGGCGGTGGTGTCGATGGCCAGGTACATGCCGCCCAGGAACGCGCCCAGCACCAGCAGGTAGGGCAGGAAGCCGAGCAGCTGGCCGGCGCGCTGCTGGTTGCTGGCCAGGTCGCGGTCCGCGACCACCACCGGGTTGAGCAGGGCCGGGTGCAGGCCCCGCGCGGCGATGCGCATGGACGCGTGCTGCTGCGAGTAGGCCTCGAGCAGCGCGCTGATGCGCGCCTTCGGCGCCCGGCCATCCTGGTCGGAGCTGTCGAACAGCACCTGCACCTGCGCCGTCTCGCCCTTGCGCCAGTGCTCGCCGAAGTCGGCCGGAATCACCAGCACGGCCCGCGCATCGCGGGCGCGGATCGCGGCCTCGCCGTCGGCGGGCGCGGGTTCGATCTCCACGCCCTGCCGCTCCAGCCACGCCACCAGGTTCGGCGCGTGCTCGGCGCCCACCACCGGCAGCGCGAGCGGCTTCTCGGCGCTGTCCAGCTGCTTGTTGATGATGAAGCCCATCATGATCGCGAAGAAGATGGGCCCCAGCAGCGGGCCCATCACCAGCGCGTTGAGCACGGTCTTGCGGTCGCGCAGGTTCTCCCTGGCTTCCTTGAGGAAAACAACGATCGCGGCCTTCATGCCATCAGTCCTTCTTCGGTGCCGATCGCCTTGACGAAGGCGTCCTCGAGGTTGGTCTCGCCCGTTTGCGCGCGCAGCTCGTCGGGCGTGCCCTCCGCGACCACCTGGCCGCGGGCGATGATGACGATGCGGTCACACAGCGCCGCCACCTCTTGCATGATGTGGCTGGAGAACAGCACGCAGCGGCCCTCGGCGCGCAGCTGCAGCAGGAAGCGCCGCATCGCGCGCGTGGCCATCACGTCCAAGCCGTTGGTGGGTTCGTCCAGGATCACGTTGCGCGGGTCGTGCACCAGCGCACGGGCGATCGCGGTCTTCACCCGCTGGCCCTGCGAGAATCCCTCGGTGCGGCGGTCGATGATGTCGCCCATCTCCAGCGCCTTCGAAAGCGCTTCCGTGCGCTGCGCGATCAGCGCGTCGTCCATGCCGTGCAGCTGGCCGAAGTAGCGGATGTTCTCGCGGCTGGTCAGCCGCTTGTACAGGCCGCGCGAATCCGGCAGCACGCCCAGCCGGCGGCGCACGCCGGCGGGGTCGGCGCTGGCGTCGATGCCGTCCACCAGCACCTGGCCGCGGTCGGGCTTCATCAGGGTGTAGAGCATGCGCAGCGAGGTGGTCTTGCCGGCCCCGTTGGGGCCCAGCAGACCGGTGATCTGGCCGTCGGCGGCGGAAAAACCGACGCCGTCCACGGCCTTCACCTTGCCGAATGCCTTGTGCAAATCGCGGACTTCGATCACGGCTCGGCTCCGTTGTAGTTGATGAAGAAGGGCGTCGCGCCCAGCGGCTCCAGGCAGCTGGCGTCCAGCCCCTCGGGGTCGAGCTTGTCGACGAACTGGCCGACCAGGCGCGGCGTGCAGCCGCGCGAGAGCATGATGTGGCCCTGGCCGGTGCCGACCAGGTGGCGCGCCTTGCCCAGCGACTTCAGCACTTCCTCGCCGTAGCGCGGCGGCGTCACCGGGTCGTACTCGCCCGAGAGCAGCAGGGTCGGTATGTCGGTCGCCAGCGGTTCGTTGAAGCCGGGCGACACCGGACCCTTCGGCCAGACGCTGCACTGGTTGAGCGAGACGCTGATGATGGCTTCGCCGAGCACCAGGTCCGCGTCCTCCGGTCGCGCCTTTAGCCGCGGCGCGTCCTCGGCGCACATCACCGAGAGCTGCATGCCGTGGTTGATCATGCCGGTGAGCGAATCGAACACCAGCGCGGCCTGTGCCACCAGCGATTCCGGCCGGCCCTTGGCCGCTTCGTCGAGCAGCAGCGGCAGCAGCGCGGCCGTCTCCGGCGCGTAGGCGAACAGGCGCGCGATCAGGGCCACCGAGCCTTCGTCGAGGCGCAGCGTGCGCGGCTGGTGCGTCAGTGGATCGCGCAGCGAGACCTCGATCGGCGTCGCCCGCGCTTGATCGCGCAGTGCGTACAGCGTGCGGTACGGATCACCGAAGGCCTCCCGGCAGCCCGCCTGCTTCGCGCACTCGCCGAGGATCTGCTTGAGCGCCGCCTCGAGGTTGATGGCGTGCTCGCTGCCCAGCGCCAGCCCCGGCGGCACCACGCCGTCGAGGACGATGCTGCGCACGGCGCCGGGCTGCTGGCGCGCGTATTCCTGCGCCATGCGGGTGCCGTAGGAGCCGCCGTACAGGTTGAGCATCGGCGCGCCGATGGCCTGGCGCAGCGCCTCGACGTCGGCCGCGGCGACGGTAGTGGTGTACTGCGCGAGGTCGGCATCGAGCGCATCGCGGCAGTCCTGCGCCATCTTCACCTGCACGTCGGCGGAAGGCATCGCCAGGTCCGCGTCCATCGGGAACTTGCAGGCCAGCGGGTTCGAGCCGCCCGTGCCGCGCTGGTCCATGAACAGCAGGTGCCGCTTCTCGCGCACCCGCGACAGCCCGCCCGCCACGCTGGCGAGGCTGTCCACGGCCGACTGGCCCGGGCCACCGGCGAAGAAGACCAGCGGGTCCGCCGCGGGCTCGGCGGCGCGCGAAGGCAGCAGCGCGACCCGCAGGCTGATCTTGCGGCCGTCCGGCTTGGTCGGGTCTTCGGGCACGTCGAGCGTGGCGCACTCGGCCCGGGCGGTGGCGCCGGTGCCGGCCTGGCCGATGTCGCAGGGCGTGAACTCGAGGCTGCCGAGCGTTCGCGCCGAAACCGGCAACGACAGCGTCAGCAGGGCGAGGGGCAGGATCATTCGCATGGCGTCCTCGGGGATTTTCAACACGGGTTCAAGACAACAGACGACACAGGGCGGAAAACGTGACAGCCGCCCGGTCAGGCGGACGGCGGACCCTGGCGGGTGTCGGCGGTCCGGGACTGCAGCGCCTCGATCTGGTCGGCGCTGAGCCGGGCGACGCCGGGGTCCATGCCGTGCGCCAGCTTGCGCCGTGCGGTGGCCAGCGCAGTGGCGGCCTTCGCAGCGTCGCCCCTGAGCTGCGCCACCGCCGCTTCCGCGAGTGCGCGCCGCGTGGCGTCGACCACGCCCCCCTTCGCACGCGCCAGCCAGCCTTCGGCCGTGGCCAGGTCCCGGCGATGCCAGGCGGCATGCAGGGCAAGTTCGACCGCCACCGACTGCCGGAAGCCATCGGGATACTGGTCGAACACGTTGGCGATGCGGTCCAGCCAGGTGCCGGCCGCGTCGAGGTCGCCCTGGTCCCACGCGTGGTGGGCGCTGTATTGCCAGACACCCACGTCGAACAGGGGCTCATCGCCGGCCAGGGCCTGCGTCTGCGCCAGCAGCTCCGGATCCAGCTCCCGGGGCCGGCGACCTGCCAGGCTCATGCCCACCAGGCCGATCAGGTGCGCGCGCCGCTCGACCATGGCCGGGTCGCGCGAGAGCTGCAGGAACTGCATGCCGTCGCTCATGAAGCCACCGGCGCGCATGGGCACGGCCGTGGCCACGAATATCAGCGCCGAGAGCAGGCCCGTGATCAGCGCATAGGCCGATGTGCGCCCTTCGGCGAACACGAAGACCGCCGCACAAAGGACAGCGAGCAGCAGGCTGGCCAGCGGCCCACCGACGACCAGCCTTCGCAGTTGCGGCAGGAGCGGTCGATCCGGAACCGGCATCGCGGCCGCCACGCCACCCAGCGTGCCCAGGTTGAAGTAGAGGCGGAACTCGATCCGTTCGCCGGCGCGCACCCAGCCCAAGGGGCCGATGATCATCAGCAGGAAGCGCATGCCGCGCGACAGGCCGCCGGCAAGGTGACCGCCCTCGTGCACGGCGATCACCAGCAGCCAGGCCAGGGGCAGCACCAGCAGGTCCCAGGCAGAGAGCACGTCCAGGCTGTCGCGAAGCCACCCCAGGGCGGCCACGCCCTTGCCGACGAAGACGCCAACGACGCCGCCCGCCAGCGCCAGGCCGGCAATGCCTGCGAACTTCCTGATCGTGCGCTTGGCGGTCATGCTCGTCGGGCCTGGCTACTGGCGCAGGGTCGTCGGGGCGCCGCCCGCGCGCAAGCCCGACCGATGGCAGGGGGCGGCGCTATTTGCTGCTGACGTACTTCTCGCGGCGGATGTGCGGCACCGGCAGCCCGGCGGCCTTGAGCACTTCGAAGGCCGCATCGACCATGTTCGGGTTGCCGCACAGGTAGGCGATGTCGCCCTCGGCCGACGGGGCGAATTCCGCCAGCACGTCCTGCACGTAGCCCTGGCGCACGTCCGGGTGCGGGTCGGCCGGCAGCTCGCGGCTGAAGCAGGGCACGAAACGGAAGTTCGGATGCGCCTGCGCGAAGGCATAGAAGTCCTCGCCGTAGATCAGTTCCTCGGGCTTGCGGCAGCCGAACAGCAGCACCACCTCGACGCCCCGCTCGGCCATCAGTTCGGCCAGGCGCGGCAGCATCGCCCGGTAGGGGGTGATGCCGGTGCCGGTGCCGATCAGCAGGTAACGGCGGTTGGTATCGGCGGGCACCAGGCAGAAGCGGCCGTACGGCCCGCTGGCCTGGATTTGCTGGCCCTCGTCCATCGCCTCGAACAGCGCCGTGGCGGCGCCGCCGGCCACGTAGCTGACCGCGATCTCGATCGCCTCGCCCGGACCCATCGCATGGTCGTGCATGGTCGCCAGCGAGTAGCTGCGCTTGGTCGGGGTGCCGTCCGGGTAGTTGAAATGCACCTGCACGAACTGGCCCGGGATGAAGTCCAGCGGCTGGCCATCGTCGCGGGCGAAGGCGAGGTGGCGCACGGTCGGGGCCAGCATGCGGCTGGCGACCAGGCGGAGCGGGAACTGCACGATGGCCAAGACGGACTCCGGAATCGGGAAACTGTGTACCGCACGATCCCGGGGGCGGGGCGGCAAGGCCGATATAATACGGCCCGCAGACCCCCGGCGCAGCGCCGCGGCGGTCCAGGAGCCCCATGCCAAACCATCCCGCACTCGAGATCACTGATCTCAAGAAGACCTATGCCACCGGCGTGCAAGCCCTCAAGGGCGTCTCGCTCACCGTGGCACCCGGCGACTTCTACGCCCTGCTCGGCCCCAACGGCGCCGGCAAGTCCACCCTCATCGGCGTGGTCAGCTCGCTGGTGAACAAGACCTCCGGCGACGTGAAGGTCTTCGGCATCGACCTGCACGCCCAGCGCTCCGAGGCCATGCGCCAGATCGGCCTGGTGCCGCAGGAGATCAACTTCAACATGTTCGAGCAGCCCTTCGATATCTGCGTGAACTACGCAGGCTTTTACGGCATCCCGCGTGCAGAAGCCGAGAAGCGGGCCGAGGAGGAGCTGAAGAAGGCCCAGCTCTGGGAAAAGGCCCGCACCATGTCCCGCACCCTGTCGGGCGGCATGAAGCGCCGGCTGATGATCGCCCGGGCCATGATGACCCGGCCCAAGCTGCTGATCCTCGACGAGCCCACCGCCGGCGTCGACATCGAGATCCGCCGCGGCATGTGGAAGACGCTCAAGGAGGTCAACGCCGCCGGCACCACGGTCATCCTCACCACGCACTACCTGGAGGAGGCCGAGAACCTCTGCCGCAACCTCGCCATCATCGACCGCGGCCGCATCATCGAGCAGGGCCCGATGCGCAACCTGCTGGCCAAGCTCGACGTCGAGGGCTTCCTGCTCGACATCGACGGCGACCTGCCGGCCGCCCTGCCCGTCATCCCCGGCGCCACCCTGGTGGCCGAGAACACCCACACCCTGGACGTCGAAATGCCCCGCGAGATGGACCTCAACCGCGTGTTCGCCACGCTCGGCGAGGCCGGCATCCGGGTGCGCTCGATGCGCACCAAGTCCAACCGGCTGGAGGAACTGTTCGTCAGGCTCACCGGCCAGCCGGAAGTGGTGCCGTCGAAGGAGGCCTCGGCATGAGCCCGAACCTCACCGCCCTGCGCACCATCGCCCGCCGCGAGGTCGCCCGCATCCTGCGCATCTGGGGCCAGACCCTGGTGCCGCCGGCGATCACCATGACGCTGTACTTCCTGATCTTCGGCAACCTGATCGGCTCGCGCATCGGCACCATGGACGGCATCTCGTACATGGACTTCATCGTGCCGGGCCTGGTGATGATGGCCATCATCCAGAACGCCTACGGCAACATCAGCTCCAGCTTCTTCGGCGCCAAGTTCGGGCGCCACATCGAGGAAATGCTGGTCAGCCCGATGCCGAACTGGGTGATCCTGGGCGGCTACGTCGCCGGCGGCGTGCTGCGCGGGCTGATGGTGGGCGCGATCGTGCTGCTGATCTCGATGTTCTTCACCCGGATCAGCGTGCCGCATCCGTTCATCACGCTCGCCACCGTGCTGCTGGGCGCCACCATTTTCTCGCTGGCCGGCTTCGTCAACGCGGTCTACGCCAAGAAGTTCGACGACATCGCCATCGTCCCGACCTTCATCCTCACCCCGCTCACCTACCTCGGCGGCGTGTTCTATTCGGTGAAGCTGCTGCCGGACTGGGCCGAGGCGGCCACCCACCTCAACCCGATCTTCTACATGGTCAACGCCTTCCGCTACGGCCTGCTGGGCCAGAGCGACGTGTCGATGGCCACCGCCTTCGCGCTGATGGTCGGCTTCGTGCTGGCGCTGGGTGCGCTGGGCCTGTGGCTGCTCAAGAAGGGCATCGGCCTGCGCAGCTGAGCCTCAGGCGGCCGGCTGCAGCAGGTACACGGGCATCGCGCCCTTGCCCTTGATCTCCAGCGCGCCGCGCGGCGCCAGCGCGTAGGCGTCGCCGAGCAGGCGGGCCGTGGCTTCGGTCACCTGCACCGCGCCGGGCACGCCGTGGGATTCCATGCGCGCGGCGGTGTTCACCACGTCGCCCCACAGGTCGTAGGCGAACTTGCGCCGGCCGATCACGCCGGCCACCACCGCGCCGCTGTGGATGCCGATGCGCACGTCGAGCGCGGCGCCGGTTTCGTCGCGCAGCGCGCGCACCGCCGCCACCATGCCCAGGGCCAGGTCGGCCAGCACCGCGGCATGATCCGTGCGCGCTTCCGGCAGCCCGGCCGCCACCATGTAGGCGTCGCCGATGGTCTTGATCTTCTCCACGCCGTGCGCGTCGGCCAGGTCGTCGAAGGCCGTGAACACGCGGTTGAGCAGCGCCACCAGTTCCTCCGGCGGCAGCCGCTCCGACAGGCGCGTGAAGCCGACGATGTCGCAGAACAGCACCGAGACCTCGGCGTGGCGCTCGGCGATGGCCTCGCCCGGGCGGTCCTTCAGGCGCTGCGCGATCGCCGCCGGCAGCGTGTTGAGCAACAGGCGCTCGGAGCGCTGGCGCTCCCATTCCAGCTCGCCCTCCATGCGCGTCGCGGCGCGCTCGAACAAGAAGCCGATCGCCATCACCACCACGAACACCAGCGCGAAGTTGGCGATCAGGTAGCCGCGCAGTTCGTCCCCGCCCAGCGCATACACGGGGGCGACGCGATTGCTCGCCTCCCACAGCGCCAGGTAGCCCAAGCCCACCGCCGCCGACAGCAGCGCCCGCTGCCGCGGCTTGCCGAAGGGCGAGAACAGGATCACCAGCGGCACCAGCAGCAGGTAGTAGTGGAAGCCCGCGCCCCAGCCCAGCAGCCAGGTCGCCAGCGCACCCTGGCCGGCCAGCTCCAGCCCCACGCTTACCGTGCCGACGAAGTGCCAGCGCCGCGGCAGGCCGGGCTGCAGCACGAACACCCAGGCCGCGAACAGGTAGACCGGCAGCGTCACCAGGCTGTACAGCACCAGCTCGGGCACGCCCCGCCACAGGAACCACGGCAGCAGCGCGAGGTGGGCCAGCAGCCCGAGCAGCGCACAGGACGCCGCGAACACGCGCCAGCGGGCGTTGCCGGTGCCTGCGCCATCGGGCCGTCGAAGCCGGCGCCATGCGGCCGGCAGCCAATGCGTCATTCCTGTTCCCCCGGTGCCGACGGGCACCCCGGTCGCAGCCTAACCCATGGCCATCCGTCGGGCCGGGGCGGCCGCCGGCTGGCAATGGCCGGAATCCGACGGTAACTTCGGGGAAAACCGCCCGGACGAGCTGGCGCCATGGACGTCAATATTACCCAGTGGCTGGCCGATGCCCGCAACGGGGATCCCCAGGCCCTGCCCCGCGCCTTCGAGGCGCTGTACGCCGAACTGCGCAAGCTCGCGCAGTCGCGCGTGCAGGGCGGCGACGCCACCCTGTCGCCGACCATGCTGGTGCACGAAACCTACCTGCGCCTGTGCGGCAGCGGCGAGGTGGCGCTGGAAAGCCGCCAGCACTTCTTCGCGGCCGCGGCCCAGGCCATGCGCTGGATCGTGGTGGACCACGCCCGGCACCGGTTGGCCCAGCGCCACGGCGGCGGCCTGGTGCGGGTAGAGCTGGAGGCCGCCGACGCCGCCGAGCTGCGCCCCGACCAGGTGATCGAACTCGACCAGGCGCTCGAGCGACTCGGCCGCGCCAGCCCGGAGAAGGCGCGGTTGGTCGAACTTCGCTATTTTGCCGGGCTCGAGTTCCCCGAACTGGCGGCGCTCACCGGCCGCTCCGAGCGCAGCCTCAAGCGCGACTGGGCCAGCGCCCGCGCCGCCCTGCACGCCATGATCGGATGACCCCATGAACCAGGACGACACCGAAGGCTGGCGCGCGGCGATCGCGCTTTACGAAGCCATCCGCGACCTGCCGCCCGCCGGGCAACAGGCGGCGCTCGACGGCGCGCCCGCTGCGGTGCGCGAGCGTGCGCGGAAGATGCTGGCCGCCGGCGACGGCCCGCTGGACCAGCCGCTGCCCCTGAGTCGCCCGCCCCGCCAGCTGGGGCGCTGGGAGATCGGCGAGCTGCTGGGCCAGGGCGGCATGTCGCGCGTTTACCGCGCCCGCTCCACCACCGCGCCGGTGGGCCAGGTGGCCGCGGTGAAGCTGCTCGCCGTACCGGCGCCGGGCGAGGAGGTGCTGGCCCGCTTCACGCGCGAAACCGAGATCCTGGTGCGGCTGCAGCACCCGGGCGTCGCGCCCCTGCTCGATGCGGGCATCGCCGAAGACGGCCGCCCTTGGTTCGCCATGGCGCTGGTAGAGGGCGAACAGATCGACGCCTGGTGCCAGCGCCAGGCGCTGCCGGCGCGCGAGCGCGTGCGCCTGGTGCAGCAGGTGGCCGAAGCCGCGGCGCATGCGCACCGCCTGCTGGTCGTGCACCGCGACATCAAGCCCGGCAACGTGATGGTGGAGGCCAGCGGCCGCGCGGTGCTGCTCGACTTCGGCATCTCGCGCGTGCTCGAGGAAGGCGCGGCCGAACTCACGTCCGGCGGCAGTTATCCGTTCACGCCGCGCTATGCCGCGCCGGAACAGCGCGATGGCGGCGCGATCTCCACCGCCACCGACGTCTACGGCCTCGGTGCGCTGCTGTACAAGCTGCTGCTCGACGCCGCGCCCGAGCCCGACGCGAACGGCGCGCTCGCCCTTCCCGCGGGAAAACCCCTGCCCGCCGACCTCGAAGCCATCCTGCGCAAAGCGCTGGCGAAGGACCCGCGCGACCGCTACGCCGGCGCCGCCGAGTTCAGCGCCGAGCTGTCCGCCTGGCTCGACGGTCGCCCGGTACAGGCGCGCCGCGGTGGCCGGGCCTATCGCCTGCGCCGCTGGGTCGGCCGCAACCCGGCGCTGGCGGCCCTGTCCGCCGCGCTCGCCGCCAGCCTGGTGATCGGCTTCGGCGTGAGCACCTGGCAGGCCAACGAGGCCCGCGCCCAGGCCAAAGCCGCGCGCGCGGCGCAGGCGCGGGCGGACGAAGCGCGACGGCAGGCCGAGTCTGCCCTCGCGCGCGCCACCGCCGTGCGCCAGTACGTGGAGGACATCTTCTCGGCCGCCAATCCCAACCGCGGCCCGGACGCCAGCGCATCCGACCTGTTGGCGGCCGGCGAGGCGATGGTGGACGAGGCGATGGTGAAGCAATCGCCGGAAGTCGCGGTGGACCTGCTGCGACTGATGTCCGGCATCCGCGCCGCACGCGGCGAGTACGAGGCCTCCCGCGTCAACTTCGAGCGTGGCCTGGCCATCCTCGACGCCACGCCCGGCGCGGCGCCGAGCCTGCGCTGGCAGCTGCTGCTTGAGCACGGCGCGACCCTGCAAACCACCGGCGAGAACGCGCGTGGCCAGGCCCTGTTGGGCGAGGCGCTGGCGCTGGCCGAGGCCCACGATGCCCCGCTGGAAGACCGCATCCGCATCGAAGTGCAGCTGGCCGCCGTCGAATCCGCGGCAGGCGAGAACGCCAGGGCCTACGAGCGCCTGCAGCGCCTGCGCCCGCAGGCCGAGGCCGCCGGCATCCGCGGCAGTCCCGGGCACCTGCGCCTGCTGGAGGTGCTGTCCACGGCGAATTCCCTGGTGGGAAATCCCCCCGACCGCGCCCTGTTCGAGGAACGGCTGGAGGTGGCCCAGCAGGTTTACGCCGACAACCCGGGCTGGCTGGCCTTCACCCAGGCCGACGCGGTGCCGACGCTGCGGCGCTGGCGCGCCTTCGATCGCGCCCAGGAAATGGCCGACGCCGCGGTCGCCACCGCCGACAAGCACTACGACGCGCCGCACGTGATGGCCGCGATCGCCTACTGCAACGCCGGTGGCCTCGCGATCGAGCGCGGACGCGTCGCCGAAGCCAAGCGCATGATCGACCGCACCCTGGCCATCGACGCCGCCTTGAACCGACGGCACGTGCACGCGATCAGCTGCCTGTTGCATGCCTCCGAGATCGCGCTGTGGCAGCGCGACCTGGCGGCCGCGCGTCGCCACGTGGATGCGTTCGAGAAGATGCGCGTCGACCTGGGCCTGGGCACCGACAGCGGCTGGCATGCCTGGGCCTGCATCCACCGCATGCGCGCCGCGCTGCTGGAGGACGACCTGTCGGGCGCCACGGCCACGCGCCGCGCCTGTCCGGCGGTGCCCGGGGACACGGGCGCCATGGCGCTGGAGGAGGGTGCGTTGGCGTTGCGTCGGGGCGACACGGAAGCGGCGCAGGCGCGCCTGGCCCGGCCCGAGGGCGACCCGCCGCGGGACGCGCCGCACGGGCTGCGGCCCTGGCGCCTGTACCTGGCCCTGCTCGACGCCACCGACCCGGCCGCGGCCGCGGTCCTGCGGCCCCGCCTGCTGGACGCCATCCGCGCCATTCCCGGTCCCTTCGACCGCCGCGACTGGGCCCTGGCCTGCGTCGCCACGCCGGGCTTGCCGGCCGACTGCGTCGACTGAACCAAGCCGGGTGGCACGCTTCGCCCCCGTCCTGCGAATGCCAGTGGACCGGGGCGACAAGCGCCCCTCCGATCGGAACCAGGAGCCGCCATGTCCCGCTATGCCCTTTGCCTGCCGCTAGCCCTCCTCTTCGCCGCCGCGCCTGCGGCGGCCCAGGACTTTGGCGATTCCCTCAAGCGCACCGTCAAGCGCGCCGCCGAAAGCGAAGTGCGCAGCGCCGCCGACCGCGAGACCCGGCGCGTCACCCGCTGCGTGCTGGGCGACGAGCGCTGCGCCCGCGAGGCCGATGCCCGCGGCGAGGACATCGAGTACGTCGACCGCAGCGGCCGCGCCGTGGCCGCGCCCGCCGGGGCTGCCGGC
>NZ_JALHQI010000075.1 GCF_022842045.1 Arenimonas sp. | reverse complement strand
CCCAGGCCCGGCAGCCGCGCCAGCGCCGGCGGGGGCAAGTCGAGCAGCGCCCGCAGGTTGCCGGCGTCGGCCAGCAGCCGACGGCCCAGGGCCACGGCGCTCTGCCCGCGCAGGCCGGACCCCAGGAACACCGCCAGCAGCTCGGCATCCGACAGCCGCGCGGCCCCGAGCGCGAGCAGCTTCTCGCGGGGACGTTCACCTTCGGGCCAGTCGCGGATGTGCATGGCGCCAGCATCGCCCGGCGGCAGGCCGGCGGTCGTCAGGCAGAACGGGCCCTTCGGGTAAGCTAGGGGCGATCACACGGGTAGGGAAATCCAAGGTGGCCGGACTCGACGGGCAACGCATCCTGCTGGGCGTCAGCGGCGGCATCGCCGCCTACAAGTCGGCCGAACTGCTGCGCCGGCTGCAGGACGCGGGCGCCGAGGTGCGGGTCGTGATGACGGCCTCCGCCCTGCACTTCGTCGGCGCCACGACCTTCCAGGCCCTGTCGCGGTTCCCGGTGCGCAGCTCGCTCTGGGATGCCGAGGCCGAGGCCGCCATGAGCCACATCGAGCTCGCGCGCTGGGCCACCCGGATCCTCGTGGCCCCGGCCACGGCGAACGTGGTCGCGAAGCTGGCCCAGGGCCGCGCCAACGACCTGCTGAGCACCCTGTGCCTGGCCTCGGAGGCGCCGGTGATGCTGGCGCCGGCCATGAACCGCGTGATGTGGGCCCACCCCGCCACCCGCGCCAACGTCGCCACCTTGCAGTCCCGTGGCGTCGAGTTCGTCGGCCCGGGCGAAGGCGACCAGGCCTGCGGTGAAACCGGCGCCGGCCGCCTGCTGGAGCCCCACCAGATCGTCGACGCCATGATGGCCGCCTGCGCCCCGCCGCGCCTGGCCGGACGGCGCGTGCTGGTCAGCGCCGGCCCCACCTTCGAGGACATCGACCCGGTGCGCTTCATCGGCAACCGCAGCTCCGGGAAGATGGGCTTCGCGGTGGCCGCCGCCGCCCGCGCGATGGGCGCCGACGTCACCCTGGTGGCCGGCCCGGTGTCGCTGCCGACCCCGGCCGGCGTGCGCCGCATCGACGTGCGCCGCGCCGCGCAGATGCGCGACGCCATCCTCGCCGAACTGCCCGCCCATGACGTCTACCTGGGTGCCGCCGCGGTCGCCGACTACGCGCCGGCGGAAACGCTGCCGCAGAAGATCAAGAAGTCCGGCGAGACCTTGCGCATCGACCTGGTGCGCACCGCCGACATCCTGGCCGAGGTCGCGGCGCACCCCCATCGGCCACGGCTGGTGGTCGGCTTCGCCGCCGAAACCCAGGACATGGAGGGTTACGCCCGCGACAAGCTGCTGCGCAAGGGCCTGGACCTGATCGCCGCCAACGACGTCGCCCGCGCCGGCCAGGGTTTCGAGTCGGACGACAATGCGCTGAGTGTGTTCTGGCGCGACGGCCGCCACGACATCGGCCATGGTCCGAAGGCCCGGGTGGCGCGCGACCTGCTGGCGCTCGTGGCCGACCACCTGGAGGCCAAGGCGTGAGCGCCGAGATTGAATTCAAGCGGCTCGACCCGCGCCTGGGCGCGGAATTCCCGCTGCCCGCCTACGCCACTGCGCTGTCGGCCGGCATGGACCTTCGCGCCATGGTCGACCAGGCCATCGTGCTGGCGCCGGGCGAGGCGCAGCTGGTGCCGACCGGCCTGGCCATCCACATCGGCGACCCGGGCCTGTGCGCCGTGATCCTTCCGCGCTCGGGCCTCGGGCACAAGCAGGGCCTGGTGATGGGCAACCTGGTGGGCCTGATCGACGCCGACTACCAAGGGCCCCTGATGGTGAGCCTCTGGAATCGCGGGCGGTTTCCCATCACCATCACGCCGGGGGATCGCGTTGCGCAGCTGGTTTTCCTGCCCGTTGCCCGGGCGGTCTTCCGGCAAGTGGATGAATTCGAACGCAGCGAGCGCGGGGAAGGTGGCTTCGGCCACACCGGCGTGCGTTGAACGGGCCGGCCGACGCCAGTCCCGTCACCAGGGGGAAGCATGAAATTGCCTGATTTGAAATCGCTCCCGAAGGCCGGCGCCCTGCCGCTGGCCGCGGGCCTGTTGCTGTTGGCGGCCGGGTGGTTCGGCTGGCAGGCCGTGCAGGCCTCCTCGGCGGAGTCCAAGGCCCTTGAAATGGACCAGGTCCGCGCCGCGAGCGCGACCCAGGTCCGAAGCGCGATCAATGCCGCGGTGGATCGCCTGGAAGGCAGCCGCTCGCGCATCGCCCTGGTCACCGCGCTCAAGCGCAACGAGGACCAGGCCGCGCGCGATGTCATCCTCACGGGCTGGAGCGACGTCGAAGCGCTGGAGTGGTATCCCCCGGGCCTGGACGCGGCCTACGCCGACCCCAGTGCATTCGGATTCGGCAAGCTGGGCGTGCTCGAGCATGCCCTGGAGGACAACGCTGCGCGCGCCGCGATCATCAAGGATGCCGGTGGCCCCCGCCTTGCGGTAGCCGCGCCGGTGCTGGACAACGGCCGCGTGCTGACCCTGGCCTATGTGCGCCTGCCGCTGAGCATCGTCACGGCGCCGCTTTCGTCCGCCGGCGTGGATGACGGGTACCTGGCCATCCGCCAGGGACGCCACACGGTCTTCGAAACCGGGGATGTCGCCCTGGCGGCTGCCGCCGAGGTCGGCGCGATCCCGATCGACGGGACGGCATTGCGCGTGGTCGCGGCCGCGCCCGTCATGGAGCTCGGCCTGGGGGCGTTCGCCTACTTCCTGCTCGCGCTGCTTTCGGTGCTGGTCGCCGTGGCGCTGCTCCTGATGCCGCGCCTGAAGGGCCTGCGGCTGGAGCGCAGGCCGGCGGGCGAAGCGGCCGGCGAAAACCTGCCGACGCTGGCCGAGCTGCAGCAGAGCGGCCAGCTCGAGGCGGAGGCCGAAGCGGCCCGCGCCGCCGCCGCCGCGAAATCCCCCCAGGCCAGCAAGCCGCCGCCGCCTCCGGTGGTGGGGCGCGCCCTGCTCGACCGCAGCATCTTCCGTGCCTATGACATCCGTGGCGTGGTGGGCAAGACGCTCGACGCCGAGACCGCGCGCCTGATCGGCCAGGCGATCGGCACGGAAATGCACCGCCAGGATGCACGCTCCGTGGTCGTCGGCCGCGACGGCCGCCTCTCCTCGCCGGAGATGGCCAATGCGCTGATCGAAGGCCTGCGCCTGGCCGGCCGCGAGGTCATCGACATCGGCGACGCGCCGACGCCGCTGGTCTACTTCGGTGCCTACCACTTGCGCGCGGGCTCCTGCGTGTCGGTGACCGGCAGCCACAACCCGCCCGACTACAACGGGTTCAAGATCGTCATCGACGGCGAGACGCTGGCCGGCGACGCGATCCAGAAGCTCTACGAGCGTATCGCCGAGAACAACCTGCACGTGGCCGAGAACCAGGGCCTGGTGAGCCGGCGCGACATCACCCAGGATTACATCGACCGCGTCGCCGGCGACATCCAGATCGAGCGCAAGCTGCGCGTGGTGGTCGACTGCGGCAGCGGTATCGCGGGCCTGGTGGCGCCACGCCTGCTCGAGGCGATCGGCGCCGATGTCGAGCCGCTGTACTGCGAGGTCGACGGCACCTTCCCGCATCACCATCCCGATCCCAGCGACCCGGCCAACCTGCAGGACCTGGTGCGCGTCGTGGAGCGCGTGGACGCCGACCTCGGCCTGGCCTTCGACGGCGACGGCGACCGCCTGGGCGTGGTCACCAGGTCGGGCGAGATGATCTACCCGGACCGCCTGCTGATGCTGTTCGCGGCCGACGTGCTCGAGCGCAACCCGGGCGCCTGCATCATCTACGACGTCAAGTGCACCGGCCACCTGCCGATGCACATCCTGCGCCACGGCGGCAGCCCGCTGATGTGGAAGACCGGGCATTCGCTGATCAAGGCCAAGATGCGCGAGACCGAGGCCGAGCTGGCCGGCGAGATGAGCGGCCACTTCTTCTTCCGCGAGCGCTGGTACGGCTTCGACGACGGCATCTACGCGGCCGCGCGTTTGCTCGAGATCCTCTCCACCCGGGGCGAGACGCCGCAGGAAGTGTTCGACACCCTGCCCAAGGGCGTGTCGACGCCGGAACTCAAGATCCACGTCGAGGAGGGCGAGCAGTACGCCTTCATCGAGAAGTTCGTCGCCGCGGCGAAGTTCGAGGGCGCGCGCATCGCCACCATCGACGGCGTGCGCGCCGACTGGCCCGATGGCTGGGGCCTGGTGCGCGCCTCGAACACGACGCCGGTGCTGGTGCTGCGCTTCGATGCCAAGGACACCGAGGCGCTCGAGCGCATCAAGCAGGTCTTCCGCGAGCAGCTCCTCGCCGTGCAACCGGGGCTGGAACTGCCGTTCTGAGGCTCAGCCGGTCGGCGTCGCCGCTTCGGTGGCGTCGCCGGCGGGCGCCGGGGCGCCCTGCTCGCCCTTGATTTCCCGGAAGCGCTCGACCAGCCGCGCCAGCTCTTCGTCCAGTTCCACCAGCTCGCCCTGCTTGAGTACCAGCATTTGCTGCTGCCGGATCATGTCGTCGTGCAAGTTGCGGATGTCCGCGGCTTTCTTGACGTGTATGGCATTGCCGGCCAGCTCGTTCTCCGCGGCATCGGCCAGCAGGCTGGCCAGGCTGGCGCGCTGGCTGGCGATGCCGGCTTCGATCGCCTCCAGCGTCTGCTTCACCAGGTCGATGCGGTTGCTGAACGAGCGCTTGAGTTCGTCCTCGTTCTGGAACGAGGCGATCATCGCGGCCTCGGTCTTCCGGGCCTGCTCCGCCTCCTTCTCGGCAATCGCCCGCAGGCGGTCGGCTTCGGCCTTGGCCGTGCGCTCTTCTTCGGTCAGGGCGCGATCAATCTGGGCGGTGGTGGAGCCGCTGGCGGCGTTGAACTCGGTGCGGGCCTGGTCCACGGCCTCCGGCGGCAGCGCGTCGGAGAATTGCACCTTGCCGTCCTTGTCCACCCAGCGGTAAAGCTTCTTCTGCGGCGGCTGCTGGGCGTCGGCAAGGCCGGACGCGAGCAGGCCGGACACCACGGCGAGGCTGAGCAGTGCACGGATCATGGGCGGTCTCCGGTCATTCAGGTTGGCTGCCATAGCGCGCACGATACGCCACCAGCGCCAGCTTGTGCGCGGCGATCTCCGGCCGCTCGTCGGCGTGGGACAGCAGGTCGTCCAGGCCGGCGATGGCATGCACCGGGATGCCGAACTCGGCGGTCACTTCCTGCGCCGCCGAGCGCTGGCCGGCCTGGCCGCGCTCCTGGCGGTCGAGCGCGATCAGCACGCCGCAGGGTTCGGCGCCGGCCTCGCGGATCATCTGGATCGATTCGCGGATGGCGGTACCGGCGGTGATGACGTCGTCCACCACCAGCACCCGGCCGCGCACCGGGGCGCCGATCAGGCGGCCGCCCTCGCCGTGGGCCTTGGCTTCCTTGCGGTTGAAGGCGACCGGCAGGTCGCGGCCGCGGCGGGCCAGGGCCACCGCCAGCGTCGTGGCCAGCGGGATGCCCTTGTAGGCCGGGCCGAACAGCATGTCGAAGGCGAGGCCGGAGGCGTCGAGCGCGTCGGCATAGCACTCGCCCAGCTCGGCCAGGGCCGCACCCGAATCGAACAGACCGGCGTTGAAGAAGTAGGGGCTGGTGCGGCCCGATTTGAGGCTGAACTCGCCGAAGCGCAGCACGTTGCGCGCCAGGGCGAGGTCGAGGAAGCGGCTCTGGTGGGGGTTCACGCCGGTCGTCCGTGCGGGGAAAGCGTGATTGTGCAACAGCCGCGCGCCCCGCGGCAGCGCCCCCGCGGGAATATCGGCTAACCTTCGCCATCCCCGCCGCGGCCGCTCCCGTCTCCGTGAAAATCCTCAGCTTCAACGCCAACGGCCTGCGCTCGGCGGCCAGCAAGGGCTTCTTCGACTGGCTGCCCGGCCTCGACGCCGACCTGGTCTGCATCCAGGAAACCAAGGCCCAGGAACACCAGCTGCGCGTGCCCGAACTGCTGCCGCCGGGCTACCAGGCCTGGTTCCGCGACGCGACGACGAAGAAGGGCTACAGCGGCGTCGGCATCTACACCCGGCGCGCGCCGGACGAGGTGCTGACCGGGCTGGGCTGGGATGAGTTCGACGAGGAGGGGCGCTACCTCGAGGCGCGCTTCGGCAAGCTCAGCGTGGTGTCGCTGTATTTCCCGTCGGGCTCGTCCGGCGACGAGCGCCAGCAGTTCAAGTTCCGCTGCATGGAATGGTTCACGCCGATCCTGGACCAGTGGCTGGCCAGCGGGCGTGACTACGTCATTTGCGGCGACTGGAACATCGTGCACACGCGCAAGGACATCCGTAACTGGACCTCGAACCAGAAGAACTCCGGCTGCCTGCCCGAGGAGCGCGCCTGGCTGGACCTGCTGTTCAAGGAGCGCGGCTGGGTCGACAGCTACCGCCACCTGCGCCCCGAGGGCGAGGACTACACCTGGTGGAGCCAGCGCGGCGCGGCCCGGGCCAAGGACGTCGGCTGGCGCATCGACTACCAGGTGGTGTCGCCCTCGCTGCGCGGCCGCCTCAAGTCCTGCGCGATCTTCCCCGAGCCGAAGTTCAGCGACCACGCGCCCTACCTGGTGGAGTACGCGTGAGCGCGGCATCCTGGCGCGATTCGCTGCCGGCCGGGCTGCGCCCTTATGTCCAGCGCGAGCCGGCCGCGGCGTTCTGCCTCGGCGTTTCATCCGGTTTTCCCTACGCCATGCTGGCGGCCACGCTGACCACGCGCCTGGCCCAGGATGGCATCGACAAGAAGTCGGTCACGGCGTTCTCGCTGGCCTTCCTGGTCTACAACCTCAAGTTCCTGTGGGCGCCGCTGGTCGACGGGCTGCGACTCCCGGTGATCGGCCGGCTCGGGCAGCGCGTGTCCTGGTTGCTGCTGGCGGGCACGGGCGTCATGGCGGCGGTGGCCTGGCTGGGCTGGCTGGATCCGAAGGCGGACCTGGCGCTGTTCGCGATGGCGGCGGTCACGGTCGGCATCGCCGGCGCCACCTACGACATCGTCATCGACGCCTACCGCATCGAGACCCTCAAGCCCGAACAGCTGGGCGTCGGCTCGGGCATGTCGCAGTACGGCTGGCGCATCGGTTCGGTGGCGGCCGGTGCCTTGGCCCTCTACGTGGCCACGCGTGGCGGCTGGACCGCGGCGTACGTGCTGTGCGCGCTGTTCGCGCTGCCGGCGATGCTGACGGGCCTGGTGATGGGCGAACCCGCGCGCCACGTCGTGATCGCCAAGCACCGCGGGATGCGCCAGGCCTGGGAAGCGGTGGCCGGCCCGATGCTGGAGTTCCTGCGCCGTCGCGGTGCTTTCCTGGTGCTGCTGTTCGTGCTGCTGCACAAGATCGGCGACACCCTGGCCAACCTGACGGTGCGGCTGTTGCTCAACGACCTGGGGTTCAGCAACGAGGAAATCGCCACCTGGGACGTCGGGCTTGGTTTCTTCGCCTACCTGGCCGGAATCTTCATCGGCGGCGTGCTGTACGCGCAATGGGGCATGAAGCGCTCGGTGCTGGTGGCGCTGGTGCTGATGGCGGTGTCCAACCTCAGCTTCGCCTGGCTGGCGGCGGCGGGTCATTCCAACGCCCTGCTCGGATTCACCATCGGCTTCGAGAACATCGCCAGCGGCATCGGCGGCGTGGTGGTGGTCGCCTATCTGTCGGCGCTGTGCAACCTGGCGTTCACCGCCACGCAGTTCGCGCTGCTCAGCGCCGCGGCCAGCGTGGTCGGGCGCATCGTCACCGGCACCACGGCGGGCGCGCTGATCGAATCGCTGGGCTACGTGCAGTTCTACCTGCTCACCACGCTGGTCGCGCTGCCGGGCGTGCTGCTGTACCTGTTCATGCTGCGGGCCGGGCTGATCGAGCAGTCCCTTGGCGATGCCGGCTACCGCGGCGCCGACAAGGCCCCGCCAGGCTGAACCTTCGCCACGCCGGGTCTTGCAGTCCGCGTCCGTGGCCTTATGCTGGTTGTCCCCCCGAGGATCGAGGCCATGGCCGACTTCCTGTTGCGCGACATCGATGAGCGGGTAGCCGAGCGCATCAAGGAGATGGCGCGCCAGAAGGGCTGGCCGCTCAACGACGTCATCCTGTTGCTGATCAAGCAGGCGCTGGGCATCGTCGAGCCGGAACCCGCCCCGGTGCCGGGCGACATCGCGCGCCTCACGGGGGCCTGGAGCGACGACGAGGCGCGCGCGTTCGAGGAAGCCATGTCGGCCATGACCAGCCTGCCGGACGACGCGCCGGCCTACCTGGCGGAAGAAATGCGCCGCAAGAAGGAAGCCGGCGGCTGATCAGGCCGGGTGGATCGCGCCCAGCACGCGCGGCCCGCGCGCACCGGTGACGGCCGGCAGGTTGCCCGGCCGTCCGGCCAGGGTTTCCCGTGCCAGCCAGGCGAAGCCCGCGGCTTCGATGAAATCGGGATCCAGGCCCAGCGCCGCCGTGCTTTCCACGGCCACGCCGGGCAGGCGTGCCGACAGCCGCGCCATCAGCAGGGGGTTGTGCACGCCGCCGCCGCAGGCCAGCAATCGGGCGCAAGCCGGCTGGTGCGCTTGCAGCGACCGGGCCACGGTGATCGCGCTCAGTTCGCACAACGTGGCCTGGACGTCGGCTGGGCTTTCGTCGCGCAGCCGCGCCGCCAGCCACTCGAGCTGGAACTGGTCGCGGCCGGTGCTCTTCGGTGGCGGCAGTGAGAACCAGGGTTCGTCCAGGAGCCGGGCGAGCAGCGCCTCATCCACGCGGCCACTGCGCGCGAACGCGGCATCACGGTCGTAGGTCTCGCCGCGGTGGCGCAGGCACCAGGCATCCATCAGGCCGTTCGCCGGCCCGGTGTCGAAGCCGCGCACCGCGCCTTCGCGTGGCAGCAGGGTGAGGTTGGCGATGCCGCCGAGGTTCAGCACGGCGCGATCTTCCCGCGGTGAATGCATCACCGCGGCGTGGAAGGCCGGCATCAGCGGTGCGCCCTGGCCGCCGGCGGCCACGTCGCGGCGGCGGAAGTCGGCGACGGTGGTGATGCCGGTGGCCTCGGCGATGAGGCTGGCGTCGCCGAGCTGCTGGCTGAAAGGGAAGTCGCCGCGCGGATCGTGGCGCAGCGTTTGCCCGTGCGAGCCGATCGCGCGGACGTCGCCGGCCGCGATGCCCGCGTCGGCCAGCGCTTGCGTCGCGACGGCCGCGAACATCCGTCCCAGCCTGGTGTCGAGCCGCGCGATGTCATCCAGCGCCACCCGTGCCTGCGACTGCGACCAGCGCAGCACGTCCGCGTGCAGGTCGGCCGGGTAGGGATAGGTGCGTGCGAAGGCGATGCGCGGCGCCGGCTCGAACGCCACCAGCGCGGCGTCGATGCCGTCCACGCTGGTGCCCGAGATCAGGCCAAGAAAAAGCCCGCCGGGCGTGCCGGCGGGCGGGGTGTCGTCGGGCGTTCGCGGCGCGGCCGCCATGGGCTCAGCGTGCGGCGAGGCGCACGCCCTCCACGCGCTTGAGCTGGGCCAGGGCCGGCGCGGTGGCCGCGCGGAACGCGACCATCTCGTTGCCGGCCAGCGGCTCGGGCTTGGGCATGGTCACCGTGAGCGGGTCGCGGTGCACGCCGTTGATGCGGAATTCGTAATGCAGGTGCGGGCCGCTGGCCAGGCCGGTGGCGCCGACGTAACCGATGGTGGTGCCCTGCTGCACGCGCGAGCCGACCTTGTACTTGCCCAGGCGCGACATGTGCGCGTAGAGCGTGGTGTGGCCCTTGCCGTGGTCGATGATGATGGTGCGGCCGTAGCCGTTCTGCCAGCCGGCGAAGCTCACCCGGCCGTCGCCGGCGGCCATGATCGGCGTGCCGGTGGCAGCGGCGTAGTCCACGCCCTTGTGCGCGCGCACGGTGCCCAGCACCGGATGCTTGCGGCGCGGGTTGAAGCGCGAGCTGATGCGCGCGAACTCGATCGGCATGCGCATGAAGCTTTTCTTCAGCGGCCGGCCGCTGAGGTCGAAGTATTCCTGCTTGCCGTTGCGCTCGAAGCGCACCGCGGTGAATTCCTTGCCGCGGTTGAGGAAGCTGGCGGCGACGATGCCGCCGCTGCGCAGGCGCTCGCCATCGCGCCAGATTTCCTCGTAGACGACCTGGAAGCGGTCGCCGTCGCGCAGGTCCTGGGTGAAGTCGATGTCGTACGAAAAGACGTTCGCCATCTGGTTGATGGCGGCGTTGCTCAGGCCGGCCTGGGCGCCCGCGGCGTACAGCGAGCTGGTGATCTCGCCGCTGGCGACCATCGTGCGGCGCTCGAGCGGGCGCTCGATGATCTTCTCGGTGACTTCGCCGCCGGCGATGGCCAGCTCGACCCGGGCCGCTTCATCGCGCTCGAAGGCGAGGCCGCGCAGAGCGCCGTCCGCGGCAAGATCGAAGGCCAGCTCGGCGCCGGCGCGCAGGCGGGTGAGGTTCTTCGCACTGGGCGATTCCAGCACCAGGTACATCAGCGAGGCGGGCAGGCCCATCTGCTGGAAGATCTCGCCCAGGGTCTGGCCGTTTTCCACGGTGACGGTCTGCCAGGCGGGGCCGCGCGCGGCGGCCTTGCTGGCCTTGCCCTCGAGCGGCGGCAGGGGCAGGCTCAGCGTGGTGAGGTTTTCCTGTGCGGCCGGTTCGCGCATGGCGCTGGCGAAACCGGGGATGATGGCCAGCACCAGCGTGCCGAGGGAGGCGCAGAGGCCCGCCAACACCCAGTGTTCGCGCGACCAGCGGCCGAGGGGGGAAGGGTTTTGGTGCAAAGGGGGATTCCCCGCTCGAAACAGGAGTCGGGCTACGATAACCAGCGCGAAATACCGGCGTCAAACCCTTGTAGCGTCTGGATTTTTTGGGCTCCACGCTTTAACTTTCTATTAACTTCCGATTAACGCGGCCGGCCCTGGCCCCGCCCTGAATACAAGCGTCCCTCCATTCATGTCCGACCTGCAGCACGCCCTAGACCTCATCGCCCGCGGCGCCGACGAAATCCTGAAGCCCGAGGAGCTGGCGGCGCGGCTCAAGCTCGGTCGCCCGCTCCGGGTGAAGGCCGGCTTCGATCCGACCGCGCCCGACCTGCACATCGGCCACACGGTCCTGCTCAACAAGATGCGGCAGTTCCAGGACCTGGGGCACCAGGTCATCTTCCTGATCGGCGACTTCACCGGGATGATCGGCGACCCGACGGGCAAGAACGCCACCCGCAAGCCGCTGACCCGCGAGGACGTGCTGGCCAACGCCCAGACCTATGCCGACCAGGTGTTCAAGGTGCTGGACAAGGACCGCACCGAGGTCCGGTTCAATTCCGAGTGGTTCGGGCAGATGTCGGCCGCCGACATGATCCGCCTTGCGGCGCAGCACACCGTCGCACGCATGCTCGAGCGCGACGACTTCGCCAAGCGTTACGCCGCGCAGCAGTCGATCGCCATCCATGAGTTCCTTTATCCGCTGGTGCAGGGCTACGACTCGGTCGCGCTCAAGGCCGACGTCGAGCTGGGCGGCACCGACCAGAAGTTCAACCTGCTGATGGGCCGGGGCCTGCAGGAAAGCCACGGGCAGGCGCCGCAGATCGTGCTGACCATGCCGCTGCTGGAGGGCCTGGACGGCGTCAACAAGATGTCCAAGTCGCTGGGCAACTACATCGGCATCAACGAGCCGGCGATCGATATCGTCACCAAGGCGATGAAGGTCGGAGACGACCTGATGTGGCGCTGGTACGAGCTGCTGAGCTTTGACACCTCGCTGGCCGAGCTGGCGCGGATGAAGCAGGACGTGGCGGCGGGCACGCTCAATCCGCGCGACGCCAAGCTGCGGCTGGCGCGCGAGCTGGCGGCGCGCTTCCACGGCGCGCAGGCGGCGGAAACCGCGGTGGCCGGCTGGCACGCGGTGGTGCGCGGCGAAGGCGACACCTCGCTGTTGCCGCAAGCCGAGATCGCAGTGCCTGCCGAGGGCCTGCGCATTGCCGCGCTGCTGGTGGCGGCGGGCCTGGCCGCCAGCAACTCCGAGGCTTCCCGCAAGCTCAAGGAGCGGGCGGTGAAGATCGATGCCGAGGTGTTCGAGGATCCGCAGCGGGTCTTTGGCGTCGGCTTCGAGGCCGTCCTGCAGGTCGGCAAGCGCAGTTTCGCCCGTGTGAAGCTGGTCGCCGGCTGACACGCGCCCGTTTTTCCCGGCGTTTTCGCCTAATCGCGCGAACCCCCTTCCCAAGCCGGGCGCGTTCCCCTATTCTTCGCGGCCCTTCACCGCCCGGCCTTGTTCGGCTGGCGGCGGGGGAGGAAAAAAGGGCGGTTTGGGGTGTTGACGTCCTTGGAACTTGCTCTATAATGTGCGGCTCCCTCGGGCGAAACGCCCTTGGACGCGGAAGGCGAAAGGCCTCTCGCGGAGATGAAGATCTTTGACAGTGTGCGCAGGAAATTTGTGCGGGCGCCTGACGGGTGATGGACGAGTCCATTTCTTGCAGACGTCTAGCCACAAAAGCTTTAAGTCTATTGAGTAATCAAGCGATTTAGAGCCTTGGTCGGACATCTGCAGACAAAGCTTTAAGCTTTAACTGAAGAGTTTGATCCTGGCTCAGAGTGAACGCTGGCGGCAGGCCTAACACATGCAAGTCGAGCGGCAGCACAGCAGTAGCAATACTGTGGGT
>NZ_JALHQI010000074.1 GCF_022842045.1 Arenimonas sp. | reverse complement strand
CGCGCGCCAAGGTAACGCGCATGACGCAGATTTTCGGGCAGAATCCGCCGAGCCGTCGAAGCGGCCAGTCACCATCCCAGGGGAAATCAATGCACCGTACCGCCGGCCGCGCTGTCGCAGCGCGCTTGATGTCCGTTTCCATCCGTCGCGCCTTGCCCGTCCTGCTGCTTTGCGGCTTCGCCTCCACGGCGCTGGCCCAGGCCATCCCCCTCACGGGCGGCACCTACACCCAGGATTTCGACACGCTGGCCAACACCGCCGGCAGCACCACCAACAGCACGCTGCCCACGGGCTGGCTGCTCAATGAAACCGGCGGCGGCGCTCGCGACAACGAGCAGTACGCCGTCGACACCGGCGCCAGCAACACCGGCGACACCTACAGCTACGGCGCCGCCGGCAGCACCGAGCGCGCCTTGGGCAGCCTGCGCAGCGGCACCCTGGCCGCCAGCTATGGCGCCTGCTTCAGCAACAACACCGGGTCGACCCTGAGCGCCTTCGACGTCGGCTACACCGGGGAGCAGTGGCGCCTGGGCACGGCAGCGCGAACCGACCAGATCGACTTCCAGTACAGCGTGGACGCGACCTCGCTGACCACCGGCACGTGGGTGGACGTGAACGCACTGGACTTCATCACCCCCAACACGGCCACCACGGGTGCGAAGGACGGCAATGCCGCCGGCAACCGCACGACGCTGTCCGCCACGATCGGCAGCCTCTCCATCGCCAACGGCAGCACGTTCTGCCTGCGCTGGAACGACGCCGACGCTAGCAGCGCCGACGACGGCCTGGCCATCGACGACGTTTCGGTCACGGTGGCCGGCGGCAGCGGGCTGCCGGTGCTCACCCTTTCCGACGCCTCGGCGCCCGAGGGCGACGGCCCGGGCACCAGCTTCTCCGCTGCGCTGATCCTGCAGCTCAGCGCCCCCGCCGGCCCCGGTGGCGTGAGCTGGGAGGCCACCGCCACCGCGGGCACCGCCACGCCCTTCGGCGACGGCAGCGACCCCGAGTACGACTTCATCGAGCAGACCTGGGCCGGCGTGATTCCCGAGGGCGACACCAGCGTCAGCTTCGTGGTGCCCGTGGTGGGCGACACGCGCCCTGAAGCGGACGAGACCTTCATCGTCACCGTGTTCAACGTCGTCGGCGCCGTGGTGGCCGATGGCGTCGGCGTGGGCACGATCGAGAACGACGACTTCACCATCGTGCCGATCTCGCAGATCCAGGGCGCTGGCCTGACCTCGCCGCTCATCGGCAGCATCGTCACCACCGAGGGCGTGGTCACCGCGCAAAAGTTCAACAATGGCTTCTTCCTGCAGACCCCCGATGCCGCGACCGACCTCAACCCGGCTACGTCCGAGGGCATCTTCGTCTTCACGTCCACTGCCCCGCCCACCTCGGCCGCCGTCGGCAACCGCGTGCGCGTCACGGGCACGGTCTCCGAGTTCACGCCCAGCTCCAACCTCAACCAGCTGTCCATCACCCAGCTCACTTCGGTCTCGATGATCCAGGTGGTGGATACCGGCGTCGCCCTGCCCACCCCGGTACCGCTGACCAGCACCGACTTCGGCCCCACCGCCCTGCCCGGCACGGCCGAAAAGTTCGAAGCCATGCGCGTGGCCGTCGCCAGCGGCGTGGTGGTGGCCGGTTCCGACGGAAACATCAGCGAAGCCGCCGCCACCTCGTCGACCACCGGCGTCTTCCACGTCGTCGTCGATGGCGTGGACCGTCCGTTCCGCGAAGCCGGCATCGGCGTCCTGGATGCCTTCCCGATCCCGGGCGGCAAGAACCCGCCGCGCTTCGACACCAACCAGGAACGCCTGATGGTGCGCAGCCGCGGCCAGGTGGGCGCCACCGCCATCGCGCTCGACGCCGATGCGCAGGTCTCCAACCTCGTCGGCGTGCTGGACTATTTCTCCGGCACCTGGGCCCTGCTGCCGGACGCCGGCACGCCGCCCACCGTCAGCGGCGGCAAGCTGCCCGAAGCGGTGGACGACACCGGCTACGAAGACGTCACCATCGGCGCCTTCAACCTGCTGCGCTTCTTCGACGAGATCAACGACGGCAATGGCGGCCCGACGCTCCAGGCCGCGGCCCTGGACAAGCGCCTCACCAAGACCTCGCTGGCGATCTGCGACTACCTCAAGGCGCCCGACATCCTGGGCGTGGTGGAAGTGGAGAACCTGCGCGTGCTGGGCCTGCTGGCCGACCGCATCAACGCCACCTGCGCCAGCGCCCCGGACTACGTTCCCTACCTGGTGCAGGGCAACGACCCGGGCGGCATCAACGTCGGCTTCCTCGCCAGCACGCGCAGCCTCGGTTCGGTGGACCGCGTGGAGGTGGTCGAAGTGGTGCAGTTCGGCAAGGACACGCTGTTCACCAATCCCGACACGTCCACCAGCCTGCTCAACGACCGCCCGCCGCTGATGCTGCGTGCCGTCGTCAACCAGGACAACGGAGCCACCTACCCGGTCACCGTGTTCGTGAACCACCTGCGTTCGCTCAACGGCATCGACGATTCGTCGGCCGGAAGCAGCGGCTGGCCCACGGAGAGCGACCGCGTGCGCAACAAGCGCGCGCAGCAGGCGCTTTACCTGGCCAGCCTGGTGGAAGCCCGCCAGCAGGCCAACCCGGACGAGCACATCGTCCTGCTGGGTGACTTCAACGCCTTCGAGTTCAGCGATGGCTACGCCGACGTCATGGGCATCATCCGCGGCGACGAAGCGGCCGAGCCGGAGGTGCTGACCTACGTGGACAGCCCGGTCACCGCCCCGCTCATCGACGGCTCCGAGCTGATCGTCGACGCGTCCGAGCGCTACTCGTACGTGTTCGCCGGCAATGCGCAGACGCTAGACCACGTGATCGTGAACGAGCCGATGGTCATGGACACGGCCGGTCTGTCGGTCGACCACGCCCGCATCAACGCCGACTTCGGCGTGCACAACTACGGCGTGGCCGGCAACGCCCTGCGCACCTCCGACCACGACCCCGTGCGACTGGCCATCCGCGTGGATGACTTCCGCACCGCCGACCTGTCCATCGCCGCCGGCGCCTCGCCGGCCTCGGTCGCGGGCGGCGGCGTCGCCACCTTCACCGCCACCGTGGACAACGCCGGTCCGAACGCGGCCAGCCTGCCCAACGTGGTGCTGGTGTTCGACGCGCTGGTGCCGGTGACGGTGAGCGCGCCGGCCGGCTGGACCTGCGGCGCGCCGGTTCAGGCGGGCGGCAACACCAGCGTCAGCTGCACGGCCGCCTCCCTGGCTGTCGGTGCAGAGGCGGTCTTCAGCGCCGCCGTGACGGCGCCGCTGCAGGCCCTGGCCAGCACGCTGCAGATGGATGCGTCCGTCGCCTCGCAGACCGGCGACCGCAACAGCGCCGACGACACCGCCACCGCCAGCGTGGCGGTCGAGGCCGCCCTGCCCTTCGCCGACCTCGCCCTGCGCCTGATCGGTGGCCCGCTGAACAGCGTGCCCGCCGGTTACATCACCACCACGGTGGTGCAGGTCCGCAATGCCGGCCCGAACGCCAGCAGCCAGCCGACGGTTACCTTCACCGGCAACGTCGGCCCGACCCGCGCGTCGGTGCTGGCACCTGCGGGCTGGAGCTGCGTGGCCGGTTCGTTGGGCAACGGCGACTTCAACACCGTTTGCACGGCAGCCGGAAGCTTCGCCAGCGGCGCCCGGGTGAACTTCACCCTGAACGTCACGGCACCCAGCGTGCAGGGCCAGCCGACCCTGACCTACCGCGCCACGGTGGGCTCCGCCAGCACCAGCGACGCGGTGACGGTGAACAACAGCGCCACGCGCACGCTGCAGGTCACGGGTGCGCCGGCCACGACCCCGGGCCAATCCGGCCGCGGCGGGTAAGCGGTTCGCAGGCAACCCCAGGAAGCGCGGCCCAGGCCGCGCTTTCTTTTTGGGCATCCCCTGCAAGCCGGCCAGGACAACGACGCGCACGCCCGGGCGCCGGATGACATCGCGATCCTCGGGCATCATGGCCCCCACCCCCAGACGTTTCGAGGCAAGCCATGACTCACTCCAAGAAAATCGCCCTGGTCACCGGCGCCACCCGCGGCATCGGCCTGGAAACCGTCCGCCAGCTCGCCGCCGCCGGCGTGCACACCCTGCTGGCCGGCCGCAGCCGCGACAGCGCGGTCAAGGCCGCGCTGTCGCTGCAGGCCGAAGGCCTGCCGGTCGAGGCGATCGCGCTCGACGTCACCGATGCCGCCAGCATCTCGGCCGCCGCCGCCACGGTCGCGAAGGCGCACGGCCACCTCGATATCCTGGTCAACAATGCCGGCATCCTGGCGGACGACCCGACGCGGATGGTGTCCGAACAGACGCTGGATAGCTGGCGCCGCACCTTCGAGACCAACGTCTTCGGCCTGGTCGCGGTCACGCAGGCCTTCCTGCCGCTGCTGCACCGGTCCGAGGCCGGCCGCATCGTCAACGTGTCCAGCATCCTGGGCTCGGTGGCGCTGCATGGCGACCCCGCGTCGCCGATCTACGACTTCAAGCTGCCGGCCTACAACGTGTCCAAGAGCGCGGTGAACGCCTGGACGGTGCAGCTGGCCTACGAATTGCGCGACAGCCGCATCAGGGTCAACGCGATCCATCCCGGCTACGTGCGCACCGACATGAACGCCGGCGAAGGCGCGATGGACATTCCCGAGGGTGCGCGCACCAGCGTGCGGCTGGCGCTGGTCGGCGAGGACGGCCCGCAGGGCGGGTTCTTCCACTTCGAGGACCGCCTGCCCTGGTAAGGGTGCGATTCCCTTCCCGCCGGCGCCTTACTGCAGCAGCATGCCGCGCAGCGTGTAGAACAGCAGCGTCGCCAGCAGCGCCGACGCCGGCACCGTGATGATCCAGGCCGCGACGATGCGCAGCATCAGCGAGCGCTTCACCAGCTCCTTGCGATGGGCCTTGCGCAGCAGCTTGCGCTCGGACTTCTCGAGGTAGTCCGGGCCCTGCTTCTGCTTGAAGTCCTGCTTGAGCTTGGCCAGCATCACGCCGCGGTCTTCGATGGTGGCGGCGGTGAACCTGGCCATGAAGGCATCCAGCGCGGCCTGGTCGCCTTCCGGGTGGTGCGACTTGATCTCGGCCACGATCACGCTGTAGTTGGTCTTGAGGTACTCGCGCAGGAAGCCCACGCCGAACACGGCACCGACCGACACGTGCGTGGTGCTGACCGGCAGGCCCAGCTGGCTGGCCAGGATCACCGTCAGGGTGGCGGCCATGGCGATGCAGTAGGCGCGCATCGGGTCCAGCTCGGTGATCTCGGTGCCGACCGTGCGGATGACGCGCGGCCCGTAAAGCGCCAGGCCCACGGCGATGCCCAGCGCGCCGATGGCCATCACCCAGAACGGGATCGGCGCATTGCTGTTGATGGTGCCGGCGCTGGAGACCACGTCCACGATCGCGGCCAGCGGGCCGATGGCGTTGGCCACGTCATTCGAGCCGTGCGCGAAGCTCAGCAGCGCCGCCGCGAAGATCAGCGGCACGCCGAACAGGCGGTTGATGCCGGCCTTGCTGTTCTCCAGTTCGCCGGCGCGCCGCAGTACCGCGCCACGGGCGATGAAGTAAACCACCGCCGCGATGCCCAGCCCCAGCACGACCGCGGCCGCGAAGCTGACCGGGATCAGCTTGTTCACGCCCTTGAGCAGCAGGTAGGTGGCGAAGGCCCAGGCCATCACCGCCACCAGCATCGGCACCCGGTTGCGGGCTGCGCCGACCATGTCCTGGCGATAAGTAATGGTGCGCTTGATCAGGTACAGGAAGCCGGCCGCGATGGTGGCGCCCATCAGCGGCGATACCACCCAGCTCATGGCGATGTTGCCCATCACCGGCCAGTTCACCACCGCCATCCCGCTGGCGGCGATGCCGCCACCCAGCACGCCACCGACGATCGAATGCGTGGTCGAGATCGGCGCGCCCACCGCGCTCGCGATGTTGAGCCACACGGCCGCGGCCAGCAGGGCCGCCATCATGGCCCAGATGAAGGTCTGGCCGTCGGGGATCTGGGCGGGGTCGATGATGCCGCTGCGGATGGTTCCCACGACTTCGCCGCCGGCAATCAGGGCGCCGGCCGCCTCGAACACCGCGGCGATCAGCAGGGCGCCACCCAGCGTCAGGACCTTGGAACCCACCGCCGGGCCGACGTTGTTGGCTACGTCGTTGGCGCCGATGTTCATCGCCATGTACGCGCCGAACACGGCGGCCATCACCAGCACCAGGCTGGGCTGCCCGTCCCGGAACCAGGCCACGTAGACCAGGGTCGCCAGCACGAACAGCAGGCCCAGCCCGAGCCGGATCAGCGAGGCCTGCCAGCTTCCCGTGGCGTCGGCCTTGGGTTTGGCGGCGGTCGAAAGGCTTTCTTGGGGCATGGCGGGAGGCTCCGGGGCATGGCATCGGTGCGAGCCGGGCGCCCTGTGCGCCGGGCCGGATGTCGTGCCGCCGGATATTTTACGGGTTTGTTACAGATTTTTGCCGTTTCATGACAGGCCCGTGTCGGAACGGCCTGCCGGGCCAGCCCCAGCCCGGAACTGCCGCCCGGCTCAGCACCCTGCCCGGGGCACGCCGCGCGCCGCGCGGCGGGGGCTCAATCCGGATAGACCGCCGCGATCGTGCAGCCCCGCTTGGCCAACACCGCGCTGACCTCGCTGGTGGCCAAACCGCCCACGGCCGAAGCCGGCTCCCAGGCCTCGGAAACGATCGCCTTGTCGCCGGGGTGGCCGCAGATCCAGCCGATGCCAGCGCCCGAGACCAGGCTCAGCTGGTTGCCGTATCCGGCTTCCGGGCAGGACCCGGTGAGTTCCAGGCGGTAACTCGCGCGCTCGCGCGAGCCGCGCCGCGGCTGGGTCGTGACCACGATATCGCCGCCCTGGGTGTTCCAGCCGCGCACGCGGCGCGGATCAACGCAGTACTCGGGGGAAGCGGCGAACCGGCGCTTGGGCTGGGACTTGCCGTCCACCACCACCGTGGCCAGGGTCGGCGTCGGGTGGCTCCGGGAATGCTCGCGCAGGGCCAGTGCCCAGCTGCGGTCGTCCAGCGCCTGCACGCCGCCGACCGCGCAGTCCTTGCCGCCGATGCGCAGCCATTCCCGCCCCGTGCCGCAAACCCAGCCGTGCGGCGCCAGGGCCACCAGTGTCTCGCCGTCAGCGCGCGGGCAGGCCTCGGCCATCTCGATGCGATGGGCCCCGCTGGCGGTGCGCAGCAGGACGACACGCTCGTCGAGATGGCGGGCCTCGGTGACGGCGCGGGCGTCCACGCAGTCCGGATGCGGTGCCGCAGGGCGCGCCGCCGGCGTGGGTTCGGGCGCGGCGACATTGGCCGCCAACAGGATGCCCAGCCAGGAAACACCGATCATCGCCTTGACCTCCGTGCTCGCAATTTAGGCCGGCGTCACGCGGTAATCGCGGCGCCCGCGTGATGGCGCTGACGGTATCATGGCGAACCGATTTCGGAAGCCCTGCCCCATGGCAAAGCCCAATCCGCTTCAGGAACAGTTGTTGAAAGCCGGCCTGGCCAAGAAGTCCAAGGTCGCCGAGGCGGCGCGCGCGCAGGAGAAGGCCCGGCACGGCAAGGGTCCGGCGGAATCGGCCGAGATCCAGCGTGAGGCCGAGCGCGTGCGGCTGGAGAAGGTGGAGCGCGACCGCGCGCTGGCGGCGGACCAGAAAGCCAAGGCCCGCGCCAACGAACTGATGGCGCAGGCGCGCCAGATCATCCAGGACAAGAAGCTGCCGCGCGCCGGCGAAAGCGAGTACCGCTTCACCGCCGACGGCGCCATCCGCACCCTGCTGATCGACGCCGAGCAGCGCAAGCAGCTGGCCTCCGGGGCCATCGTGGTCGCGCGCCTGGGCGAACGCTACGAGCTGCTGCCGCGCCGCGCCGGCGACCAGGTGCGCGAACGCGCGCCCGACCTGATCGTGCTCGACCACGGCCAGCCCGGCGACGCAACCGCCGCCGACGAGGACGACGCCTACTACGCCCAGTTCAAGGTGCCCGACGACCTGGTGTGGTGATCACCCGGCGCCGCAGGCCGCCAGCATTTCCCGATAGCCGGGGAAGGCACGGCCCGGTGCGCACACCGGACAGGCCGGGTCCGCCGGCAGCCGGGTCTCGCGAAAGCGCATCCGCAGTGCGTCGAAGTGCAGCAGCCGGCCGGTCAGCGGTTCGCCGATCTGCAGCAACAGCTTGATCGCCTCGGTGGCCTGCAGC
Source organism: Arenimonas sp. (assembly GCF_022842045.1). Classification (GTDB taxonomy): domain Bacteria; phylum Pseudomonadota; class Gammaproteobacteria; order Xanthomonadales; family Xanthomonadaceae; genus Arenimonas. Next base: position 4,465 of record NZ_JALHQI010000074.1, on the reverse strand, counting down.
AGCCCGATGATGCCCGGCAGCACGCCCAGCACCCCGGCCTCGGCGCAGTTCGGCGCGTCCTCGGGCGCGGGCGGTTCGGGGAACAGGCAGCGATAGCACGGCGCCCTGCCCCGCTGGCGGCCGGCGTCGAACACGCTGGCCTGGCCTTCGAAGCGATGCACGGCGCCGTAGACCAGGGGTTTGCCCAGCTGCACGCAGGCGTCGGACAGCAGGTAACGTGCGGCGAAGTTGTCGGCGCCGTCCACCACCACGTCGACGTCGCGAACCAGCGACTCGACGTTGTCGGCGGAAACCCGCACGCGATGGGTCTCGATGCCGACGCGCGGGTTGAGCGCGCCCAGCGCCGCACGCGCCGATTCGACCTTCGGCACGCCGATGCGCGCCTCGGTGTGAAGGATCTGGCGCTGCAGGTTGCTGCGATCCACCACGTCGTCGTCGGCGAGTACCAGCCGGCCCACGCCCGCGGCGGCGAGGTAGAACGCCGCCGGGGAACCCAGCCCGCCGGCACCCACCAGCAGCACGCGCGATGCGGCCAGTTTTCGCTGGCCGTCCAGCCCGACCTGCGGCAGCCGCAGGTGGCGCGAATAGCGCTCGAGGAAATCGGCGTCCTCGTCGGCGCCCGCCATCTCCGGCAGGCCTTCGCGCCGCCACTGGTCGAAGCCGCCGGCGACCGAGGCCAGCCGCGTGTAGCCACGGGCACGCAGCGCCCGCGCCGCCACCAGCGAGCGCATGCCACCGGCACAGATCAGCACCACCTCGGCGCCGGCATCCGGCAGCCACTGCGCGGGGGCGGCTTCCAGCGCCGCACGCGGCACCGCCAATGCGTCGCGCGGCAGCCCCAGCGCATGTTCCCCGGGCTCGCGCACGTCCACCAGCCGGGCGCCGGCCTGCTGCCGGCGCAGGGCTTCGGCGGGCCCGATTTCCTCGATCTCGTCCATGGCGCCAGTCTAGCGCCCTGCCCCCGCGCCAGGCAGGCGCTTGACGGCTGTCAATGGACGGCACCGGCGAACCTGCTGCAATCAGGCCTGCTGGCTTCGACGCCGATGACCCGGACCGCCCCGATGCCCGACTCGCTGTCCCCGACCCCGGCCACCGGACTGGACCCGCAGGAGGCCGCCCGCCGCCTCGCGAAGTTCGGACCCAACGCCCTGCCCGCGCCGAAGCCGCGCAGCCTGGCGCGCATCGTCCGCGAGGTGCTGACCGAGCCGATGTTCCTGCTGTTGGTGCTGGCCGCGGCCAGCTACGTGCTGCTGGGCGACCTGGGCGAAGGCTTGCTGCTCGGCGCCTTCGCGCTGCTGACGATCGGCCTGGTGGTGATGCAGGAACGCCGCGGCGAGCGTGCGCTGCAGGCGCTGCAGGCCCTGGGGGCGCCGGTGGCGACGGTGCTGCGCAACGGCGACGCGGTTCGCATTCCCGGCGCGGAGGTGGTGCCCGGTGACCTGCTGCTGGTCGAGGAAGGTGAACGCATCGCCGCCGATGGCGTACTTCAGGCCTGCCGCGGACTCACGGTGGATGAGTCGCTGCTGACCGGCGAAAGCGTGCCGGTGGCCAAACGGGCGGTGCGCGAAGGCGACCCCGACGGCGCCGACCCAGGCGGCGACGACCAGCCTTTCGCCTATTCCGGCACGCTGGTGACCGCAGGCGACGGCCGCCTGCACATCACCGCCACCGGCCTTTCAACGCGCGCCGGCCAGATCGGCCGCTCGCTGGCGGTGATCGAGACCGAGGCCACGCGGCTGCAGCTCAACACGCGGCGACTGGTGCGCCTCTTCGGGCTGTTCGCCGCGTTCGTGAGCCTGGCGATGCTGCTTTTCCACGGCCTGGTGCGCGGCGAATGGGTGGACGGCCTGCTCGGCTCGATCGCGCTGGCGATGGGCCTGCTGCCGGAGGAGTTCCCGCTGGTGCTGACGGTGTTCTTCGCCATCGGCGCCTGGCGCCTGGCGAAGGTGAAGGTGCTGGCGCGGCGCTCAGCGGTGATCGAGACCCTGGGCGCGGCGACCGTGCTGTGCGTGGACAAGACCGGCACCCTGACCGAGAACCGCATGCGCATCCGCCGCCTGGATGCCGGCGGCGACATCCTCGTCGTGGACGGCTCGCCGATGGCGCTGGACGCCGCGCAGCGCGCCCTGCTCGACCACGCCTTCCTGGCCACGCGCCCGCAAAGCTTCGATCCGATGGACCGCGCGGTCGGCGAGTTGTCGCTGGCTGCGCTTGAGGGCCGCGATCCCCTGAATGCCGACTGGTCGCTGGGTCGGCACTACGGCCTGACGCCCTACCTGCTGGCGATGTCGCAGGCCTGGCGGACGCAGCCCGGCCACCACGCCTTCGCCAGCAAGGGCGCGCCGGAAGCCGTCGCCGACCTGTGCCACCTGCCCGTGGCCGAAAAGGCACGCTGGATGGCGCGCGTGGCGGCGCTGGCCGCCGATGGCCTGCGCGTGCTGGCGGTGGCCGCCGGCGACCACCGAGGCGAAGTGCTGCCGGATGATCCGCACGACGTCGCGTTCCGCTGGCTGGGCCTGGTCGCGTTCGAGGACCCACTGCGGCCCTCCGTTCCCACTGCCATCGCCGAGGCGCGTCGCGCCGGCCTGGCGGTGAACATGATCACCGGCGACTTCCCTGCCACGGCCTGCGCCATCGCCCGCCAGGCCGGCATCGACGCAGGCGCGGGCGCGATCACCGGGCCCGAACTCGACGCGATGGACGACGCGGCGCTGGGCGACGCCCTTGCGCGCACCCACGTGTTCGCGCGCATCCGGCCCGAGCAGAAGCTGCGCCTGGTCGAAGCCTTCAAGGCCCGCGGCGACGTGGTGGCGATGACCGGCGACGGCGTCAACGACGCGCCCGCGCTCAAGGCCGCGCACATCGGCATCGCGATGGGCCGGCGTGGCAGCGACGTCGCCCGCGAGGCGGCGGCGATGGTGCTGCTGGACGAGGACTTCGGCGGCATCGTGGCGGCGGTGGCCGTGGGCCGGCGCATCTTCGACAACCTGCGCAAGGTGATGCTGTACATCGTCGCCATCCACATCCCGATCGCGGGGCTGGCGATGCTGCCGCTGCTGATGGGGCTGCCGCCGCTGCTGCTGCCGCCGCACGTGGTGCTGGTGGAGATGATCATCGACCCGATGTGCTCGGTGGCCTTCGAGAACGAGCCCGCCGAACCGGACGCCATGCGACAGGCACCGCGGCCCCTGTCGGAGCCGCTGGTCGGCGCCCGCCAGCTTTGGGTCGGGCTCGCGCAGGGGCTGGCGCTGCTGGCGGCGTGCCTGGGCGTGTACGTGTTTGCGCTGCGCGGCGAAGGCGCTGCCGACGACGCCCGCACGCTGGCGTTCCTGGCCCTGACCGCCGGCAACCTGATGCTGGTGCGCAGCAACGCCAGCCGGCGCAGCGCGTTCCGGCCGGCCCCGCACCGACGCTACGCGTTCTGGGCGATCGCCGGCGTGGCCTCCGGCGTGGTGCTGGCCTGCGTGGCGATTCCGGCGCTGCGCGAGCTCTTTGGCTTCGGGCTGCCGGCCGCGGCCGACGCGATGCTGGCGATGGGCGCCGGCCTGCTCGGTGGTTCGCTGCTCGAAGCCGGCAAGGCCTTCCCATGGGTGCGCGCCGCGATCGGCCACGCTCCGGCCGCGCGCGCGAACTAGATCCCGGCGAGGCCGCCGAAGGCCAGCACGTCGACGCGGTCGCCGGCAGCGTAGTCGGCCGCGCCTTCGGGCAGCTGGATCAGCGCGTTGGCATCGGCGGCGCCGCGCAGGCGGTGCGAGGCCACGGCCGGGTTGGGTTGCACCTGCAGCTGCCCGGATTCGCTGCATGAGAGGTTGCCGCGCATGAACTCCAGGCGCGCATGCGGCTTGGCGATCGGCGTCAGCAGCTCGGCGCGCAGCGATGCGCGCGGCGCGCGGCGCCCCTGCAGTCCGTCGAGCAGGCAGCGTCCCAGCGTGAGGAAAGTGGCCAGCACCGACACCGGGTTGCCCGGCAGCCCCAGCACCAGCGCTTCGCCGAGGCGGCCGAACAGGACCGGCATGCCCGGCTTCATGCGCACCTTCCAGAAATAGACCTCGCCCTGCTCGCGCAACAGCGCCGGCAGGTGGTCCTTCTCGCCGGCCGAGACGCCGCCGCAGGTGATCACCAGGTCGAACGAGAACGCGGCATCGCGCAGCGCGGTGCGCATGCGCTCCGGGTCATCGGGCAGCACCGGCCAGGCCACGGGCTCCAGGCCTTCGGCCATCAGCAGGGTCTGCAGCAGGACGCGGTTGCTGTCGTGGATTTCGCCGGGTGCCAGCGGCTGGCCCGGCGGGCGCAGTTCATCGCCGGTAGTGAACACGGCGACGGTGGGGCGGCGGTGGACCTCGAGCCCGTCGTGGCCGAGCGCGGCGGCGAGGCTCAACTGCGCCGGCGTGAGCACGGCGCCGGCGGCCAGCACGCGGTCGCCGACGGCGACGTCCTCGCCCGCGCGGCGCACGTGGGCGCCCGG
>NZ_JALHQI010000073.1 GCF_022842045.1 Arenimonas sp. | reverse complement strand
CAGCTGGCCCGCCGCCACTTCCGGCCCGCCGCTGGAGCGCCCGCCCATGACGCCGTCGTTCACCGCCACCCAGCGCGGCTCCTCGGGGGCGCCATCGAAGCGCATCAGGGTTTTCATCGAGGGCTCCGGGGCGGCCGAGGTCGTTCCGGGCAACGCGAGGATGAACAGGCAAAGCACGGCTGTTACCCGGGTCATCGCGAGGCTCCGGTGGTGAGAGCCCTCATTCCATCCGGCCACCCGTCGGAGGCGCGTGACGGGCCGTCAGTGGCGGCGTGGGGCATGCGGCGCTAGGCTCACTTTCCCTTGCCCCCCCCGGAGTCGCGCCATGAACTACGTCCAAGGATTCGTGATCGCCGTGCCGAACGCCAACAAACAGAAGTTCATCGACCACGCCCGCCAGTTCGACCCGCTGTTCATCGAGTTCGGTGCGCTGCGCATCCTGGAGTGCTGGGGCGAGGACGTGCCGCGCGGCAAGCAGACCGACTTCTTCGGTGCGGTGAAGTGCCAGGACGACGAGACCGTGGTGTTCTCGTGGATCGAGTGGCCCGATCGCGCCACCTGCGACGCGGCCATGGAAAAGATGATGGCCGACCCGCGCATGGATCCGGCGGCCAACCCGATGCCCTTCGACGGTGCGCGGATGATCTACGGCGGGTTCTCGCCGGTCGTGGTCATTGAATGACCGCGACGCCGCGATTCGTCAAAACTGCCCGGGCGAGAGGCTGCGAAGGGACGCCAGCGCTTCGATGACGCGCTCGGGGGCCTCGACCTGCGGGTAGTGGCCGACGCCCGGCAATTCCACCACGCGCGACCCCGGCAGCAGCTCGCGCCAACGGGCCACGATGCCTGCCCCCGAGATGGGGTCCTCGATGCCATTGATGAGCGCGACCGGCACGCCGCCCTGCTGCAGCGCGCCGACCCAGCGCGCACGGTGTTCGCGGCGCTCGGCGATGTAGCGCAGCAGCTTGGGCATCACCGCTTTTCCGCCGGCGCGGGTGAGCGCCTGCCAGGCCTCGTCGAGTTCACCCTCGGGCCAGGGCCGGGCGCAGATGCGCTGCAGGCTGGCCTTGAAGCGCCCTTCGCGAACCAAGCGCACCAGCAGCGGACCCAGCGGCCCGGCCACCAGGCGCTGGATCCGCAGCGGGCGCGTGGCCTCGGGGAACAGGCCGCCGTTGAGGAACAACACCGACGTAATGCGAAAACGCAGCCCGCCCTCGCGCTGCCGCGCCAGCAGCTCCTGCGCGACGGTGTTGCCGTAGTCGTGGGCCAGGATCGCGACTTCGCGCACGCCGGTGGCCTCGGCCAGCGCCACCCACTGGTCGGCCGAAGCTGAAATGGAATAGTCGAAGTCGCGCGGCTTGGCCGACGCGCCGAAGCCCAGCATGTCCAGCGCGAACAGTTCATGCGACTGCGCCAGCGCCGGCCACACTCCGCGCCAGTCGCGGCCCGAGGTCGGGAAACCATGGATCAGGAACAGCGCGCCGCCCTGCCCGCCCCGCCGCCCGTGCAAGCGATGGCCGCGGAACGGCAGCATGAAGGTGGCGGCGCTCTCGAATGACGTCACGCGATTCCCCTGGGCCAGGCCCTGCATCCACGCAGCGGCCGCCTGGTGCGCCAGCGGGCGCACGGCGGTGGAACGAACCATCGGAACTCCTCAGCCCGGCGTGGCCAGCTTCAGGCCGATGATGCCGGCCAGGATCAGCGCCAGGCTGACCAGCCGGCCGGCATTGGCCGGCTCGTTGAACAGCACGATGCCCAGGATGGCCGTGCCTACCGCGCCCACCCCCACCCACACCGCGTAGGCCGTGCCCAGCGGCAGGTCCTTCATCGCGACGCCCAGCAGCCAGATACTGACCAGCATCGCCGCCACGGTGCCCAGCGTGGGCCAGGGTTTGGTGAAGCCCTCGGTGTACTTCAGGCCAACCGCCCAGGCGACTTCGAACAGCCCGGCCAGGATCAGGATGAGCCAGCTCATGGCAACGCTCCTTGGAAGGTGAACCCGGGGCTCAACCCTTCGAGTCGGGCTTGTCGCCGGACTTGTTGACGAACTTCTCCAGCATCTTCTTGCCCTCGGGCGACTGCGCCAGGCCCTCGAGCATGCTGGCGATGGCGGTGCCGCCGTCGGCCGAGAACAGGTCCATCACGCCCGACAGGCCCTTGCCCGGGGTTCCGGCGTTGGAAATCACCTTCACGTCGGCGGTCTTGAGCGCCTCGGCCTGGGCCATGCCCACGGCCTGCGCGGCCTCGATGTTGCGGATGCCCAGCAGGTAGTTCTGGTAGCCCTGGTCGCTGCCGATCTTCTCGGCCAGCTTGATCTGCGCGTCCACCGGCGCCATCAGGATGGCGGTCTCGGCCTGGCCCTTCGCGTTACCTTCCAGCGCGATGCCCTCGGCGTTGCGGCGGGCGGCCTCCAGCTGGCCTTCGGCGGTCAGCACGGTCTGCTGCTTCTGGCCCTCGGCCACGACGATGGACACCTGCTTGTTGCCCTCGGCCGAGACCACGGCCACCTGCTTGGCGGCGTCGGCCTCGACGATGGCCACTTCCTTGGCCTGGGCGGCGGTGATCACCGCCACCTCGCGGGCGATCTCGGCGCCGCGCACGTTCTTGACCTGCACCACGTCCATTTCCTTGGCCGCGGTCTCGCGCTGCTGCACCTTCACCTGCTGCGAAGCCTGCTCGTTGGCCACGCCCACGTTCTTGTCCTTCTCGGCCGTGCGCAGGCCCACCTGCTCGGCGGCCAGCTGGCGCGACATTTCGATCTCGCGCTTGGCGGCGATCTCGGCCATCTCGGCCTGGCGGCTGTTGTCGGCCACCACCAGGCGCGACTCGCGCTCGATGCCCGAGGTGCGCTTGGCCATGATGTTGTGGATGACGTCGCTGTCCTTGCTGTCGCGGATGTCCATCAGCTCGATGTTCTTGATGGCCTCCACGCCCCAGCCGCCCAGCTGCGGCTGCACTTCCTTGGTGAAGGCTTCGCCGAAGCGGCTGCGGTCGAGCATGATCTGGTCGATCTCGTGCGCGGCCAGCACGGTGCGCACCGAGCCCTGCACGATGGCCGTGAGCTGCTGCTTGAGCTCGTCGAACGAGGCCACGCGCTGGGCGGCGGTGTTGGAGTCGCTGATGCGGAAGAAGGCCATCACGTGCACCAGGAAGGGCACGCGCTCCTTGTCGTAGGCCGCGTAGTCCGGCAGGTCGATCGAGAAGTTCGAGACCGGCAGCGTCACGCGGGTCAGGCCGACCAGCGGCAGGCGCGAGGGCCACTCGTAGTAGGTATTGCTGTCGAAGCCCTTGCCGTACGAGACCGTGTTGTTGCGGGTCTGGATGATGTGGACCTCGTTCACCGGGACCACCCGGCGCAGGGCGATGACCCAGAAGAACAGGGCCACGGCGACGAGGCCGACGGCACCCAGCAGGGCGATGAGGACGATGGACATTCCGGCGATCATGGTGGGTTCCGCGGCGGGGGCAAGGACGGCCAGTATACGGGCGGCGCGTGACCGGCCAAGGCGAGTTTTCGCTGTCCCTTGGCCGGGGCCCGCTACGTTATGGCGTGAATAGCCACCCACCCGAGGACCGCCCGATGCGCCGTCTGACCGCCCTGCTTTGCCTGCTGTTCGCCGCCACCCACGCCTGGGGCGACGCCACCGAGCCCACCGTCGACATCGACGGGGCCCGGGACCCGGCCTGGCTCAAGCGCTACGAGGGCAGCTTCATCGTCAGCTTCGAGCAGCGCGGCTTCGACGCCGTGAAGTTCCCGGCCTCGGTGCTCAAGCGCGTGCCCGACCAGACCGACGCCCACAACAACAACGTCTTCCGCGCCGAGACCCAGCGCGAGGTCGAGGGCGAATACGTGCGCCTGCTCTACATCGCCCCCGCCGACCGCTCGCCGCTGGAGGTGCTGCGCAACTACCTGGACCTGGTGGAGGAAGGCGGCGGCCAGGCGCTGTATCGCTGCAGCGACACCGACTGCGGCGGCGACCTCAACGGCAACGACCACGGCGGCGGCAACCAGGGCCTGATCGAGCAGCTCTACCCGCAGGCCCGCCTGAAGGACGCCGATTTCAGCAACGGCTGGTGCGCCAGCGGCTCCACCCCGCGCGAGCAGCACTACGCCCTGGCCACCCTGCCCGACGGCAGCGGCGGCGAGCGCACCCTGGGCATCGTTGCCTTCCAGGTCGGCGACCGCACCTACTGCAACGCCCTGCACGACCGCACCGCGGTGCTGGTGGTGGCGGTGTCGCCCAAGGCCCGCGAGCGCAAGATGGTCACGGTGAGCTCGGACGACATGGCCAAGGCCCTGGACGCCGACGGCCGCATCGCGCTGTACGGCATCCAGTTCGACACCAACAAGTCCTCGCTCAAGCCCGAGTCGGTGGAAACCATCGCCCAGATCGCCAAGCTGCTGCAGGCCCAGCCCGCGCTGAAGCTCGACGTGGTCGGCCACACCGACAACGTGGGCGACGCCGCCGCCAACCTGAAGCTGTCGCAGCGGCGGGCGGATGCGGTGGTGACCTCGCTGGTGGAGGACCACGGCATCGACGAGGCGCGGCTGTCCGCCCGCGGCGAAGGCCTCGGCAAGCCCGTTGCCGACAACGCCACCGAAGAAGGCCGGGCCAGGAACCGTCGCGTGGAGCTGGTGAGGCGCTGACGCAGCAAGCCAAACGCCGGCAATCACAAGACGGCCCGGCCTGCACGATTGAATCGGAGATCAGGACGATGACGAATCCCGCCCGCCTGCCCGCCGGCTTCATGCTCGCTGCGGCGATGGCCACCGGTTGCGCCAGCCTCGAGGGCCCCGCGGGCACCACGCTGGTGTTCGAATCCGTGAACGTGGTCGACACCGTCGACGGGCGGCGCCGGTCGCCGCAGGACGTGTTCGTGGCAGGTGATCGCATCGTCGCCATCCATCCTGCCGGCCAGCGCGCCCGTCCCCCGGGCGCCGCGCGCGTGGATGGCCGCGGCCGCTGGCTGATGCCTGGCCTCTGGGACATGCATGCGCATTGGTACGACGAGGCCACGCTGCCGGTGTTCACCCTGCACGGCGTGACCGGCCTGCGGCAGATGCGCGGCTATTCCGGGCAGTACGCCACCCGTGCCAAGGGCATCGAAGGCACGCTGGCCGCGCCGCGCGTGTTCCTGGCCAGCCCGCTGGTGGACGGACCCGCGCCCGCCAGTCCACCCGCCATGAAGGTGGTGGACGAGGCCAGCGCCCGCGAAACGGTGCGGCTGGTGGCGGCCTCGCGCGCAGATTTCCTCAAGGTCTACGACCAGGTGCCGAAAGCCGCCTATCTCGCGCTTCGCGACGAGGCGCGCCGGGCCGGCGTGCGCATCGAAGGCCACGTGCCGATCGACATGGACTGGCGCGAAGTTTCCGAGGGCGGCACGCAGCGCAGCTTCGAGCACCTCCATTCGATGATGGTGTGGACCGCGCGGGATCCGGCTGCGCTGCACGCGCGCTGGCTGGCCTACCACCAGGACCTGTCCTACAACGAGGGCATTCCCGGCGCCAAGCGCCAGGAGACCGCGGCCATCCACCACGCCGCCTACGACGACTTCGACCCGGCCCAGTTCGCTGCGCTCGCGGAGATACTCAAACGCAACGACACCTGGCAAACGCCCACGTGCATCCTGTGGCGGGCGCGCAAGGGCCGGCTCGACGCCGACGCACCGCCCGACCCGCGCATGCGCCTGGTGCCTGCCTGGATGCAGGGCTTCTGGGCCTCGTGGTGGCCGAAGGACGATCCCGAAGCCGTGGCCGCCGACTTCGCCGTGAACGAACGGCGCGATGCCTACTGCCTTGCGCGGACCCGCGATCTTCATGCGGCCGGCGTGCCGCTGCTGGCCGGCAGTGACACGATCATGCCCTACGTCTTCCCCGGCAGCAGCCTGCATGAAGAGCTCGCGCTGATGGTCGAGGCCGGGCTTCCGCCGCTGGCGGCACTCAAAGCGGCAACGAGCGGCGCCGCGCGTTTTATGGGGCGGGACGATCTGGGCGTGGTGCGCACCGGCGCGCTGGCCGACCTGGTGCTGGTGCAGGGCGACCCGCTCGCCGACATTGCGAACACCACGCGCATCGAAGGCGTCGCCATCGGCGGCAAGTGGATCGGCGCGTCGGCGCGGGACGTTGGCCTGGACCGGATTGCCCGCATCGTCGCTGCGCCCGCCGTGGCCGACGCCATGGGCGCCGCGGCGGCGAAGGACGGCCTGGACGCCGCCATCGCCGCTTACGACGCGCGCTGCCCTGCCCCGCCCGAACAAGCCGACTGCGGCCTGTTCAACGCTTACTACGCGGTACCCATGGCCTTGGCGAACGGACCCGACCGCGGGCGCATCGCCGAATTCGAGGACTGGCTGGAGACGACGGGCGCGTCCGACGCCGACCTGCTTTCGGCGCTGGCGCAGGCGCGCTACGAACGGGGCGAGCTGCCGGCCGCACGGCGGCTGACCGCACGCGCACTGGCTATCGCGCCGGGCGATCCGCTGCTAATGCAGTTGCAGCAGAAGGTGGACGGGACGGCCGTGCCCGCCGCCGGATTGGCGCCGGCCCGTGACGAAAGTCCGTAGGCCGGACGCCCCGGGCGACGTCCTGCGCGCCGGGTGACACTGCGCGCCTTTGCCCTTTCAAGGTAACCCCGATGTCCTTCACCGCCGGTCTGCTGCTCACCCTGTCCGTTGCTGCGGCCGAGGTCGCACCCCATCAGCCCGGCGACCCGGGCCCGGCTGCGCCGACGCGCACCGGCACAAGCTGGCTGTCCACGGACGCCAACGACTACAACCTCTCGCTGGCCGCCGACGGCCGCCGACTGGTCTTCGGCCGCTCGCCGACCGGCGATTTCGAAAGCGCGCAGGTGCTGATGGCGACGCTCGAGAACGGCGAATGGTCGGCGCCCGAACCCGTGTTCGCACCGCGCCCCGGCGGCCGCGACTCCGATCCGTGGCTGACGCCGGACGGCGCCTGGCTGTACTTCGTTTCCGATCGCCCCGCGCCTTCCCGCGCGGACGACCGCAAGGACATGGACCTGTGGCGCGCGCGGATCGTCGAAGGCCGCATCGGCGAGCCCGAACATCTCGCCGCCGCCTCGAGCCCGGGCGAGGAGTTGGGCCCCGAAGTCCACGGCGGCACGCTGTACTTCAATAGCACGCGCCCCGGCGGGCCCGAGCCCCTCGCGATCTACCGCGCCCCGGTGCTGGCCGACGGCATCGGCCCGGCCCAGGCAATGCCCGCGCCCTTCAACGAAGGCCGGGTGCAGGGCGACCTGACCTTCTCGCCGGATGGTCGCATCGCGCTTTTCTGGAGCGTGCGCGGCGACCTGCGCGAGCCGGATCTGTTCGCCGTGGTGCGCCGCGACGAGGGCTGGTCGGAAGCGATCCGGCTGCCGTCACCGTTCAACGCGCCCGGCATGGACTTCACGCCCGCCTTCAGCGCCGATGGCGACACGCTGTACTGGGCAAGTCAATGAGACCAGGCGGATGGGCGAGCAGACGTTTTCGCCACCCAGACGGACCGGTTGACCACGGTGCTTCAGGCGAAGCCTTGCACTGAGTGATTGCCTTTCGTTATCCGGCAGCGGGCCATTCGGTCGTGGCCGGAACCGATAGTCATCTGTCAACGCGATCCGAGCGGCGGCGTTCTGTAGTGCAAGCCCACCGAACGAGTCCGCATGACAAGCCTTGGCCCGCTCCACGCACTGACCCTGGCGATTCTCGCCCTGTCGTCCGCACCGAGCGTCCCTGCAGCGCCGGATCCCGGGCAACGGTCGCAGCGCCTGCTCGACGAGCTGGTCGACATCACCGGCGTGCCGGGCATGGGCGCCGCGATCTGGCAAGGCGGTCGCATCACCTGGCGCGGCTCGGCGGGCTGGCGCGATCTTGCCGCCGGCACGCCGGTGGACGCGGACACGCGGTTCCGGCTGGCCAGCGTTTCCAAGCTGGTGGCCGTGGCGGCGGCGGCGCGGCTGGCCGAAGACGGCAAGCTGGACCTCGACGCGCCCGTGGCCGCGCTCTGGGAGGGCGTCGACCCGGAATGGCCTGCGCTGAGCGTGCGCCAACTCGCCGCGCACACCGCCGGCGTGCCGCATTACCAGGACCGCGACGCCGATCGCGGCAGCGTCGCCTACGCCACGGCCCGCGAGGCCGCGGGCCTGGTGCGCGGGCGCCAACTGCTGTCGGCGCCCGGCGAGCGCTACCACTATTCCTCGTGGGGATACACGCTGATGAGCGCCGTGATCGAGGCCCGGTCCGGGCAGCGCTTTCCCGAGTACGTCACGCGGCACGTGACCCGCGACCTCGCCATCGGCGTGGACGGCGACAACCGAAGCGACCCGCGCGCCACGCGCACCTACCAGTTCGAAGGCGGACGCCCCACGCCGGCGCCTGCGCATGACTCAAGCTACACCTGGGCCGGTGGCGGTTACTCGGGCACGCCTTCTGCAGTCGCCGAGTTCGGCGGGCGCATGATGGCCGGCGACATCGTGCCCGTCGCGCGCTTCCAGGCGATGCTCGAGCCCGCGCGACTCAACGACGGTCGCGAAGTTAGAGACGACGATTACGCCATCGGCCTGGGCTGGCGCACGCTGACCGACCAGGACGGTCGCCGCCGCGCCCAGCACGCAGGCGTCACGCTGGGCGCCCGCAGCGCGCTGGTCACCTGGCCCGACCTGCCGGCGGCCGAACAGACCGCCGTGAGCCTGCTGTCGAACACCCTGTGGGTCTCGTCGATTGAACAGTCGGCGAGCATGCTGGCCGCTCCGCACATGGCAGTGCCCGCGGACCTGGTGCCCGCCGGGTGCCCGGTGCACGCCACCCGCTACGAGGGACGCTTCCGCGGCCAGCCTATCGCCGGCACCGTTACCTTCGCCGTGGAAGACGGAATTTGCATCGGCAAGCTGTCCCTGGCAGGCGACGCCAAGGCCTACTTCGACGCCTTCCCGCAGAAGGACGCCTCCCATCTGCGTGTGATCAGCCTGGACGCCGGCACCGGCCTGTCCCGCGCCGCACTGGTGGCACCGACGGGTCTCTACGACTTGCGGGCGCAACCCGATGGCTCGCACCGGGCACCGCTCGGCTCGTCCTCGGAACTGCGCGTGAATTTCCTGGCGACGCGGCCCTAGGCCTGGCCGTAGCGGAACCGATATATCAGGCGGCGGAGGCCACCATTGCCGAGGATCAGCCACAGGCCAATCGCGATCTCGACGCCAGTGGAGACCACGTTGGCGATCTGCTCAGGGCTCCACTGGTAGTCGATGTAGCCCTGCTGCCGCGTCCGAAGCCACAACGTCATCCAGAAGGTCAGGTCGACCAGGCCGTAGGCCAGCACCCAGATGCCGATCAGGGTCAGGCCAATCGACAGCGCGACCGGCGCGTCCACCGCCTTCTCGGAGCGCGGCTCGTGCATCACCGGCAGCAGCTTGCGGGCGATCGTGAGCGGGAAGTACCAAAGGAGCAAGCAGACCCCCGCACCCAAGACGAGCAAGACGATGAACGACACCGTCCAGTAGTTCCAACCCAGTTCGCCATCCATCTGCAGCATCTGCAGCATGGCCGGCGCGGAACCGAAGATACGGTAAGCCAGGTAAACCACGAACAATCGGGTGGCAACGGCGATGAAGTCTTCTCGGCTCAAGCGAACATCTCCGGCGGGGGTTCGGCAAAGTCTAGCTTAGCCACGGGTCGCTAGCGCTCGTCGAGCGCGTGGTGGATCAGCACGACGCACTGCGACGCGAACAGCATCTTCCGGCCCAGCGAGATCCGCTTCGTGCCGAGGCGGTCGAGGGTGTGGAAGGTGTTCTTGGGCATCGGGATGTGGTCGGTGAGCAGGAAGCACGGGCTCTCGCCAAAGGCTTGCTCGCGAATGGCCGTGCCCTTGGGATCCATCACGAAGAGCTGATGGTCGGTGGCCAGTTCCTGCACCAGTTTCTCGAAGCTGATGGTGCGCACCGTGACGCCCGACTCCACCGGCCGCGACTCCTCCTTGCCCATGCCGCGCGAGGCGTCGAGCGCGGCGGCCACCTTGCCCAGCAGCGCCCGCTCGTCGAAGCCGCCGATGGCGTGCATGGCCGCGGCCTCGAAGCGGACGGTGCGCGAATAGTCCTGCGTGCTCTCCAGCACGAGGTAAACGACCACGTCCGCCCGGTGCGACTGGGCCACGAAGATGGCGTTCATCAGCGTGTGCGCCAGGATCTCGGTGTGGGCTTCCTGGCCCACGCCTGCCAGCAGCTTCTGCGGGTCGGTGGGGGCGGCGCGGGCGCGGAGGACGAAGGTTCGCATGATGCGCGCATTCTCATGCGCAAGCCGCAACGCTGTCGAGAGCGCCCGCGTTACGCGTCTGCCGCTTGCTCTGGCTGCCGTTGGCGCCGGCGCTACTTCGGCGCCTCCCCGCGCCGCCGCCGGTCCAGCCACGCCATCACCCCGCTCGCCGTCAGCCCGTGCAGCAGGATCGACAGCACCACCACCATCACCACCACCGCCCAGAGTTCGCGGGCGTCGCGGAAGTAGGCGTGGTTCATCGCGAAGGCGAGGTAGTACAGCGAGCCGATGCCGCGCACGCCGAACACCGCGATCGCCCAACGGTCGCCCCGCGAGACCGGCGCGCCCCAGAGGCCGATCCAACCGGCCAGCGGGCGGACCCCCAGCACGAACACCGCCGCGAACACCGCGCCTTCCCAGGTCAGCGCCGCCAGCACGCCGCTGGCCAGCGAGCCGCCCAGCAACAGCAGCATCACCGACATCAGCAGCTTCTCGAGCTGCTGGGCGAAGCTGTCGAGCACGCCGTGGTAGTCGTGGTCGCGCTCGAGCTGCCGGATCACCAGCGCGGCGACGAACACGGCCAGGAAGCCGTAGGCATGGCACAGCTCGGCGATGCCGTAGACGATCAGGGTGATCGCCAGCGCCGTCAGCCCTTCCCCGGTGCGTGACAGCGACATCTGGCCGCGGCTGCGGAAGATCAGGTGCATCAGCGCGTAGCCCAGCAGCAGCCCGATGCCCACGCCGCCGAGCACCCGCCACAGCACGTCCAGCGCCAGCCAGCGGCCCCAGTCCATCGGCGACTCGCCCGAGGCCAGCGCCAGCGCGACCGCCAGCCAGACGAACGGGAAGGCCAGGCCATCGTTGAGCCCGGCCTCGGACGTCAGCGCGAACCGCACCGGGTCCTCGCCGCCCTCGCCCGGGCCGTGCACCTGCACGTCGCCCGCCAGCACCGGGTCGGTGGGCGCCAGCACCGCGCCCAGCAGCATGGCGGTGGCCAGGCTGTAGCCGAGCCAGGCCTGGCCCAGCCACAGGCCGGCCAGGATGGTCAGCGGCATGGTGATGCCGAGCAGCCGCCACGTCAGCGACCAGCGACGCCAGCCGAATCGCGTGTCGATGCGCAGGCCCACGCCCACCAGGGCCGCCAGCACCGCCAGTTCGGCCAGGCGCTCGGTGAGGGCCGGATAGCGCACCGGATCGGCCGGCGGCAGCGGAAGCGGCAAGGTGTAGACAAGCGCGCCCAGCGCGACATACAGGATCGGCAAGGTCAGCGGATTGCGCTTGACCAGGTGCGGCACCCACGCCGCGCCCAGCAGCGCCAGGCCCACCAGCAGGATCGCGAACTTGTACGGATCCATGGCTATCGTGTTTCCTGCGCGGGGCCGCCGGCCGCGTGGCGCCCGGATGCGATACGCGGATCATAGCCGGAGCCGGAACCACTTCGAGGCGGCCAAGGTCCGCGATTACAACACCTGGCCCGACTCCGCGGCATGATCAGCCGTCGGCTTCACTTCGCCAGCGTGGTTTCGCCAGAGACATCCCAGGCCTGCCACGCACCGTCGACCAGGGAAAGGCTGACCAGCCGGGGCTCGCGGAGACTGACGCCATCCACCGTCGATTCTTCGCGGCCAAACAGGACCAGGCGGCCCTCCAGCGGCCACACCATCACCGGGTTGATCGTGCTGGTATCGGCCAGCGGCAGCTCGGCGGTCCATATGGCCGCAAGGTCCTCGTTGAAGCGGGTCAGCGCCAGCCTGCCGTCGCCGTCGATGCGGGTGACGTGCCAGACGGCCAAGCCCGCGGGGTTCTCCAGCACGCGCGGTTCCTCCGTGCCGATCACCTTCAGGAAGCGCCCGCGAAGCAACACGGGGGAATCCGCGACCGGCGTCGCGCCCGCCAGGTGCCGGAAGCTTTCGCCGTAGGCGTCGGTCGTCTCCGCGACCTCCATGCGCCAGAAGCTGCGCCGCGCAAGGCTGCCGTCGTTGGTGATCGAATACGGGTAACGAAGATGGTCGCCCCAGGTGTCCTCGAGGGCGTCGGCGACCTCGGCTTCGGTATACAGGCCCAGCCAGCCCGCGGGGGTTTGCACCAGCCGCAGCGGGATCTCGCCCATCGGCGGCAGCATCGGCGCGATCCTCGGGCTGCCATTGGCCTTGAGTTCCGGCGGCGGGACCACTTTTGGGGCGGGGGCGTAAGGCTGCGCCTGGAACCCGGGCCCGCGCAGGACGAAAGCGCGGGCGTCGGCACTCATGAACACCAGGCCTTGGTCGAAGCCGTAGTGCTTGGTCTCTCGCGGCAGCAGGCCCTTGAGCGCGGGATTGGCCTGCTCGATGGTTTCGAACGTGGCCAGTGTCTCGCCGTCGGAGGCGCGCAGGGCCACCAGGTACTCATCCACGAACAGCCACACCCGCTCGCCCTCTTGCCCGATCAGCCGCGCACTCGCCGCCGAACCGATGACCCGGGACGGCCCGTAGCCGTGGGCGTCGGGATCGCCGAGCGTCAGCAGGCGCTTGTTCCAAAGCGGGCGTGCCGTCGCCGGGTCCATCACCTGCAGGTCGAAATGGAAGAAGGTGTCCAGGCGCGTGCTGGTACTGCGGCGCGACGTGCTGGTGGCCACCTGCCGGCTCTCCTCGCGTTTGGTCAACAGCCAAAAGCGCGGCGTGCCGTCGTCGTCCACCATCGCCGGGGGGCCCTGGATTTCCGGTGGGCCGATGTGCGTGCTGCACCCACACACCCATACCGCCACGCCGAGCAACAGCGCCAAGAGACCTTTCTTGCCGTTCTGCATGCTGCGATGTCCCGGGACCTGGCCGGATGGAAGCACCCGGCGCACCAAGTTGGATGTTAGGTAAACGCATTTCTTCCGCGCCTCCGGCCGCGACGGCGGGCCCACCCCGGCGCTCCTTGGCCAAGGCACTTCCCTGCCCTGTCGCCACCGCCGCCAGACGCCTGCGCCGTGCCGTTCGGCATGTATAGTTTGGCGGGCAGGGCCGGTAGCGTACTGGCCACTAAACGCGGAGATGAAGTCATGGGTCTTGTGCAGGCAGTGGCGGGTGCAGTCGGCGGCATGCTGGCCGACCAGTGGAAGGACTTCTACACCGTGCCGGCCGGGCTGCCGGCGACGGCGGCACTGTTCGCGGCGGTGC
>NZ_JALHQI010000072.1 GCF_022842045.1 Arenimonas sp. | reverse complement strand
CTCCGCGCCCGCGCCGGTCGCTGCCCCCGCGTCGCCCGCGATGCCGTCGGCGGTGTTGCCCGCGCTGACGACGGTGGCCTCCGCGCCGTCGTCGCCGCTGCCGTCGGTGCGCGATTTCCCGCTGACCAGCCCGACCGCCGGCAAGGCCTGGCCGCGCTCGCCGGCGGTGGCCGGCGAACGTTCGCTGCAGGCCTACCTGGTGCGCCACAACGCGCTGGCGGCCGGTGATGGCGTCGGTGGCTTCCTGCCGTACGTGGACGTGGTGACCCAGGAGGCCGAGGCCGGCCAGGCGCCGCCCGCGCCGGGGGATCGCGTCGAGTGAGGGCCGCCTGGCTGGCCCTGCTGCTGGCGCTGGCGGCGCCGCTGCACGCCGCAGTGGGCGCCGGCGACTGGCTGGCACGGATCGAGCCGGCCCTGCGCGGCCTCGACTACCAGGGCACGCTCGTGCACGTCGCCGGCGGCCGCGTTGAAACCGTGCGCCTGTTCCATCGCCGCGACGGCGACCGCGAGCGCGAGCGCCTGGTCGCGCTGGGCGGCGCGCCGCGCGAAGTGATCCGCGATGGCCGCAAGGTGATGTGCCTGGGCGGCGAACAGGGACCGCTGGCCTTCGAGGTGGCGGCGCACGGCGGCTGGAGCCCGGCCCTCGCGCTTTCCGCCGCGGGCGACCTGCCGGGCTATCGCGTGCAGTTGGCGGGCCGCGACCGCGTCGCCGGGCATGCGGCCCAGCGCATCGACATCCTGGCCACCGATCGTTGGCGCTATGGCTACCGGCTGTGGCTGGAGCAGGTGACCGGCCTGCCGCTGCGGGTGGACCTGGTGGACGATCGCGGCGTCGCGGTCGAGCAGGTCGCCTTCACCGAGCTCGAGATCGGCCGGCGCCCCCGCGACGAGGATCTTGAACCGTCAACGAGCCGTGGCCTGGTCGCCGTGGCCCCGCTTGCGGCCGCGCGCACCGCGGCGCCCGACTGGCGCGTGCCGTCGCCGCCGCCGGGCTTCGCGCTGCGCTCGACGCGACGCGATGCCGACGGCCTGCAGCTGCTCTACAGCGACGGGTTGGCCAGCGTGTCGGTCTACGTCGAGCCGGCCGACCCGCGGCTCCGTGCCGCCAGCGCCACCCGACAGGGCGCCGTGCACGCGCATGCCTTCCAGGTCGATGGCTGGCACGTCCTGGCGCTGGGCAAGGTTCCCGCCGCCACGGTGGCCCATCTGGCGCGCACGGTTCGCGCGGTGGACTCCGATGGCTGAGCGCGAGGTCGAAGTCATCAGCACGGCCGACGGACGGCTCAGCCTGCGCCTGCTCGGCGACCAGTGCACCGGCTGCGAGGGCGGCTGTGCCGGACGCTGCAACCTGTTCGCCACCACGGCCGCCGGGGAGTTCGTGCTCGAGGGCGCCGGCCTGCCCGGCGCCGTTGCGGGGAGTCGCTATCGCCTGGCGCTGGACGACCAGGCCCTTCGGCGCGCGGCCTGGCTGGGCTATGGCCGCGCCCTGCTGGGCCTGCTGCTCGGCGCGTTCGCGGGCTACGCCGCGGGCGCCGCCTGGCCTGCCGCGCGCGATGGCCTGACCCTCGCCGGCCTGCTGGCGGGAACTTTCCTGGCCGTGCTGGTCTCCAAGCGCCACTTGCCCGCGCCGCGGCTGCTGCCAGCCGCGGTCGCCACCCCCGACCCCTGCAAGAGTGATTGCCCATGAGCCTTTCGTTCCGCCATGTCCTCGTCCTTGCCCTGCTGCTGCCGATTGGCTTCGCGCACGCGCAGGAGGCCGCCGCCGACACCGCGCCGCTGGTGCAACTGCCCGACTTCACCCGCCTCGTCGAACGCACGAGCCCCGCCGTGGTCAACATCGAGGCCACGATCGGCGGCGCCGACGCCCGCGACGACGAAGACGCCGCCGCCCAGGGCGCGCCGCCCATGCCCGAGGACATGCCCGAGTTCTTCCGCCGCTTCTTCGGCCAGCCCGGCATGCCGGGCCGCCCGGGGCAGGGGCCCCGCAGCGGCGTGTCGCAGGGCTCGGGTTTCATCATTTCGGCTGATGGCTACGTGCTGACCAACCACCATGTGATCGAGGGGGCCACCAACATCGTGGTGCGCCTGAACGACCGCAACGAGCTCAAGGCCGAACTGGTGGGCAGCGACCCGCTGTCCGACGTGGCCCTGCTCAAGGTCGACGGGCGCGGCCTGCCGGTGCTCAAGATCGGCGACTCCCGCGGGCTCAAGGCCGGCCAGTGGGTGCTGGCCATCGGTTCGCCGTTCGGCTTCGAGCACTCGGTCACGGCCGGCGTCGTCAGCGGCGTCGGCCGCCGCTCGCTGGACCCCAGCCAGCAGTACGTCCCCTTCATCCAGACCGACGTGGCCATC
The DNA here is from genome assembly GCF_022842045.1 of Arenimonas sp. GTDB lineage: Bacteria > Pseudomonadota > Gammaproteobacteria > Xanthomonadales > Xanthomonadaceae > Arenimonas. Next base: position 11,337 of record NZ_JALHQI010000072.1, on the reverse strand, counting down.
AACCGCGGCAACTCCGGCGGCCCGCTGCTCAACACCCGCGGCGAGGTGGTCGGCATCAACTCGCAGATCTTTTCCAACTCCGGCGGCTACATGGGCGTCAGCTTCGCGATCCCGATCGAGGTGGCGATGAATGCCGTGCGCCAGCTGCGCGACACCGGCAAGGTCGTCCGTGGCCAGCTCGGCGTGCGCATCCAGGACGTCGATCGCGAGCGGCTCGCGGAATTCGGGCTCGACCGCCCGGTCGGCGCCTTCGTCTATTCGGTCGAGAACGGCAGCGCCGCGGCCAAGGCCGGCATCCGCCCGGGCGACGTGATCACCCGCTTCAACGGCCGCGAGATCGGCCGCTCGGCCGAACTTCCGCCGATGGTGGGCGCCTTGCCCCCGGGCAGCCGCGCCAGCGTCACCCTGATGCGCGACGGCAAGCCGCAGGACCTGGTCGTGACCCTGGCGGCGCTGGACACCGCGGCGGCGCCGTCGGCACCGGCCGGGCAGGGCGCCGCCCCGGCCCCGGCCGCCGGCAATGCGATGGGCGTGGTGGTCGAGGAGCTCGATGCCTCAGCCCGCGCCGCGCTGGGCCTGCGGGCCGGCGAGGGCGTGCTGGTCGGGCGCGTGACGGGCCTGGCCGCCCGCCAGGCCGGGCTGGCGCCGGGCGACGTGATCCTGCAGGTGGGCCGCGTCGACATCGGTTCGGTGGCCGCCTTCAATACGGCCGTGAAGGACCTCAAGCCCGGTGACGAGGTGCGCCTGCTGGTGCGCAACGCCCGCAGCACCGGGTTCGTGGCCTTCACGCTGCGCTGAGCCCGAAGGCAGGCCGGCCCGCCCCCGTGGCGGGCCGGGCCCCGGGGGCTGTGCGATAATCCGCCGTTTACCGCCACCGACCGGCAGCCTTCCCCCGCATGCAGCACATCCGCAATTTCTCCATCATCGCCCACGTGGACCACGGCAAGTCCACGCTCGCCGATCGCATCATCCAGATCTGTGGCGGCCTGCAGGCGCGCGAGATGGAGGCGCAGGTGCTCGACTCGAACCCGATCGAGCGCGAGCGCGGCATCACCATCAAGGCGCAGTCCGTTTCGCTGCCTTACACCGCGAAGGACGGCGTCACCTACCAGCTCAACTTCATCGACACCCCGGGCCACGTCGACTTCAGCTACGAGGTCAGCCGCTCGCTGGCCGCCTGCGAGGGCGCGCTGCTGGTGGTGGACGCCGCCCAGGGCGTCGAGGCCCAGTCGGTCGCGAACTGCTACACCGCGGTCGAGCAGGGCCTGGAGGTGGTGCCGGTGATCAACAAGATCGACCTGCCCACCGCCGACATCCCCAAGGTCAAGGCCGAGATCGAGGCCGTGATCGGCATCGACGCCGACGACGCCGTGGCCATCAGCGCCAAGACCGGCCTGAACGTGGTGGACGTGCTCGAGGCGATCGTGCAGCGCATCCCGCCGCCGAAGCCGCGCGACACCGACAAGCTGCAGGCGCTGATCATCGATTCGTGGTTCGACAACTACCTGGGCGTGGTGTCGCTGGTGCGCGTGATGCAGGGCGAGATCAAGCCCGGCGACAAGATGCTGGTGATGTCCACCGGCCGCACCCACCTGGTCGACAAGGTCGGCGTGTTCACCCCCAAGCGCAAGGACCTGCCGAAGCTGGGAGCGGGCGAGGTGGGCTGGATCAACGCCTCGATCAAAGACGTGCACGGCGCGCCGGTCGGCGACACGCTGACCCTGGCCAACGACCCGGCGCCGGGCCCGCTGCCGGGCTTCCAGGAAATGCAGCCGCGCGTGTTCGCCGGCCTGTTCCCGGTGGACGCCGAGGACTATCCCTCGCTGCGCGAGGCGCTGGAGAAGCTGCGCCTGAACGACGCCGCGCTGCGCTTCGAGCCCGAGAGCTCCGAAGCCATGGGCTTCGGCTTCCGCTGCGGCTTCCTGGGCATGCTGCACATGGAAATCGTGCAGGAGCGCCTGGAGCGCGAGTACGACCTCAACCTCATCACCACGGCCCCCACGGTGGTCTACGAGGTGCTGCTCAACGACGGCAGCACCATGCCGCTCGACAATCCGTCGAAGCTGCCGCCGGTGACCAAGATTTCCGAGATCCGCGAGCCGATCATCCGCGCCAACATCCTCACGCCGCCCGATTACGTGGGCAGCGTGATCAAGCTGTGCGAGGAGAAGCGCGGCCGCCAGGTCGGCATCAGCTACATGGCCTCGCAGGTGCAGATCAGCTACGAGCTGCCGATGGCGGAGGTGGTGCTCGACTTCTTCGACAAGCTCAAGTCGGTGTCGCGCGGCTATGCCTCGCTCGACTACCACTTCGAGCGCTTCGAGGCCGGCCCGTTCGTGCTGATCGACACGCTGATCAACGGCGACAAGGTCGATGCGCTCTCGTCCATCGTCCACCGCAGCCACGCCGACCGGCGCGGCCGCGAGGTCTGCGAGAAGATGCGCGAGCTGATCCCGCGGCAGATGTTCGACGTCGCGATCCAGGCCGCGATCGGCTCGCAGATCATCTCGCGCTCCACCGTCAAGGCGATGCGCAAGAACGTGCTGGCCAAGTGCTATGGCGGCGACGCCACCCGCAAGAAGAAGCTCCTCGAGAAGCAGAAAGAAGGCAAGAAGCGCATGAAGCAGGTCGGCCGCGTGGAGATCCCGCAGGAAGCGTTCCTGGCCGTGCTGCAGACCGACAACAAGTAAGCGGCCCCCGCCGCGAGGAAACCCGACGCGTGAAAATCGACCTTGCCCTGATCCTCACCGTGCTGGCCGCGCTCACCGGCCTGGTCTGGCTGCTCGACAGCCTGCTGTTCGCGCGCAAGCGCAAGCTGATGCAGGCCGAAGGCGAGGACGTCGCCGACCCGATCGTGGTCGAGTACGCGAAGTCGCTGTTCCCGATCATCTTCCTGGTGCTGGGCCTGCGCAGCTTCATCGCCGAGCCGTTCCGGATCCCGTCGAGCTCGATGATGCCGACGCTGCTCGTGGGCGACTTCATCCTGGTCAACAAGTTCACCTACGGCTTGCGCCTGCCGGTGGCGAACACCAAGATCGTCCCGCTGGGCCAGCCCGCGCGCGGCGACGTGGTGGTGTTCCGCTACCCGGGCTACGGCCCCGACGACACCAAGGCCGGCACCGACTACATCAAGCGCGTGGTTGGCCTGCCGGGTGACCGCATCGCGTTCAAGGACCAGGTGCTGTACGTGAACGACGTGGCCGTCGCCAAGCGCGAGACCGGCGTCTACATCGGGCGTGGCCAGGGTCGATCCATGACCGGTGCCAGCCTGTTCGAGGTGGAGCTGCCGGGCCAGGACGGCCAGCCGCTGATCCGCCACGCCAGCCTCGAGAACAACCGCTTCAGCGACCCGCGCATCGAGAACCAGTGGGTGGTGCCGGCCGGCCACTTCTTCGTGATGGGCGACAACCGTGACCAGAGCGAAGACAGCCGCTACTGGGGTTTCGTGCCGGAACAGAACCTGGTCGGCAAGGCCTTCCTGGTCTGGCTCAACTGCTCGGGCTGGTTCTGCAACGAGGCGTTTGACTACACCCGGATTGGCGATACCATCCGCTGAACGGCCACCACCCAGGGGACAGGACCATGGTACGCAAGCAGCAAGGCATCACGTTGATGAGTTTCGTCATGGTCCTGGTCGTCGTGGGCTTCTTTGCCCTGATGGCCATGAAGCTGTTCCCGATGTACAGCGAGTTCCACAACATGAAGGCGGCGGTCGATGCCTACGCGGCCGAGTCGGGCTCCGCGAACAAGACCGTGGCCCAGGCATGGGCGGACCTCGATCGTCGATTCAACATCGCCTACGTCGAGTCGGTCGAGCGCGAGAACATCAAGATCGAGCGGGCGGCCCAGGGCCGCGGCATGCAGATGACGGTGTCCTACGAAGTGCGCAAGCCGCTGCTTTTCAACCTCGACGTGGTCGGCAAGTTCGAGCACGTGGTCGATCTCAACGGTCCGGGCGCGGGTGGCTGATCGGCTGCACCACGCCTTTCGCCACCCCGAACTGCTGCAGCAGGCCCTCAGGCACCGCAGCGCCGGGGCGCCGAACAACGAACGCTTGGAGTTCCTTGGCGACGCCCTGGTGAACCTGGTCGTTGCCGAAGCGCTGCACGCCCGCTGGCCCAAGGCCGACGAGGGCACCCTGACCCGCGCGCGCGCCGCCCTGGTGCGCGAGTCCGCCCTGGCCGGCATTGCCCGCGAGCTCCGCCTGGGCGACCGGCTCGAGCTGGGCCCCGGCGAGCTCAAGAGCGGCGGGCACCGCCGCGATTCGATCCTGGCCGACGCGCTGGAGGCCGTGGTCGCGGCGATCCATCTCGACGCCGGCTTCGAGGCCTGCCGCGCCGCGGTGATGCCGTGGTTCGAACCCCTGATCGAGTCACTGCCGACCGGCAAGGCCGAGAAGGATCCCAAGACCCGCCTGCAGGAGTGGCTACAGGGCCGGCAGTTGCCGCGCCCGGCCTATCGCCTGCTCGAGACGCGCGGCGACGACCACGCCCGCATCTTCGTCGTCAGCTGCGAAACCACCGATCCCGAACTGGCCGAGCAGGCCGAGGGGCCCGCGCTGCGCGCCGCCGAACAACTCGCCGCCGAGCGCGTGCTGGCGCGACTGGAGACCAAGTGAACACCGATTCCCCGCACGACCCGGCGCCGCACCGCGCCGGCACCATCGCCGTGATCGGCCGGCCGAACGTCGGCAAGTCCACCCTGGTCAACGCCATGGTCGGTGCCAAGGTCAGCATCGTTTCGCCGCGGCCGCAGACCACCCGCCACCGCATGCTCGGCATCGCCACCTTCCCCGACGGCCAGCTGCTGCTGGTCGACACCCCGGGCATCCACGGCCAGCAGAAGCGCGCCATGAACCGGATGATGAACCGCGCGGCCCGCGGCGCGGTCGAGGGCGTGGACGCGGCGATGCTGGTGATCGAGGCCGGCCGCTGGACCGACGACGACGCGCTGGCCTACCGCGCGCTTCACGAGGCCGGCGTGCCCTGCATCCTCGTCATCAACAAGGTCGACAAGATCAATGACAAGGGCGCGCTGCTGCCCTTCATCGCCGAGGTCACGACCGGTCGCGAGTTCAGCGCGGTGTATCCGCTGTCGGCGCTCAAGAAGCGCGGCCTGGAAGGCCTGGTCAAGACGCTGTTGGCGCACGTGCCAGAAGCGCCGCCGATGCACGACGAGGACGAGATCACCGACCGCAGCGAGCGTTTCCTGGCCGGCGAGCTGGTGCGCGAGCAGCTGATGCTGCGCCTGGGCGACGAGCTGCCTTACTCGGCCACGGTCGAGATCGAGAAGTTCGAGCTCGACGGCGAGATGCTGCGGATCGCGGCCGTGGTCTGGGTCGAGCGCGAAGGGCAGAAGCCCATCGTGATCGGCAAGGGCGGCGAGCGCATGAAGGCGATCAGCACCGGTGCCCGGCGCGGCATGGAGGAGCTGTTCGGCCGAAAGGTCTTCCTCGAGACCTGGTGCCGGGTGCGCGAGGGCTGGTCGGACGACGAGGCCGCGCTGCGCCGGTTCGGCTACAGCGACTGACATGCAGGTCCGGGCCCAGCCTGCCTTCGTGCTGCATGCGCGGGCCTGGCGCGAGACCAGCCTGATCGTTGAACTGCTGACCCGCGACCACGGCCGCGTCGCCGTGGTCGCGCGCGGCGTGCAGGGCGCCAAGCGGCACCCGCTGCGCGCCGCGCTGCAGCCGCTGCAGTCGATCCGCGCCGACTTCCTGCCGCGCGGCGAGCTGGCCCGGCTGGTGCAGGCCGAGGCGCTGGATGCCGGCGCCGCGCTGCAGGGGGACGCCCTGATGGCCGCTTTCTACGTCAACGAGCTGGTGCTGCGGCTGCTGCCGCGCCAGGACCCGGCGCCGGACCTTTACGCCCGCTATGGCGACCTGCGCGCCGAGCTGGCGGGGCCGGGGCCGCTGGCCTGGACCCTGCGTCGCTTCGAGCGCGACTTGCTGGAATTGCTGGGTTACGGCCTGCCGCTCGACGCGTCGGAAGATGGCGAACGCATCGACCCGGCCGGACGCTACCGGCTGGACGCCGAGCGCGGGCCGGTGCGTGACCGCGCGCACGATGCCGGCTCGACCAGCGGCGCGGCGCTGATGGCGCTGGCCGCGGACCGCCTGCCGCCGCCCGAACAGCTGGCGGAGCTGCGCAGCGCCCTGCGCGGCGTGCTGCAGGTGCACCTGGGTCCGCAGAAGCTCAAGTCCTGGGGCCTGCTTTCGGAACTGGCGCGCCTGGGTCAGGACTGAGGCGCGTCCGAGAGGATCGCCGCGGCGTCGGCCTGGAACCGCGAGTGCGCACTGGCGTCGGTTGGCGCGGCGTGCAGGGCGCGCGCCGAATCGAGCAGGCCCGCGGCGCCCACGAAGGCGCAGCTTGCCTTGAGCCGATGCAGCTGCGCGCCCAGCCGCGCCTCGTCGCGTGCGGACCACGCCGCGGCGATGAGGCCGGCCTGCACGGGCAGCTCCCGCAGGAACAGCCGCCGCAGTTCGCGCACGGCGCCCGGCTCGCCGCCCAGCGCCGACAGTGCGGCCGCATCATCCCAGGTGGAGCGGGCGGACACGCTGGCCTGGTTGGCCATCGCCGCCGCCACCGCCTCACGCAGCGCCGCCGCGCCAATGGGTTTGGCGAGCACGGCCACGAAGCCGGCCGCCCTCAGGCCGGCCAGCACCCCGGGGTCATCCTCGGCCGTCAGCGCCAGCGCGGGGACTTGCCAGCCGCGTGCACGCAGCGAACCCAGCAGATCGTCGCCGCGGCCATCGGGCAAATATGCATCGAACAACCAGAGTGCCTCGCTGCCGTCCGCCAGGCCGCGGGCCTGCGCCAGGTCGGCGGCCACCACCAGTCGCACCGGCAGCGGCGCCAGCGCCTGCGCGAGGAAGGCGGCGGTGACGGCATCGTCTTCGACCAGCAGCAGGCAGGGGTTCATCGGGATTCCCGTGTAATCGCGGCTTGCAAAACCACTATGCTGGCAGCATGCGGCGACCCGCCACGCTCGGCAAGATGCTCCTGGTCATCCTGCTGCTCGCCTTTCCGGCGGCGCAGGCGAAGGTGCTGCGCGTGCAGGTGGACGCAGTGCGCAGCGGGGTCGCCACCCTGGAAGGCGTGGACCTGGTGCTCGACTGGGCCGAAGGCGCGGCCACCGGGGCGCTGGAGATGCGCGTGCACACCGCGGAATTCCCGCTGCTTGGCTATCGCGGCCGCGACCTGGCCTGGCGCTGCCCGCTGCGTCGCGACGACGCGGGCCGCTGGGCTTGCGACGGGCCGCTGCAGGTGGCCGGCGGCGCGCTGCATCCGCTGTCGCTGGAGGTTTCCCCGGCAGGCACGCGCGCCGAACTCGCGCTCGGCGCCCGCAGGATTTCCTACGAATCGATCGCCGCGGCGCCCGATCGCCACCGGCTGCAGCTGGCCCGCATCCCGGTCGCCTGGCTGGGTGAGTTCCTCGCCGGGCTCTGGAGCGACGGGCAGTGGACCGCCGGCGAACTGGCGGGGCGCGTCGACATTTCGGTGCCCGAGGCGGGGCCATTCGCGGTGGCGGCGGAGCTGGCGCTGGATGACCTCGGGCTGGAGACGCCCGACGGCTGGCTGGCGGCCGCGGGGCTGCAGGCCACGCTGGCGATTGATTACCGCGAACAGGCCGGGCGCCAGCGGGTTGCCTTGGACCTGCGCACCCGCGGCGGCGAGTTCCTCGCGCAAGGCCTTTACGCCACGCTGCCGGAAACCCCGGTGGACGTGGCGGTGGTGGCGGAGCAGCGCGACGGCGGCGGCTGGCAACTGCCCGAATTCTCCTGGCGCGACGGCGAGGTGCTGCAGGCCAGCGGCCAGGCACGGCTGGCGCCCGACGCCAGCCTGCGCGAACTGGCGCTGGACCTGTCGCTGGGTGACCTCGCCGTGGCGCGCGATCGCTACCTCAGCGGTTTCCTGGCGCCCGCGGGCTTCCCCGACCTGCTGCTGTCCGGCCGCGCCACCGCCAGGCTGGCGCTGCGCGACGGCCGCGCGCAGTCGATGGCGCTGGGGTTCGCGGGCGTCAACGCGGTGGACCCGAGGCAGCGGTTCACGTTGGCGGGCCTGGCGGGGGACTTGCGCTGGTCGGTCGACGCCGCGGCGCAGGACAGCGCGCTGCGGCTCGACGGCGGCGCGCTCTTCGGCATCGGCCTGGGACCGGCGCGGCTGGCTTTTCAAAGCGCCGGCGGCGAGCTGCGGCTTCGGGAGGGCGCGCGCATCGCGGCCCTCGGGGGCGAGATCGCATTGGACGACCTGCGCTGGCAGGCGCCGACCGACACCCGGCGCACGCGCTTCCAGCTCGGGCTCACGCTCGAGGCGCTCGATCTCGGCAGCCTGTCGCAGCGGCTGGGCTGGCCACCGTTCACCGGCACCCTGGGCGGGCGCATCCCGTCGGCGCGCTACGAGGACAACCGGCTCACGCTCGATGGCGGGCTGGCGATGGACGTGTTCGGGGGTAGCGTGGCGCTGTCCTCGCTCGAGATGGAGCGCCCCTTCGGCGTCGCGCCGACGCTGTCGGCCGACATCGCCATCGAGGACATCGACATGGAGCCGATGACCGCGGCCTTCGGTTTCGGCAGCATCACGGGCCGGCTCGATGGCCGCATCGCCGGCCTGCGCATGGTCGACTGGTCCCCGGTCGCCTTCGACGCCCGGCTGGTGACCGACGAGGCCTGGAAGGGCCGCCGGCGCATCAGCCAGCGCGCCGTCGAGGACATCTCCAGGGTCGGCGGCGCCGGCCTGGTCGCGGGGTTGCAAACCCAGGTACTGAAGCTCTTCGACGATTTCGGCTATGCCCGCATCGGGCTGGCCTGCCGCCTGCGCGACAACGTCTGTGCGATGGACGGTGTCGGTTCAGCCGGCGATGGCTATACCATCGTCGAAGGTTCCGGCCTGCCGCGCATCCAGGTGGTGGGCTTCCGCCGCCGGGTCGATTGGCCGACCCTGGTGGACCGCCTCGAGGCGGCCACCGAGGGACAAACCCCGGTCATCCAATGAAGGAGAGCGTCATGGGCAAGCCGAAGTCGCGTCATCTGTTCACCTCGCTGCTCGCCGCCGGCGTGCTGGCGCTGGGTGCCTGCGTCACCATCAACGTTTATTTCCCGGCGGCCGAGGCGCAGGAAGCCGCCGAGGAGTTCGTCGAGAAGGTGCTGGGCGAGGACGCCACGCAGGGCGAGAACCCGCAGTCCCTCCGGGCCCCGGCGCGCGAGGGCTTCGATCTCGTTTCGCTGTTCATTTCCTCGGCCCACGCCCAGCAGGCCGACATCACCATCCGCACCCCGGCCATCCAGGCGATCCAGTCGCGGATGGAGGCGCGCTTCCAGTCCAGCCTCAGGCCGCACTTCGACTCCGGCGCGCTGGGCTTCGGCAAGGACGGCCGCGTGGTGCTGCGCGACGCCACCCAGGTCGGCCTGAAGGACCGCGTGGCGGTCAACCAGCTGGTGGCCGAGGAAAACCGCGACCGCGATGCCGTGTACCGCGAGATCGCCGTGGCCAACAACCACCCCGAGTGGGAAGGCCAGATCCGCGAGACCTTCGCCAAGCAGTGGGTCGCCAGCGCCCGCGCCGGCTGGTGGTACCAGGCCGCCGACGGTAGCTGGAAGCAGAAATAGCCTGTAGGAGGGCCTCCGGGCCCTAGCCCCGCGCCCCGGCGCGGGCCGCCGGATCCAGCAGCCGGGGCGCGGATTTGCGACAATCCGCGCCCCGTTTCCGTTTGGTCCCGCCGTGGCTCGTTCCCGCTCCAAGCTGCACCAGGTCTTCGAGATTGACGTCACCGACTTCAGCCACGACGGTCGCGGCGTCGGCCGCCGCGAGGGCAAGGCCGTGTTCGTGTCCGGCGCGCTGCCGGGCGAGACCGTCCGGGTCGAGCAGACCGGCCGCAATCGCCATTTCGACGAATGCCGGACGCTGGAGGTGCTCACCCCGGCGCCCGGGCGCGTCACGCCGCGCTGCCCGCATTTCGGCACCTGCGCCGGCTGCGTGCTGCAGCACCTGGAGGAATCGCAGCAGATCACCGCCAAGCAGCGCGTCCTGACCGACAACCTGCGCCGCATCGGCCACGTCGAGCCGGGCACGGTGCTGCCGCCGCTGGTGGACGCGGCCTGGGGCTATCGCCGCAAAGGCCGCTTCTCGGTGCGCTACGTCGAGAAGAAGGGCAAGGTCGTGGTCGGTTTCCGCGAGACCAACCCGCGCTTCGTCGCCGACCTGTCGGTCTGCCACACCGTGGTGCCTTCGATCGGCCTGCGCATTCCCGAGATCTCGGCGCTGGTGGAAAGCCTCGACGGCCGCCGCACCCTGCCGCAGATCGAGTTCATCGCCGGCGACGCCGCCGTGGCGCTGGTGTTCCGCCACCTCGAGCCCCTGTCCGAGGCCGATGTGGCGCGACTGGTGGCCTTCGCGAAGGACACCGGCTTCGCGGTGTTCCTGCAGCCCGGCGGCGTGGACACGGTGAAGGCGCTGTGGCCCGAACAGGTCCCGCTGTCCTTCGCCATCCCCGGCTACGACCTGTCGCTGGACTTCCGCCCGCTGGACTTCATCCAGGTCAACGCCGGCCTGAACGACAAGATGATCGCCTCGGCCCTGGACCTGCTCGATCCGCAGCCGGGCGACCGCGTGCTCGACCTGTTCTGCGGCCTGGGCAACTTCACGCTGCCGCTGGCGAAGCGGGCGGGGCAGGTGGTGGGCGTCGAGGGTGACGCCGGCCTGGTGGCCCGCGCCCGTGCCAATGCCGCGAAGAACGGGCTGGGCAACGTCGAATTCCATGCCGCCGACCTGGCCAAGGACCTTTCGGCCGAGCCCTGGATGAGGGCCGGCTTCGACAAGCTGCTGCTCGACCCGCCGCGCGCCGGCGCCGCCGAGGTGCTGGCGCAGCTGCCGCTCAAGGGCATCCGCCGCATCGTCTACGTCAGCTGCCACCCGGGTTCGCTGGCGCGCGACGCGGGCTTCCTGGTGCGCGAGCGCGGCTACACGCTCAAGGCCGCCGGTGCGATGGACATGTTCCCGCAGACGGCGCACGTAGAATCCATCGCGCTGTTCGAGAAATAGGAAACCCCGTGGGCATCGAGATCGAACGCAAGTTCCGGGTGGTGGGCGAGGGCTGGCGCGCCCAGGCCGTGCGCTCGGTGCGCATCGCCCAGGGCTACATCAACGACATGGCGGCGCTGCGCGAGGGGCGACAGAACGCCTCGGTGCGCGTGCGCATCGCCGGCGAGCAGGCGTTCCTGAACCTCAAGTCGCGCGAGCTGGGCACCACCCGCCAGGAGTTCGACTACCCGGTGCCGGTGGCCGACGCCGAGGCGCTGCTGGCGCTGTGCGTGGGCGGCCGCATCGACAAGGTGCGGCA
>NZ_JALHQI010000071.1 GCF_022842045.1 Arenimonas sp. | reverse complement strand
GCCGGCGAGGGCGCGGGCGGCCGGCCGGGAACCACCGGCGCGGCGACCTGGGTGACCGGCTCGCCGCCCACGCCGCTGAACACGCGCAGGGCGAGCTCGCGCCGGCCCTCGGGACCTTCGAACACGGCGCGGCGCGGCTCGATTTCGACCAGGCGCCAGCCGGTGCCCTCGACCAGCTCGCCCAGGCGCACGCGGCGGCTGGCGTTGGTCTCGCGCGACTGCAGGATGGCGAGCTTCACGTCGCCCGCGATCAGGATGCTGGTGAGCTCGGCATCCAGCGGCGCATCGCCGCTGCCCTCGCCTTCCGCAATCGCCGGCGGGCGGCGCTCGGGGCTGAGCAGCGGGCGGTTGCCCACCTCGAGGTAATCCGGCGCCGGGCCCAGGCGCGAACCCACGGCTTCCAGGCGCACCTGCGGCACCGGCGGCGCCAGCGCGGCATTGCCCGGGTGCAGCCCGACCCGGCCACCCAGGCCGGCCAGCGCCAGCAGCAGCAGGCCGACCGCCCAGGCCGCCACTGCCGCCAGCACCGCGCCGGCCGGGCGCAGGCGCGCGATCACGGCGTGCCCCCGGCGGGCGTGGTGAGGTAACCGTACAGGTCGAAGCTGACGTCGATGCCGCCGCCCTCCGGGCCCGCGGCGAGGTAGCTGCGGCGCGACAGCAGGTCGAGGTTGTCCACGAACAGTTGCGGGCTGCCGCTCTCGAGCGCATGCAGCACGGCGCCGAGCTCGGCCATGCCGCAGCGCAGGCGCACCTGCACGGTGGCGCGGACGAAAGGTTCCTCGACCCGCGATTCTGTCGGCGTTCGGGCGGTGATCTGGCAGCGGCCGGGCTGCGGGCTGGCCTCGGCGATCACGGCCTCGAGCCGCTGCACCAGCGCGGCGGTGGCCAGCTGGCGGTTGGTCTCGGGCAGGAAGCCGGGGTTGCCCTGCTCGAACTCGCGCACGCGCGCCAGCTCGCTTTCCAGCACCGGGCGCTGGGCGATTTCCTCGCGCAGGGCCAGCTCCTGGTCGCGCAGCTGGGCGATCTCGTCGCCCATCGCCAGCATCGGCGCCGTCCACCACCAGTGCAGCAGCACGAAATACGCGAGCAGCACGGCCAGCGCGGCGCCGCCCAGCAGCTTCAGGCGCTCAGCGGCCGGCATCGTCGCCCTCCTCGCCGGCGCCGGCGTTCACCACGCGCGCGGTCAGCGTGAAGCGGTCGCGCCCGGTGCGCGGATCCGACTGCACCACGCCCGACAGCGCCGGGTCGGTGACCAGCGGCGAGGCCTGCAGCAGCGCCACCAGCGCCGGCGCGGCGCGGCTCTGGCCCACCATCACCAGCTGGTCGCCGGTGATCGCCAGCTTGTCGAGCGAGGTGTCGTCGGGGATGCGGCGCGTCAGTTCGTCCATCACCTCGAGCATGGTCGGTCGGCTGGCGCGGGTGGCGGCCAGGAAGTTCGCGGCCTGGGCCGACGACACCAGCTGGTTGCGCAGCAGACGCGCCTCGCGGGCCTGTTCGTTGGCGGTGGCGACCAGGGCGCGCAGCTCGTCGCGGCGCTCGCTGCGGTTGTGCAGCGTCAGCAGCAGGCTTCCGAGCAGGCCGACCGCGGCCACCGCGGCCAGCACCAGGTGCAGGCGGCGCACCGGGTCGCGACGCCGGGCGCGGGCGGCGTCCGGCAGCAGGTTCAGGCCGAGGCGGCGACCGTCGGCCTCGACCACGTCGACGCCCGCCAGCCCCTGGGCCAGCGGGCCGATCGCGGCGAGCTCGGCATCGAGCCGGGCGCGCGGCAGCACCAGCAGTTCCACCCGCAGCTGCTGCGCGGCGAGGTCGCGCGCCAGCACGCGGCCCTCGAAGCTGACCTGGTCGGCGGAGAACGGCGTTTGCCGGTCGAGTTCGAAGGCCAGCACTTCACGCAGGCGCGGCTCGGCCGCGGCCGGCAGGGTGAGCACACGGCGCAGCACGCCGGCGGCGGGCAGCAGCAGCCAGCGCGGCGTGCCGCTCGCGTCGACGCGCGCACGCAGCTCGTCCAGCAGTTGCGGCTCCAGCGGCACCTCGCCCAGGCGGGTGTCACCGCGGTGGCCGGCGGCCAACAAGGACAGGTCGTCGCCGTGGCGCGACAGGCACAGGCGCCGCGCCTCGTCGGCGATGCGATCGCGCCAGGACGCCGGCAGCACCGACAGCACGGCCTCGCGCAGCCGGGCCGGGAGCGTGCTCCGCGCCAGGCGCAACTTGAGGGGATCGATCAGGATGGAAAGGCGATCGGCGGCGGGCATCAGTAAGGTTCTCCCGTCCGCCAGGCCAGCGGGGCATACAGTTGTCCGAAGCCCGACCCCGCGCCGATTCGCAGCGTGGCGTGGACCTCGACGAGGGTGCCGTCCGGACGGGTGGCGCGGCTGGCGACACTATACGTTCCCGACCCCGCCACGGCGAGGGTGCTGCCGTCGGGCAGCCGCGGCAGCGGCAGGCCGGGGCGCCAGGCCTGGCGCAGGGCCACCAGTTCGGCCGCCTGGGCCGGACCCAGGCCCAGGGCCTGCAGCACCGCCAGCTGCGCGAAGCCGGGCTCGGGCCGCGGCATGGCGGTGTGGATGGTGACGTGCGGCACCAGCAGGCGGTAAGTGGCGGTGTCCATGCCCAGCAGCTGCTGCAGTTCGCCCAGGGTGGTGAAGGGCTGGTCCTTGGCGCCGTAAGCCAGGCCGGCGGCCGCGTAATCGCGGTCCTCGGCGCCGCCGGACGCGGCCAGCAGGCTGTCGGGGTCGCGCCAGTCCTGGATCACGCCGGCCAGGCGCTCGGCGCGTTCGGGCTCGACCCCCAGCCAGCCCATCAGCGCCGCCAGCTGGCCGGCGTCGGTGGCGTTGAGATCCATCTTGGCGGCCTCGTCCTGCACCCTCACTTCGATCTGGTGGTCGTCGAAGCTGAAGCGGTAAGGACGCCCGTCGGGCACCCAGCGCGCCGCCGGGTCAGGCTCGACCAGGCGCAGCGCGGCGAGTTCGACGCCCGCCTCGGCGGCCAGGCGCGCCGCCGCGTTCTGGCGCAGGGCGCTGCCCTGCAGCGCCTCGGTGCGGGTCCCGAGCGCGAACACCGCGATCAGCCCCGCCATCAGCAGCAGCATCCACAGCACCAGCAGCAGCGCGGCCCCCCGGCTGGCCCGGCTCATTGGGCTTCCCCCGGCTGCGGGTAGCCGTCGATGGGTGCATTGCCCCAGCCGGCGGACGTCGCCGCGGCCTGCCGCGGCGCGGCGACCAGGGTCGGGAAGCGGGCGCGCTCGTCGGCCATGCGCAGCTCCAGCCGCACCAGGCGCGGCATGGCCTGCGGCTTGTCCCAGCGCGGCGTCCAGGCGCCGGGCTTGCCGTCGTCGTCGAGCGTGCGGAAGGCGAAGGCGCCGTCGGCGATGCCGTCGAGCAGCACTTCAGGCTCTCGCTCGTTCTCCAGCGGGCCGTCGGGCGTGAGCTGCTCGTGCTGGAACTCGAGCTGCAGGCCGCCGTCGCCGCGCACCAGACGGAAGGTCTGCAGGTGCGGCCCGCCGCGCGAGAGGTAGCCCGGCATCGGCGCCACCAGCTTCAGTTCGTCCTCCGTGGCTTCGAAGAAGGCCGGCGTGCCGGTGCCATCGTCGGGTTCGATCGGCATCGGCAGCGCGTCCTCGACCTGGCGCCGGATGAAGGCCTGCACCGCGCGCAGGCGCTCGTTGCGCTGTGCCATGTCCTCGGCGCGTTCCGTGGCCACGGTGGCGCTGCGCAAGGTGGCGAACGCCAGCCCGACGCCCACCGCCAGCAGCGTCGTGGCCAGCAACACCTCGATCAGGCTGAAGCCGCGCGCGCGGATCACGGCAGTCCCCCGGGCGGCGCCGGGTAGCGCACGCGCAGCGTGCTGAAGCGCAAGGTGCGCGGCACGTCGTCCTCGCCCCAGCTCACGTCCAGCTGGACGCGGTAGAGCACGGGCGCGCCGGCCGGCTGCAGGCCCACCGTCTCGATCGGCGTGGCGCCTTCCGCCGACTCGGTGCGCGGCGCCGGATCCTCGACCTCGGTGATCTCCAGGTCCCAGCGGTAGCGGCCGCGGTCGAAGTCGCCCTGCTCGCGGCCGGCTTCGATCGGCTCGAGCACGCCGACCTGGTCGAGCAGCGACTGCGCGTGCAGCGTCGCCTCGGTGGCATCGCCCGAGGTGCGCACCTGGGCCAGCCCGCCGCTGAGGATGGCGGCCAGGATGCCCAGCCCCACCGACATCAACGCGAAAGCCAGGATGACTTCGAGCAGGCTGAAGCCGCGCTGGCGCCTCATGGCTCGCCCTCGCCGCGGCGCAGCCGCACTTCGCCGGTGAGCCAGGCCACGTCCACGCGCCACGCGGCCTCGCCGCGGCGCAGCACGAGCCGACCGCCGGTGGCCGCGCCTTCCGGGAAGAAACGAATGGCGATCTCCTGGGGTGACTCGAGCTCCTCGCGGGCACCGACGACCTCGAGCGCGACATCCGCGGGCAGTTCGCCGCGGCGTTCGCCGGCGCCCTGCCAGCGCTTTTCGCCGACGTGGATGAGGAACACCTGCTCGCGTCCGGTGGCGATCGCCTGGGCGCGGGTGAAGCGAAGTTCGGCGGCCAGCTCCCGCGCCGCGCCGCGCAGCTGCTGGCCCGGCAGCCCGGCGCTGATGGCGGCCAGGCCAAGCGCGGCCAGGGCGGCGATGAGCACCATCACCACCACCAGCTCCACCAGCGAGAAACCGCGCGGGCGCATCATCGGCGGCGCCTGGGGCCGGCGCTCAGGGCCGGCGGATGTCCTGGTTCACGCTCTCGCCGCCGGCCTGGGCGTCGGCGCCCAGGCTCACCAGCTCGAACGGGCCGTTGGTACCGGGGCGCTTGAACTCGATCGGCGTGCCCCAGGGGTCATTCAGCTCTTCCGGGCGCGCATAGGGGCCCAGCCAGTTGGTGGCCCCGGTGGAATTGACCAGCTGGTCGAGTGAGTCGGGCAGCTTGCCGGTATCCATGCGGAACTGGTCGATCTTGCCGGCCAGCGTCACCAGCTGGGTCTCGGCGATGCGCACGTTCGCGCGGTCCTGGCCGCCCATCACGCGGCTGGCGATCAGCGCGAGGATCGAGCCGATCAGGACGATCACGATCATCAGCTCGATCAGGCTCATGCCGCGGGCGTGTCGGGGGGAAGCGGGTTGGCGTCGCATCGTCGGGTCCTGGTCAGATGGAATTGGTGAGGTCGTAGATCGGCAGCAGCACCGACAGCATGACGGCGCCGACCACGAGGGTCATCAGCACCGTCAGCGCCGGCACCAGCGCGGTCAGCAGGCGGTCGAGCGCGTTGGCCGTTTCCTGGTCGAAGGTGTCGGCGGCCTTGAGCAGCATCGCATCGAGTTCGCCCGACTCCTCGCCGACCTGGATCATGTGCACGGCCAGGCGCGGGAACACCTTCTGGCGGCCCAGCGCATAGCCCAGGCCACTGCCGGTCTTCACCTCCTCGGCCGCGGCTTCCACCGCCTCGGCCAGCACCCGGTTGGACAGCACCGGCCGCGAGAGGTTCAGCGCGCCCAGCAGCGGCACGCCGTTGCGCACCAGGGTGCCCAGCGTGCGCGCCAGGCGCGCGGTGTCGAGCTTGGCGATGAGGTCGCCGGGGAACTTGTGGCGCAGCACGCGCGCATCGATGGCGCGGCGCACGGCCGGGTCGCCGGACTTCACCGCGGCCCAGCCCGCCGCGCCAAGCGCGACCAGCAGCAAGGCCCACCACCACGCGCGGATGAACAGGCTGGTCTTGAGCACGGCCAGCGAGTACCAGGGCAGGTCGGCGTTCATGCTTTCGAACAGCGCCTGGAACTGCGGCACCACGAAGGCCATCAGGAAGGTGATGGAGGCGAACACCAGCACGGTGAGGATGACCGGGTAGATCATCGCGTTGAGCACGCGCGCGCGCAGCGCGGCGCTGCGCTCGAGGTAATCGGCCAGCCGGCGCAGGCTCTCGTGCAGGTTGCCGCCGGCCTCGCCGGCGCGCACCAGGTTCACGTACAGGCGCGAGAAGATGCCGTGCTGCTGCTCGAGCGCGGTGGACAGCGGCGCGCCGCCGCGCACCGACTCGCGCACGCGCTCGACCACGCGGCGCGCCTCCGGCGAGTCGGGCAGTTCGAGCAGGATGCCCAGCGCGCGGTCCAGCGGCTGGCCGGCGCCAAGCAGCGTCGCCAGCTGCTGGGTGAACTGCAGCACCTGCGGCTCGCCGAACTCCTTGCGCTTGAACAGCGCGCCCAGGCCCTCGCCGCCGGCCGCGTCGGCGCGGCGCGCCTCCACCGGCAGGTGGCCCTGGTCCTGCAGCCGCGTGATCACTTCCTCGGCGCTGGCCGCTTCCATCTGGCCGTCGAGCGATTCGCCGGCGGCCGACAGGGCCTTGTAGCGGAACAGCGCCACCGCCCTAGCCTTCCTGGGTGACGCGCAGGACTTCCTCGATGGTGGTCAGGCCCTGCATCGCCTTGACCAACCCGTCCTCGTACATGGTGCGCATGCCGCGCTCGCGCGCCGCGTCCTCGAGCTCGCCCATGCCGGCGTGCTTCATCACCAGCCGGCGCAGCGGGTCGTCCATCACCAGGAATTCCATGATGGTGGTGCGGCCAAGGTAGCCGGTGGGCGTCAGCGCCGACGGCTTCGGGCGGTACAGGTAGATGGTGCCCTCGGGCTGGAAGCGGCGCAGGCCGAACTCCTCCACCACTTCCGGCAGCGCTTCGTACTTCTCGGCGTGGGTGGGTTCGATCCGGCGCACCAGGCGCTGGGCCAGGATGCCGTTCACCGTGGAGGTGAGCAGGTAGTCCTCGACGCCCATGTCCATCATGCGGGTGATGCCGCCGGCGGCGTTGTTGGTGTGCAGCGTGGACAGCACCAGGTGGCCGGTGAGCGCGGACTGGATGGCGATGCGCGAGGTTTCCAGGTCGCGCATTTCGCCGATCATGATGATGTCGGGGTCCTGGCGGACGATGCTGCGCAGCGCGTGGGCGAAATCCAGCCCGATCTGCGGCTTGGCCTGGATCTGGTTGATGCCCTCGATCTGGTATTCGACCGGGTCCTCGACGGTGATGATCTTCACGTCGGGCGTGTTGAGCTGGCTGAGCGCGGCATACAGCGTGGTGGTCTTGCCCGAGCCGGTGGGGCCGGTGACCAGCAGGATGCCGTGCGGCTGCTCGAGCACCTTCATGAACTGGCCGAGGAATTCGTCGGTGAAGCCCAGCGCCTTGAAGTCGAGCACGACCGACTCGCGGTCGAGCAGTCGCATCACCACGCTTTCGCCGTGCGCGGTGGGCACGGTGCTCACGCGAAGGTCCAGTTCCTTGCCCTGCACCCGCACCATGATGCGGCCGTCCTGCGGCAGCCGGCGCTCGGCGATGTTGAGCTTGGCCATGATCTTGATGCGCGAGATCACCGCGGCGGTGAGGTTCGCCGGCGGGGATTCGGATTCCTCGAGCACGCCGTCGACGCGGTAGCGCACCTTCAGGCGGTTCTCGAAGGGTTCGATGTGGATGTCGGAGGCGCGCAGCTCGACCGCGCGCTGGATCACCAGGTTCACCAGCCGGATGACCGGCGCCTCGGAGGCGAGGTCGCGCAGCTGCTCGACGTCGGCCTCGTCGCCGCCGGACTCATCGCCCAGGTTCTCGACGATCGTGCCCATGGCCGAGCGGCCGGAACCGTAATAGCGCTCGACCAGGTCGGCGATCTCGGCGCGCAGGCCCACCTTCACCCGCACGCTGCGGCCGGTGGCCAGCGCCACGGCTTCGGCCGCGTAGGGATCCTGCGGGTCGGCGACCAGCAGCTCGACGTAATCCTCGCCCTCGCCCACCGGGCACACCGCCAGCTGCTTGAGGAAGCGCAGCGACAGCGCCACGCCGGGCGGCGGCGCATCGGGGCAGTCCTTGGCGGCCAGCAGCGGCAGGCCCATGACCTCGGCGGCGGACTCGGCCATGTCGCGTTCCGACACCATGCCCAGGCGCACCAGCAGCGCGGCCAGTGAACCACCGGCCTCGGCCTGCAGGCGCTGGGCCCGGGCCAGGTCGGCCTCCTTCAGCCGGCCGCGCGCGGACAGGGCCGCGGCGATGCGGCTGTCGGCGGATTCCGTCGTTTCGTTGATGACCGATGCCACGGCGCCTCCCTGCAGGACTGCCCCCGGAATTTAGCAGGTCGGGGCGCCCCGGCGCGCCCCTCACGCCACCCGGCGTATCGTGGGCGTCCCCGTTCAACCACCTGGAGCCACCATGACCCCGATCCGCGCCTGGGCCGCCCCCACCGTCGGCGCCCCGCTGCAGCCCTTCGAGTACGATCCCGGCCCGCTGGGCCCCGAGGACGTCGAGATCGCCGTCGAGCACTGCGGCATCTGCCACTCCGACCTGTCCCTGCTGGACAACGAGTGGGGCTTCACCCAGTACCCGTTCGTGCCCGGCCACGAGGCCGTGGGCCGGGTGGTGGCGATGGGCCCGCAGGCCAAGGGCGTGGCCATGGGCCAGCGCGTCGGCCTGGGCTGGAATGCCCGCAGCTGCCTGCACTGCGCGCAGTGCCTGGCCGGACGCCACAACCTGTGCGTGTCGGTTCAGCCGACCCTGGCGGGGCGACACGGCGCCTTCGCCGACCGCGTGCGCGCCCACTGGGTCTGGGTGATGCCGATGCCGGCCGGGCTTGACCCGCGCGAGGCGGGACCGCTGCTTTGCGGCGGCATCACGGTCTTCGCCCCGCTGCACGAAATGAAGATTGCGCCGACGGCGCGGGTCGGCGTGGTCGGCATTGGCGGCTTGGGGCACCTGGCGCTGAAATTCTGCAAGGCCTGGGGCTGCGAGGTGACGGCATTCACCACCAGCGCCTCAAAGGCCGAGGAAGCGCGCGCGTTCGGCGCACACCGCGTGGTGTCCACCGGCGACGCCGACGCGCTGGCGAAGCTGGCCGGCCGGTTCGACCTGATCATCGACACCGTGAACGTGTCGCTGGACTGGAACGGCCTGCTGGCGGCGCTGGCGCCCGAGGGGCGCCTGCACGTGGTCGGCGCGGTGCTCGAGCCGATCCCTGTGCCGGCCTTCTCGCTGATCATGGGACAGAAATCGGTGTCGGGCTCGCCCACCGGTTCCCGCGCGGCGATCGACACGATGCTCCGCTTCGCCGACCGGCACGGCGTGCTGCCCAAGACCGAACATTTCCCGATGCGTCGCGTGAACGAGGCGCTGGACCACCTGCGCGCCGGGAAGGCGCGCTACCGCATCGTGCTGGACGCCGACTTCGACTGATTCCACGGAGGGACGGGGGGCGCGCCCGGCGCCCCCCCGTCGCCGATTCAGGCCACCCAGGCGCGGGCGTTGCGGAAGATCCGCATCCAGGGCGAATCCTCGCCCCAGCCGGCCGGGTGCCAGCTCATCTGCAGGCTGCGGAACACCCGTTCAGGGTGCGGCATCATCAGCGTGGCGCGGCCATCGCGGCTGGTCAGGCCAGTGATGCCGGCGGGCGAGCCGTTCGGATTGGCCGGGTAGGCTTCGGTCGGCTGGCCGTGGCCGTCGACGAAGCGCAGCGCGACCTGCGCCTGCCCGGCATGCTCCGGCGCATCGAAGCGCGCCTGGCCTTCGCCGTGCGCGACCACCACCGGGATGCGCGAGCCGGCCATGCCGGCGAACAGGATCGAGGGCGAGTCCTGCACTTCGACCTGGGCCAGGCGGGCTTCGTACTGTTCGCTGCGGTTGCGCAGGAAGCGCGGCCAGTGCTCGGCGCCCGGCACCAGGCCCTTGAGCTGGGCCAGCATCTGGCAGCCGTTGCAAACGCCCAGGCTGAAGCTGTCGGGGCGCTCGAAGAAGCGCGCGAACTGCTCGCGCAGGTCCGGCCGCTCGAGGATGGACGTGGCCCAGCCGCGGCCCGCGCCCAGCACGTCGCCGTAGCTGAAGCCGCCGCAGGCTGCCAGGCCCTTGAAGCCATCGAGCCGCACGCGGCCGCCAACCAGGTCGGACATGTGCACGTCCACCGCGGTGAAGCCGGCGCGGTCGAACGCGGCCGCCATTTCCACCTGGCCGTTGACGCCCTGCTCGCGCAGGATGGCGACGCGGGGGCGCACGCCGGTATGGATCCACGGCGCGGCGATGTCCTCGGCCGGGTCGAAGGAAAGCCTGGGCACCAGGCCGGGGTCGGCGAAGTCGAGCCGCGCCTCGCGCTCGGCGTCGGCGCCGGCGGGGTCGTCGCGCATCGCCTGGATGGCGTGCGTGACCGACCACCAGGCCCCGAACAGTTCCTGCCAGCTCCACTCGGCCAGCACCTGCGGGCCGTCGCTGACGCGCACCACCGGCACCGTCGTGGGGCGGCCGATGCGCTGCGCGCAGTGCGTGAGCTGGTGGCGGTTGACCAGGTCGGCGAAGGCCACGCGGTCCTCCGCGGCGACCTGCACCACGGCGCCCAGCTCTTCGTTGAACAGCGTGGTGAACGGATCCTCGCCCCAGCCTTCGAGGTTGATCTCGAGGCCGCAATGGCTGGCGAAGGCCATCTCGCACAGCGCGGCGAAGGCGCCGCCGTCGGAGCGGTCGTGGTAGGCCAGCAGCAGGCCGTCGGCGCGCGCCGCCTGCACCAGCGCGAAGAAGTCGCGCAGGCGCTCGGGCTCGTCGAGGTCGGGGCTGGCGCCGCCGAAGGCCGAATGCACCTGGGCCAGGATCGAGCCGCCCATGCGGCGCGCACCCGCTCCCAGGCCGATGAGCCAGAGTTCCGAATCCACGCTGCGGTCGAGCACCGGCACCAGGGTCTGGCCGGCGTCGGCGACGCGCGCGAACGCGGTGATCACCAGCGACACCGGCGACACCGACTTCTGCGGGCCTTCCGGCGCCTGCCACTGCGCCTGCATGGACAGCGAGTCCTTGCCGACCGGGATGGCGATGTCGAGCTCCGGGCAGAGCTCCATGCCCACGGCCTTGACCGCGTCGAACAGCAGCGCGTCCTCGCCGGGGAACGAGGCCGCGGCCATCCAGTTGGCCGACAGCTTCACCTCCGACAGCGAGGCGACGCCGGCGGCGGCCAGGTTGGTGATGGCTTCGCCGACCGCCATGCGCGCCGACGCGGCGGCGTCGATCAGCGCCAGCGGCGTGCGCTCGCCGATCGCCATTGCTTCGCCGGCGGCGGTGTTGAAGCCGGTCAGCGTGACCGCGACGTCGGCCAGCGGCAGCTGCCAGGGCCCGACCATCTGGTCGCGCGAGCACAGGCCGCCGACGCTGCGGTCGCCGATGGTGACCAGGAAGTTCTTGGACGCGACGGTGGGGTGCGCCATCACGCGCAGGCCGGCTTCGCGCAGCTCGAGCTTGGCGACGTCCAGGCGCGGCCAGCGCGTGGCGGGCACGCGCTGGGTGTCGCGGTGCATGCGCGGCGAATTACCGAACAGCACGTCCATCGGCAGGTCGATCGGCAGGCTGCCGTCCGGCGCCTTGAGCACCAGCCGCTCCTCGGCGGTGGCGACGCCGACCACGGCGAACACGGCGCGCTCGCGCCGGCAGATCGCCTCGAAGTCGGCGATGCGGTCGGCGGCGACGCCCAGCACGTAGCGCTCCTGGGCCTCGTTCGACCACAGCTGCATGGGCGAGAGCGAAGGATCGTCGCTGGGGATCTTCGCCATCTCGATCACGCCGCCGACGTTGGAGTCGTGCAGCAGTTCGGGGATGGCGTTGGACAGGCCGCCGGCGCCGACGTCGTGCGCGGTGAGGATGGGGTTGCGCTCGCCCTGGGCGAAGCAGCGGTCGATCACTTCCTGGCAGCGGCGCTGCATCTCGGGGTTCTCGCGCTGCACGGAAGCGAAGTCGAGGTCCTCGGAACTCTGGCCCGCGTCCACCGACGACGCGGCGCCACCGCCGAGGCCGATCAGCATCGCCGGCCCGCCCAGCACCACCACGGCGTCGCCGGGGCGCAGGTCGAGCTTCCTGACCTGGCTGCGGTCGATCGCGCCGAGGCCACCGGCCAGCATGATCGGCTTGTCGTAGGCGCGGGTCAGGCCCGGCTGGTCGGTGGGCTGCTCGAAGCTGCGGAAGTAGCCCGCCAGCGCCGGCCGGCCGAACTCATTGTTGAAGGCCGCGGCACCGATCG
This sequence comes from Arenimonas sp., assembly GCF_022842045.1. Classification (GTDB taxonomy): domain Bacteria; phylum Pseudomonadota; class Gammaproteobacteria; order Xanthomonadales; family Xanthomonadaceae; genus Arenimonas. Next base: position 1,881 of record NZ_JALHQI010000071.1, on the reverse strand, counting down.
GGCCCTCGGTCATGATCTCGAGCGCGGTGGCCATGCGCGGGTTCAGCGGGCGATCCGCCTCCCAGGGCCGCGGCAGCGAGGGGATGCGCAGGTGCGAGACCGAGAAGCCGGTGAGGCCGGCCTTGGGCTTGCCGCCGCGACCGGTGGCGCCCTCGTCGCGGATCTCGCCGCCGGCGCCGGTGGCCGCGCCCGGGAAGGGCGAGATGGCGGTCGGGTGGTTGTGGGTCTCGACCTTGATGCAGAAGGCCGAATCCACCGGCGCGCTGTGGCCGTACTCGTCGCTGCCGGGCTCGGCGCGGAAGCGGGCGGCCGGGTGGCCTTCGACGACCGCTGCGTTGTCCTTGTACGCGGTGAGCGTGAGCTGCGGCGACTTCGCGTGCGTGTTCTTGATCATCCGGAACAGCGACAACGGCTGCGGCTCGCCGTCGATGGTCCAGTCGGCGTTGAAGATCTTGTGGCGGCAGTGCTCGGAATTGGCCTGCGCGAACATCATCAGCTCGGCGTCGGACGGATCGCGGCCGAGCTCGGCGTAGCGGGCCTGCAGGTACTCGATCTCGTCGGGCGACAGGGCCAGGCCCAGGCGCAGGTTCGCCGCGGCCAGGGTGGCGGCGGGGATGCGTTCGAGCGCGCCCGGGGCCAGCTGCACGAACAGCTTCGCGGCGTCCTCGCGCGAGGCCAGCAGCGATTGCGTCATCGGGTCGTGCAGCGCGCGCGCCAGCTTCGGCCAGCGCGCGTCGCCGGTGGGCGGCAGGCCGGCCAGGTCCAGGCGCAGGCCGCGCTCGACCCGCTTCACCGCCAGGCCGGCACCCTGCACGATCTCGGTGGCCTTGCTCGACCAGGGCGACAGCGTGCCCAGGCGCGGCACCACGTAGCGGGACCGGGCGCCGTCGGCGAGCGGTTCGCTGCCGGTGCAGCCCTCGAGGATGCGGCCGAGCGCCGCCAGGTCCGGCGATGCGCCGGCGGCGGGCTCGACGAAGTAGGCATGCCAGGCCCCGGTGACCCGGAGGCCGTCGACGATCTGCTGCAGGCGGTTCTGGAGACGGTCGCGCCGGAAGGGCGACAGGGCCGGCAGGCCCTCTAGGACGATCATGTCCGCACAATTCCGTGGGAAACGAGCGCCGTATTGTAGAGCAAGACCGGGCCCGCGGCCCGGCCTGCCCCCGCCGCCGGGATCACCCGGCGGGCTTGGCCGCTTTGGCGGCGAGGTCGTTCAGGCGGGTCAGCATGGCCTCGGGCTCCAGGTAGCCGCCCAGCTGCACGCCGTCGGGGCTGTAGATGGCCGGGGTACCGTCCAGGCCCATGCGGCGGCCCAGGTCATAGTCCATGGTCACCGGGTTGGTGCAGTTGGCCTTGGGCAGGATCTTGCCGGCCTTGGCCTCGGTCAGGGCCTTGTTCCGGTCCGGCGAGCACCAGACGGCCACGGCCTGCTCGAAGGACTCGGAGCCGATGCCGCCGCGCGGGTAGAACAGGTACTCGATGGTGATGCCGAGCCTGTTGTAGTCGGCCATCTGCTCGTGCAGGCGCTGGCAGTAGCCGCAGTCGATGTCGGTGAACACCGTGACCACGTGCTTGGGCTCGGCCGCCGGGAAGACGATGCGGCGGTCGTTGCCTATGGTGGCCAGCAGGTCCTTGCGGATCACCGCCTCGCTGAGGCCGGTCAGGCTCTCGCGCGCGGCGATGTCGAACAGGGTGCCCTGGATCAGGTACTTGCCGTCGTTGGAGACGTAGATGATGCGGCCCTCGAGCACGACTTCCTGGTAGCCCGGGATCGGCGAAGGCGAGACGGTGCCGACTTCGGCGCCGGGGGCCAGGCCGGCCAGGGCGGCGCGAACCGTCGCTTCGGTGCCGGCCGTCGCCGGCGCGGCGGTCGCCGGGGCCGCG
>NZ_JALHQI010000070.1 GCF_022842045.1 Arenimonas sp. | reverse complement strand
CGCCGGCGACCCGCATGACCTGCGTCAAACCGGGCCGGCCGCCGCCGCGGCACACTGCAAGCCCCCCACTTCACGAGGAGACACGCCATGAACCGGGTCCAGGGCAAGGCCTGCATCGTCACGGGCGCCGCGCTCGGCATCGGCAAGGCCTGCGCCGAGCGGCTGGCGGAGGAAGGCGGCGCGGTCGCGCTGTTCGACCTGCACGACGCCGAGGGCGAGGCCGTGGCGGTCGCGCTGCGCGCCCAGGGCGCCCGCGCCCGCTACTGGCACGTCGACGTCAGCGACGAAGCCGCCGTGAAGCGCGCCATCGACGAGGCCGCGGCGGAATTTGGCGGCGTGCACGTGCTGGTGAACAACGCCGGCATCTCCGGCTCGACCAAACTCACCCACGAAATCACCGAAGCGGAGTGGGACCGGGTGCAGGCGGTCAACGTCAAGGGCGTGCTGTTCTGCTGCAAGCACGCGATCCCGCACATGAAGGCCGCCGGCGGCGGCAGCATCATCAACCTCTCGTCCATCTACGGCCTGGTCGGCGCGCCCGACATCCCGGCCTACCACGCGTCCAAGGGCGCGGTGCGCCTGATGAGCAAGACCGATGCGCTCTGCTACGCCGCCGACCGCATCCGCGTGAACTCGGTGCACCCGGGCTACATCTGGACGCCGATGGTGGAGGGCCACCTCAAGGCCAGCGGCGCCACCGACATCGCCGCCGCGCGCAAGGCGGTCGGCGAGCTGCATCCGCTCGGCCACATGGGCGACGTCGACGACATCGCCTGGGGCATCGTCTACCTCGCCTCGGACGAATCGAAGTTCGTCACCGGCGCCGAGCTGGCCATCGACGGCGGCTACACCGCCCGCTGACCCGCGGCACGGTTCCCTGGCGCAAGAATGAAGAAGGGCAGCCCGTGGGCTGCCCTTCTCGCTCGGTCAGGACCGCCGGATCAACGACCGCCCTTGTCTTTTCCCTTGCCTTGACCCTTGCCTTGGCCTTGGCCTTGGCCATTGCCGGGCGCAGCGGCGGCGCGCGGCTTGCCGCCGCCCTGGGCCTGCGCACGGCCGCCGTTGCCCTTCATCTTGCCGTGGCCCTGGCCGACGCGGCCCTTGAGCGCGTGGAAAGCCGGCGAGCCCGGCTTGATGCCCATGCGCTTGGCGATGGCGCCCCAGCCCTGGCCGTGGTCGCGCTCGTAGATGTCCAGGACCTCGAGGCAGGGGCGGCCCAACTGGTGCGCCAGCGCACAGGCGTAGTAGATGTCACCGGGCGCCCAGCGGCGATCGAGGTAGTAGTCGCGCACCAGCGTGCGCGGCGCGCCGAAGCTGACCACGACGTCGTCGATGAAGCCTTCGGTGTTGCCGCGGGCGAAGACGTTGATGTCGCCCAGCTGCGCGTCGACGAACGCATCGCCCGTGCGCGGGCTGAACCCGAACACGAAACTGTCGACGACCGCCTGGGCGCCGGCCGAGAACGCCAGCGACAGGGCGAGGACGGTTCCTGCGAGCGTCTTTTTCATGGGTTTGGCCTGGTGGAAAGGAAGTAAGGGGCGATTCTGCCCCGTCCGGCTGACTTCGGGGTAAAGACTCAGAGCCGCTGCAGGCGATAGGCCAGGCCGTCCGGCGCCGGCCGGCCTTCGGCCTCCAGCATTTCCAGCGCGCCGTCGGGCTGCACCCAGAACCAGCGTCCCGGACCATCGGGGTCCAGGCGGTAGACGTCGGCGGGTTCGCCGTTGATTTCGGTCACCTCCTCGCGCCAGGCGCCTTCCTGCACGAAGCGGTTCTCGCCGGGGCCGCCGAGGTAAGTCTCTTCGAGCAGGTAGCGCGCGCCGTCGGCATCGGTGCGCAGCTGCAGTCGGGTCTGGATGCCGTCGCAGTCGGCGCAGGGCAGCACGCCTAGCCAGGTGCGCTCGAAGGCCTCGGTCCCGGCGTCGGTGCCGGGCTCGCTGCCGGCCTCAGCGGCGGCCTCGCCCTGGCCCGGCGCGCCCGGCCTGTCCTCGTCGCCGCGACCGCAGCCGGACAGCACCAACAGCCCGACCAGGACCAGGGCGGCGGACATGCGGCGGCGGAAGGAAAGGGTCATCGCAGGCTCCGGTGGGGCCTCCATCCTAGCGGCTCGCGGCCCCGGGTCCAGCGGCCCGGGCCGCCCGCGGCCGATTGCGTGCAAGGCCAACCCCGTTTCCCGCACCCGGGCGTTGAAGTTCGTGCCAACCCCGCCCGGAGGTGTTCCATGATCCAGCGCAGCCTGCCCCAGCCCTCGCCCCTCGCCGCCGTGGATGCCAAGCGCATCGCCGGCAACACCCTGGCCTTCGCCATCCACGCCGTGGTGTTCGGCGTGCTGCTGGTGCCCAGCACCTGGACGCCGCCCGCCAAGCCGGCCCGGGTGGAGCGCATGACCGTGCTGCCGGAGTTCGTGCCGCCGCCCGAGATCGAAGTGATGCCGGCCCCGCCCGAGCAGCCGGTAATCGAAAGACCGCGCCCGACGACGGTGACCAACCCCATCCAGACCACGGTGCCCGTCGTCGACAGCCCGCCGGTCATGGACGAAGGCAACGAACAGGCCGTCGCCGTGGACCCGGGCCCGCCGGTCGAGGAAACCTTCGAGGTCGGCCCGCCCCAGCTCGCCACGCTGGCCTACGACGTCTATCCGCCGCCGCGCTACCCGCGCCAGGCGCTGCGCAACGGCGACACCGGCACCGTGGTCCTGCGGGTGCTGGTGGACGCGCAGGGCTGGCCGAAGGAAGTGGAGATCGAGACCAGCAGCGGCCACCGCGAGCTGGACCGCGCGGCGCGCACGCAGGTGCTGTCGAAGTGGCGCTTCCACCCCGCCACCCGCCAGGGCCGCCCGATCCCGGCCTATGCGCTGGTGCCGATCGGCTTCAACCTGCCCTGAGGAACCGGCCCCGTCCCGCCCTGAACGGCCCAATCACACCGGTTCGACGGTTCGCCTTCACAATGGGCGCACCCCGAACCGGTGACCGTCATGAACAAGCCCCTGCTCGCCTGCGCCCTGCTCCTCGCCGCCGCGCCCGCCCTCGCCCAGCCGGCCGAGGGCCAGCGCCAGCCGCCGCCGCGCTGGACCTTCGGCGTGCTGGCCGCCGACCGCGACGCGCCCTACGTCGGCCTGGACGAAGGCCTGCTGGTGGTGCCGCTGGTGCGCTTCGAGGGCGAGCGCGCCTACCTGCGCGGCCTGCGCGGCGGCTGGCGCCTGCGCGACACCGACACCCATGAACTGGCGGTGTTCGCCCAGGCGCGCACCGATGGCTACGACCCGAAGGACTCGGCCTTCCTGGCCGGCATGGCCGAGCGCAAGTTCTCGCTCGACCTCGGCATCGCCTCGGCCTGGACCATCAGGAAATTGGGCGTGGTCGAAGCCGCGCTGTCGGCGGATGCGCTCGACCGCAGCGGTGGCTACGAAGCGGCGCTGTCCTGGAACGGCCTGTTCCGCGCCGGCGGCTTCACCTTCATCCCGGGCGTTTCGGCGAAGTGGCAGTCCGACGACATGGTCGACTACTACTACGGCGTGCGCGCCGGCGAAGCCCTGCCCGGCCGGCCCGCCTACCGGGGCGAAGCCGCGGTGATCCCGGATGTTTCGCTGCTGGTGCAGCGCAAGCTGGGCCCGCGCTGGACCCTGTTCGCGCGCGCCAGCCACCCCTGGCTGCCGTCGGAAGTCACCGACAGCCCGATCGTCGGCGACGACAACCCGACCTCGGTGTTCATCGGCCTGGGCTGGTCACCCGAGTAAGCGCTCAGGCGTCGAGCACGACGCGGTTGCGGCCTTCGTTCTTGGCGCGGTAAAGCGCGGCGTCGGCGCGCGCCACCAGATGCCCAGGCTCCTCCTCGTATGTGGCCTGGGCCGCGCCGATGCTCACCGTCACCGGTTCGTGCGGCCACGGCGTGCGCTCCAGGTCGCGGCGGATGCGCTCGCCAACCTTCAGCGCCAGCGCGCCGCCGATGCCCGGCAGCAGCACTGCGAACTCCTCGCCACCGAAGCGCGCCGCCACGTCGCCCGGCCGCAGCGCATCCCGCAGCGCCACGCCGACCAGGCGCAGCACTTCGTCGCCGGCGGGATGGCCGTGGCTGTCGTTGTAGCGCTTGAAGTGGTCGATATCGATCATCAGCAGCGCGAAGTCGCTGTCGCCTTCGCGCCGCCTCAGCAGCATGCCCTCGATCGCCTGCTGGAAGGCGCGGCGGTTGCCGAGCCCGGTGAGCGCATCGGTGTGCGCGTCCTCGCGCAGGCCGCGCACGAGGCGACGCTCGCCTTCGATGCGGTCCAGCAGCGCGCCCGCGGACCAGACCAGCCAGGCGACGAGGCCGCCGGAGGCCACGGCCAGCAGGGTCAGCGTCGCCTGCGGCGTCAGCACCTGGTTCGACTGCAGCCATTGCGCCCCGAACGCCAGCACGCTGGGGATCAGCAGTGAAGGCAGCAGCGCGCGGCGCGTGAGCACGCCACCAAAACTGTCCGACGACAGCACGCGCATCATCCCTTCCTCGGGCCGTGCCGCCAGCCAGCCCAAGGCGAGCACCAGCAGCACCACGGCGGTGTGGATGGCCACCGGAAAGAACGGCGTGACGGCGGCGCGCGACGCCATCTGGTAGCCGTAGGTGGACATGGCGTAGAGCGCGACCAGCACGACGCCGAGCGCGCAGGCTTGCGACAGCCAAAGCCGCTTCGGTGCACACGCGGCCAGGCCCGCCACGCCAAGCAGCGCGAAGGCCAGCGTGGTCAACTCGGACATCCGGCCCGGGATGCGGCCACGCTCGGCTGCCTGTTGGTCGTCGTGGAAAAGCGTGTCGATGCCCAGGTCGATGCCCCAGATGAACTGCGCCATCGACGCCAGCCCCAAGGCCAGCACGAACAGCGACAGCAGGCCCGAGGCCGGCCCGCCGCGCGTGCGCGGCCACTGGCAGGCCAGCAGCGCGAGCCCGCAAGTGCCCAGGCCGATGGCGGTGTTGATCTTCATCGTGTTCTGGCCGGGCACCACCGACTTCACGGCCTCGCTGCCCAGCCACCAGCCGAACAGGATCATCACCGCGACGGCCACCGAGAACAGTGCCGCGCCAACGGCCACCCGCCGGAAGCCGTTCACCAGCTTCGGGTTCGACATCCGCCTCGCCGACTGCTCCACGACTGCTCCACGACTGCCCCCGGATAGTCCCGCCGCCAGCCTAGCCCAGCGGCGCGACCGCGCCTAGCGGGTCAGAGCACGCCGGGCGGGGTATCGAGCGCGCAGCGATCGAGCGCGGCAAGCAGGGCCGCGTCGTGCTCGATGGTTGGCAGTTCATGCACGAAGAACCAGCGGCAGGCCGCCCGTTTGCCCGCGTAGAAGTCGCGGTCGGCCTGCGATGCCGGCGTCGCCGCGTTGGCCACCCGCGCCTGCCGCAACCAGGTCCAGGCGATCGCGACGTGGCCGACCAGGCGCAGGTAGCGCGAGGCGTTGGCCAGCGCCAGCCGCACGTCGCCGCGCGCCAAGGCCTCGCCCAGCACGCCGGTGGTGCGGGCGACCAGGCTGGCGGCGCGGGCCAGGGCCAGCGCGTGTTCGGCCAGCGCCGGCACGGTGCCGGCCTCGGCGACGGTGGCGGCGATTTCGCGCAGCAGCGCCTTCAGCGCGGCACCGCCGTCCATCATCGCCTTGCGGCCGAGCAGGTCGAGCGCCTGGATGCCGTTGGCGCCCTCGTGGATGGGGTTGAGCCGGTTGTCGCGCCAGCACTGCTCCACCGGGTATTCGCGGGTGTAGCCGTAGCCGCCCAGCACCTGGATCGCGAGGTCATTGGCTTCCAGGCAGGCATCGGCCGACCACGCCTTCACCACCGGCGTCAGCAGCTCCAGCAGGCGATGCGCGTCGGCGCGTCGCGCTTCGTCAGGGTCGTGGCCATGCACGTCGACCAGGGTGGCGGCGTGCATGGCCAGGCCCAAAGCGCCTTCGACCCGCGACTTTTGCTGCAGCAGCATCCGGCGCACGTCGGCATGCTCAATGATCGCGACCGGCGGCGAGGCCGGGTCCTTCTGTTCGGGGTGCCGGCCCTGCTTGCGCTCGCGCGCGTACTGCAGCGAGTAGCGGTAGCCGGCGCTGCCGAGCATGATCGCGCCGACGCCGACGCCGATGCGCGCCTCGTTCATCATGTGGAACATCTGCGCCAGGCCCTGGTTCGGCGCGCCGACCAGTTCACCGAAGCATTCGCCGCGTTCGCCGAACTTCAGGAAGGTGTTGACGATGCCGCGCTGGCCCAGCTTGTGGTTCACGCCGGCCAGCTGCACGTCGTTGCGCGCGCCCCGCGTGCCGTCGTCGTTGACGCGGTACTTCGGCACGATGAACAGGCTGATGCCCTTCACCCCCTGCGGCGCGTCCGGCAGGCGCGCCAGCACGAGGTGGATGATGTTTTCGGACAGGTCGTGCTCGCCGCCGCTGATCCACATCTTGGCGCCACTGAGGCGATAGTGGCCGTCGCCCGCCGGCTCGGCGCGGGTGCGGATGTCGCCGAGCGACGAACCGGCCTGCGGCTCGCTCAGGCACATCGTGCCCAGGAAGCGGCCCTGCAGGATCGGCGTGCGGTAGCGCGCGCACTGCGCCGGCGTCGCGTGCGCCTGCAGCAGGTTGGCGACGCCGCGCGCCAACAGGGCGTAGCCCGCGGTGGCGACGTTGGCGGCGGCGAACATCGCGTCGCAGGCCAGCGCCACCGTGTAGGGCAACTGCATGCCGCCCTCCTCGGCGTCCGCCAGCAATGCGCTGAAGCCGGCGTCGGCGTAGGCGTCGAGCGCCTCCTTCACGGCCGGCACGATCTCGACGCGGCCGTCGACGAAGTGCGGCTCGGTGACATCGGACGCGCGGTTGTGGTTGGCGAACTTCCCCATCGCCAGCCCGGCCGCGGCGTCCAGCGTGGCATCGAAGGTTTCGCGCGTATGCCCGGCGAAGCGCGGATGGCGGCACAGCGCGGCGACGCCTTCGACCTCGTGCAGCAGGAAGTCGAGGTCGCGGCGATCGAACGGGACCTGCGCGCTCATGCCATCACCGCCTTGGCCTGGAGCCCGGCCACCGCCCGCGGGATGCCCGCCGGCGCGTCCACGCTGGCGATGCGCGCGCGATGCGCAGGTTCGAGGCCGTTTTCGAGCTCGTGCGCCCAGGTCACCTCGTAGGGCATGTGCACGCCCCAGCCGCCCAGCCGCACCACCGGCTCGATGTCCGAGCGCAGCGAATTGCCGACCATCGCGAAGCCCGCGGGCGCGACGCCGAACTCCGCCAGCACGCGGGAATAGGCCCTTGCGTCCTTCTCGGACACGATCTCGATCCGCCGGAACAGATCGGCCAGCCCCGAGGCCGCGACCTTGGCCTCCTGGTGGAACAGGTCGCCCTTGGTCACCAGCACCACCGGCAACTCGCGCGCCACCGCCTCCACCGCCTCGCGGATGCCGGGCAGCAGCTCCACCGGGTGCGTCATCACTTCCTTGCCGATGCCCACGATGCGGTGCAGGTCGGCGGCACCGATGCGGCCACCGGTGACCTCGAACGCGGCCTCGAGCATGGACAGCGTCATGCCCTTGGCGCCGTAGCCGAACAGCTTGAGGTTGGCGCGCTCGGTGGCCAGCAGCCGGTCGTGCAGCCCGGCGTCGGCGAGGTCGACGTAGCGCCCGACGATGGCCTCGAAGGCCTCGTTGGCGGCGCGGTAGTAGAACTCGCTGTGCCAGAGGGTGTCGTCACCATCGAAGCCGACCAACTGGATCATCGCGCTGCGCTCGTTGCCCCGGGGACGCACAGTCTAGCCGCCGGCAGCGGCCGCCGTGATGCGGCATGATGGAAAGCACCTTCCCGAGGAGCCCGCCATGAAACCCGTCGCGATCGCCCTGGCCCTGCTGGTGCTTGCCACCGGCGCCGTCCACACCGCGCAGGCCGAGGACTGGCGGGACCGGCTCAAGCGCAGCCTCAACCGCGGCGGCCCCGTCACCGAGCAGGAAGCCGCCGGCGGCATCCGCGAGGCCATGGCCCAGGGCGTGCAGCGCGCGGTGCTGCAGCTCGGGCGACAGGACGGCTTCTACGGCGACGAAGGCCTGCGCATCCGCGCCCCCGGCCAGCTGCGCAAGCTCACCGACACCGCGCGCCAGCTTGGCGCCGGCAAGAAGGTGGACGAGTTCGAGCTGGCCATGAACCGCGCCGCCGAGAAGGCGGTGCCGCTGGCCGCCGACGTCTTCGCCGATGCGGTGCGCCAGATGACCGTGCGCGATGCGCTCGACATCGTCCGCGGCGAGCCGGACGCCGGCACCCGCTTCTTCCGGCGCGTGACCGAAGACCGGCTGCGTGCCGAGTTCCTGCCGATCGTGAGCAATGCCACCGCCCAGGCCGGCGTCACCCAGCGCTACAAGGCGCTGGTGGGCCGCAACAGCGGGCTGCTCGCCGCGCTGGGCGGCAGCGAGGCGGTGGACCTGGACCGCTACGTCACCGACGAAGCGCTGGACGGGCTTTTCGCGGTGGTGGCCGAGCAGGAGCGCGAGATCCGCGAGGACCCCGCGCAGCGCTCGACCGCGCTGCTCAAGAAGGTGTTCGGCAGCCGCTGAGCGCGGCTCAGCGCTCGGGTTCGGGCTGGAACTCGCTGCCGCCGATGATCACCTGGCCGGACAACAGGCTGTAGCGGGCGTCATGGCGGCGGCCGAAGACCGCCTGCGTGGCTTCCTCGAGCGTGGCGCCGGCATCGGCCCCGAACCAGTAGCGGCCGCAGTCGTCGCCCATCGCCACCGAGCGCTCCAGCCGCGACGGGCCCAGCCCCTGGCCGGTGATGCGCTGCGGCTGGTCGCCGCTGGCGAAGATCGCGGTGACCTTCGTTTCCGGCGACACCCGCACCGCCCAGGCACTGGCGTCGGGCGCGGTGAGCAGCAGGGCGATGTCGCCCGGCACCAGCACTTCGACCCGGCGGATGGTTTCGCGGCCGGGCTCGGCCCGGTCGCCGGGCTGGCCGCCGTCCACCACGAACAGCTTGCCCGGCACCGGCAGCGCCACGCCCGGCAGGCGGCAGCGGCTCCAGTCGGTACCGGCGGGCTCGGCCGGCGTCACCACGATGTTCTCGTCGGCCGCAGGCGCCGGCGCCTCGTCGCTGCAGGCCGCCAGGCCGAGCAGCAGGGCGAGTCCGGGGGAGGCGCGAAGCACACGGGTCATGATGGGGATCCTGGGGGCGATGGCCGAAGCATAGCGGCCTCGCGCCGCGCTGCCACCTTTCAGGGATGCTCGGCCTCGGCGTGCACGCGCTCGCGTCGGATCAGGTAAATGCCGCTGGCGACGATGATGCCCGCGCCCGCGAAGGTCCAGCCGTCGGGCAGCGCCTGCCAGATCAGCCAGTCCAGGCCCAGCCCCCAGGCCAGCGCGCTGTATTCGAACGGCGCCACCACCGAGGCCTCGCCGCTGCGGAAGGCCTCCGTGATCGCGACCTGGCCCAGGAACCCGCTCAGCCCGACGCCGGCGATCACCCAGGCATCGGTGGCCTGCAGCGGCTGCCAGTCGGGCCAGGCCAACGCGGCGGCGCCGGTTCCCGTCATCAGCAGCATCCAGAACACCATGCTTTGGCCGCTGTCGGTGCGATGCAGGACGCGCACGAGGATCGACGACAGCGAGTAGGCGCTGGCCGACACCAGCACCGCCAGGCCCGCCAGCGTCACCACGCCCTCGCCGGTCGGGCGCAGCACCACCAGCACGCCGAGCAGGCCGACGAAGATCGCGGTCCAGCGCCGCGGCCCGACCTTTTCCCCCAGCAGCGGCACCGACAGCGCGGTGATCATCAGCGGCGCGACGAAGAACAGCGTGTAGGCGCCCGTCAGCGGCATGCGCTTGAGCGCGTAGGCGAACGCCGCCAGCATCACGATCGACAGCGCCCCGCGCAGCAGGTGCAGCGGCCATCGGATGCGCAGCAGGGCCAGGGCGCCGCCGGTGGCGATCACCCACGCCATCACCAGCGGCAGCGAGGACAGGCCGCGGATCGCCGCCACCTGCATCGGCGGGTAGTGCGCCGAGAGGTGCTTGAGGCCGCCGTCCATCAGCGAGAACAGGCCGACGGCCAGCAGCATCGCGAGGATGCCGCGCAGGTTGGTCTTGGTTTCCATGCCGGTATTGTGCGGCATGGCGGACGCGGATCAGGTGCCGGTGGCGTCCTTCACCGGGCCGTCGGGGTCGCGGCAGGTCCGGATGACCCAGCTGCGTATGCGCTCGCGCTGGGTCTGGGTCAGCTCCAGCCACGGCATGCCCTGGGTGGCGTCCTGGAACTCGTGGGCCAGGGTGCATTCGCTCTTGGTGGGCGGGCGCTCGGCCGGCGCGGCGGTGGCCTGGCGGCGCGCCTGCTCCTCGCGCTCGAGCCGTTCGGCCAGGCGCTCGAGGTTGGCCAGGCGGGCGGCCTCGGCGGCGCGCGCGGTCTCGGCCTCGGCGGCGGCGGCCTGTGCCGCCTGCTGCTCCGGCGTGGGTTCGGGGTCCGGCGCGGTGTCGCGCTTCCAGACCTGGGTCATGCCCTTCGGGCAGGGCTCGGACTGGATGCTGACCGCGCCCTTCTCGCCCTCGCACTTGTAAAGCGACTCCGCCTGCGCCGCCGGCGCCAGCAGCAGCGCGAGCAGGACGAATCGTGGATAGGGCATGGCGGGCTCCCGGGCGAGTTCACGCACAGGGTAACGCGACACGGCCCGATGCGAGGATGAACGGGGGCGCGGCCTCGGCCGGCGCCCCCGCGGCGGGCCTCAGGGCGCCGGGGGCGGCGTGGCCGCGCCGTTCCGCAGGTGCTTGTCGAGGAAGGCCAGGATGCGGCCATAGCCCTCGATCTGGTTCTTCTTCTTGCTGAAGCCGTGGCCCTCGTCATCGAAGACGACGTATTCGACCGGCACGCCGTTCATCTCGACCGCGGCGACGATGTCGTCGGACTCGGGCTTGATCACGCGCGGGTCGTTGGCGCCCTGCAGCACCATCAGCGGCACGTTGATCTTGTCGGCGTGGAACAGCGGCGAGGTCTCGATCAGGAACTCGCGCTGGGTCTCGGGGTTGCCCACTTCCTGGTAAAGCGCCTCGCGGAAGGACTCCCAGTACGGCGGGATCGACTCCAGCGTGCGGATCCAGTTCGAGACGCCGAAGATGTTGACGCCGACCTTGAACTCGCCCGGCTGGAAGGCCAGCGCCGAGAGCACCATGTAGCCGCCGTAGCTGCCGCCGATGATGCCGATCTTGTCGTCATCGACGTAGTCGAGCGACTGCAGGTACTTCTTGGCCTCGACCGTGTCCCACAGGGGTTCGCGCCCGTGCTTGCCGTCGTCGGCGGCGAAGAAGGTCTTGCCGTAGCCCGAGCTGCCGCGGTTGTTGATGCCCAGCACCACGTAGCCGTGGTTGGCCAGGTACTGGATGACCGCCGAGTGCGCGCGCGTGGTCTGGCCGCCCGGGCCGCCGTGCACCCACACCAGCGCCGGCGCCGGGGCGTCCGCGGTGGCCTGGTGCGGCTTCCACAGGATGTTGGGGATTTCCATGCCGTCGAAGCTCTTGAAGCGCACGACGCTCGAATCCACCAGGTCGGCCGGGTCGATGGCCGGGTTCAGCGAAGTGGTGAGCTGCTTCGGCTCGCCGCCGAACTCGAGCACGTAGAGGTCGTTGGGCTGGCGGTCGCCGTTGAGGTAGAAGGCCATCTTCGTCTCGGAGTCGGCGATGCGCAGGCCGCGGATCTCGCCGGCCGGCAGCGCCGGCAGCGGCTGCTCGGCGCCGGTGGCGGCGTCGTGCAGCTTCACGCGCGTGCTGCCGTCGACGTTGGTGGCCACGGCCAGGTACTTGCCGTTCTTCGAGAAATAGGCCGCCACGATGTCCCAGTCGGCCGACTGCACCGGCTCGTGCGCCCAGGTCGCGAGGTTCACCCGCCGCAGCTGAGCGAATTCGCCCTGATCGTTGGCGGTGTAGTACAGCCACTGGCCGTCGGGGCTGAAATCCTGGGCGTTGAACGCCGCCTGGCCTTCGTGCTCCGACACCAGGGTGGACTGGCCGGTGGCCAGTTCAACCACGTGCAGGTCGCTGTCGTTGGTGGTGTTGGACTGCGACAGGGCCAGCCACTTCCCGTCGCCGGAAACGATGGCCGGCTCGAGGCCGGTGGTGTTCTCGTAGACGCGGGTGCGCTCGTAGCTGGCGCTGTCGTAGCGGTAGACGTCGAAGAAGCGCGGGTCGCGCTCGTTGCTGATGACGTGGAAGGCGCTGCCGTCGGCGGTAAAGCCCAGGAAGTCCGCCTTCAGGTTCTCGCCCGGGGTCAGGTCGCGCTCGCTGCCGTCGGCCTCGATCACGTAAAGGTGGTTGAGTTCGTTGCCGCCCTGGTCGCGGGTGACCAGCACGCGGTCGTCGGCCGGGAAATAGGACACGGCGTAGCTGTTGTCGGTGTCGGAGCTCGTCACGTCGGTCCACTCGCCGCCGGCCACCGGCATCGAGTAGGCGTTCCAGACGCCGCGGCGGTTGGACGAGAACAGGATGCGGGATTCATCGGCGTTGAAGGACGCACCGGCAACGCCGGTGGAGGCCACGAACTCCTCGATCGCGTATTGCTTCGACGGGCGGGCGATGGCCTCGGCCGCGGCGGCAGGCGCGGCGGCCTCGCCTTCGGCCGGGGCGGTGGCCGGCTGGCAGGCCCCCAGCGACACGGCCAGGGCGATGGCAAGCGGAAGCGCGGTACGGCGGGCGAGCGACATGGCGGGACTCCTGGGGACGGTGGGCCGACTCTACGCCCGCCGCCGCCGGGTTCCCAATCAGCCGAAGGTCATGCCCGGCCCGGCCTCCGGAACAGCGGCGCCGGTCGGGCGGCACGACGGGCCGCCGCGCGGGCGAGGATGTCCTGGCGTTCGCCGGCATCGGCCGCGCCCCAGCGCAGGATCTCGTCGACGTGCCGCCCGCAGCCGATGCACACGTCGGCGTCGTCCAGGCAGCAGTTCCGGACGCAGGGCGACTCGGGCAGGGGTGGGGTCGTGTCCACGGTGCCAGCTTACGCCCACCGCCTGGCGACGCGGCGCTTCCGCCATCGCGGCTCGCACGGGATGGCGCCGTCGGCACCGCGAAGTGGAAGGACACTTTCTGCTCGGTGGAGCCTTTATCTCCCAGAAAGTGTCCTTCCACTTCACGGCACCGCCGGTGCACCGGCTTGGGTGCTCAACGGAAGGCCCGTGGCCACGCGCTCCGATGCTTGCGCGTGTGCGATCCGGACCAAGGCGGACCATCTTTCCTGCTGACCCGGTGGGTGAAGACGCGCGAGGCGCTTGCCACGAGCACGTCAGCGCCTGCGTGTCCCTTCGGACACTGGATGTGGGGTCGGCGCGAGCCCGGAAGGTGGCCAGCGTGCGAGACCTATCCGCCCGGCGGCGGGTGTGGGGTCCTGGCAGTTCTTGACGGTCCCGGCTTCTCCGTCCGCTCCGTCGCCACGGCGCGGGCACTCGAAGGTGTTTTGGAAGAGCCACGGGCTCAAGGAGCAGCTCGCGCAATCGATCGCCGGGGCGCCCATCGGAAAAGCACGGACCCAGGCGTCACGCCTTGCACCTCCACCCGCCGCCGGGCGGACAGGTCTCGCAATCTGGCCACCTTCCACGCTGGCTCGGGCCTCTCATCTCGCGTCCGAAGGGACGCGCGCGATAGGCCGTCAGTAGCTACTTGCGTCGCGCGAGTTAGCCAAACGAGGTCAGCGAGAAAAATGGTCCGCCTTGGTCCGGATCGCACACGCGCAAGCATCGAAGCGCGCGGCCGCGGGCCTTCCGTTGGGCGCCCAAGCCGACACGCACCGGCGGTGCCGCGAAGTGCGAAGGCACTTTCTGGGAGATAAAGGCTCCACCGAGCAGAAAGTGCCTTCGCACTTCGCGGTAGCGCCGGCGCCGTAACTCCACCTCAGTAGTAGTCGTGGGAGGAAACCTGCAGCGCACCCATCAGGTGCGAGAAATCGTGCAGGCGGCCGGCGATGAGGTGGCTGACGCCGTCCACTTTTTCCCAGCGGCCGTCCACGGCCAGCAGGCGCGCGTTGGCGAGTTCGCGGCGCTGGCGTTCGCCCAGGTCCTGCCAGATGACCACGCTGACGCTGCCGTCCTCGTCCTCGAGCGTGACGAAGGTGACGCCCTTGGCCGTGCCCGGCCGCTGGCGCAGCGTCACCAGGCCCGCGTGCCGGATGTGCGCGCCGTGCGGCAGCGTGGCCAGCTCGCGCGAGGGCCGGCAGCGCTGCGCGCGCAGTTGCTTCCTCAGCAGCCGCAGCGGGTGCGGGCCCAGCGTGGTGCCGGTGCTGGCGTCGGCGGCCAGCACGCGCTCGCCGGGCGTGGGCGGCGGCAGGGCGACG
>NZ_JALHQI010000069.1 GCF_022842045.1 Arenimonas sp. | reverse complement strand
GGAACGCCAGACGCGCCGATCGTCCTGGACGTCCGCACCGACGAGGATTTCGCCCGAGACCCCCGCACCTTGCCGGGCGCGGTCCGCCGCGACTTCCGCTCCGTTGCCTCCTGGGCGGGTGATTTCTCTGGGCGCCCCCTGGTCGTCATCTGCCAGCGCGGCCTCAAGCTGAGCCAGGGCGTGGCCGCCTGGCTTCGCCACGCGGGCAGCACCGCCGAGGCGCTGGAGGGAGGCTTCGAGGCCTGGGCGGCCAGCGGTGGCCTGCTCGTGCGGCCCGATCATGTGCCCCCGCGCGACGCCCAGGGGCGCACAGTCTGGGTCACGCGCGCCCGCCCCAAAATCGACCGCATCGCCTGCCCCTGGCTGATCCGCCGCTTCGTGGATCCGGCTGCGGTGTTCCTCTTCGTCGCGCCCTCTGAGGTGCCTGCGGTCGCGGAGCGCTTCGGCGCCACCCCCTTCGACATCGACGGCGTGTTCTGGAGCCATCGCGACGAGCTCTGCACCTTCGACGTCATGATCGAAAAGTTCGGCCTGGCCTCGGAGCCGCTGCTGCGGCTGGCCACCATCGTGCGCGGCGCCGACACGTCCAGGCACGACCTGGCGCCCGAGGCGGCGGGGCTGCTTGCCGCCTCGCTCGGCCTCTCGCGCATGTATCGGGAGGATCTGGCGCAGCTCGACGCCGCGATGGGCCTCTACGACGCCTTCTACCGATGGGCGCGCGACGCCACGGCCGAGACCCACAACTGGCCCGCACCAGGAAGCAAGGCATGACCCCCGACACCACCAACAAGGCCGAAGCGACTCCCCGCAGGCTGGCGGAGGCGCAACTGCCTTCCTTCGCCGAGGCGCTGCGCGTCTGGTGGCGCATCGGCCTGCTGTCCTTTGGCGGCCCGGCTTGGCAGATCGCGCTGCTGCACCGCGAGGTGGTGGAGCAGCGGCGCTGGGTCTCCGATGCGCGCTTCCTCCATGCCCTGAGCTTCTGCAACCTGCTGCCGGGGCCCGAGGCGCAGCAGCTCGCCACCTATCTGGGCTGGCTGCTGCATGGCGTGCGCGGCGGGCTGGCGGCCGGCATGCTGTTCATCCTGCCGGGCGCCGTGGTGATGCTGGCGCTGTCCATCATCTACGTGACCTTCGGCGAGGTGCCCTTGGTCGCCGCGCTGTTCTTCGGCCTGAAGGCAGCCGTGCTCGTGCTGGTGGTGGAGGCCCTGCTGCGCGTGGCGCGCCGCGCGCTGAAGACCGGCGCGGCCTGGGCCATGGCGGGGGCGGCGTTCCTCGCGCTGTTCGCCTTCGATGTGCCCTTCCCCTTGGTGGTGCTGGGCGCGGCGCTGGTCGGCTACCTGGCGCCCGGCGCCTTCCGCGCCAGCGACCACGGCAAGGCCAAGGACGGCCCGCCCGCGCTGCTCGACGCCGTGCTGGCCGCCGACCCCGGCCGCCCCGCGCGAATGGCCGCGCAGGCCTGGCGCGCGGGCTGGGTCGCCGTCGCCCTCTGGCTGCTGCCCACCGCGGTGCTGATGGCGGCGGTGGGGGGCGTCTTCGCCGACATCGCCTGGTTCTTCTCCGTCATGGCGGTGGTGACGGTGGGCGGCGCCTATGCCGTGCTGGCCTATATCGCGCAGGAGGCGGTGCAGGGCTATGGCTGGCTGACGGCGGACCAGATGCTGGTGGGCCTGGGGCTGGCGGAGACCACGCCGGGGCCGCTGATCCTGGTGCTGCAGTTCGTGGGCTTCCTGGCGGGGCATGGCGCGGCGGGCATCCTCTACGGCGTGCTCGGCTCGATCCTCGTCCTGTGGGTGACCTTCGCGCCGTGCTTTGCGTGGATCTTCCTGGGCGCGCCCTTTGTCGAGCGGCTGCACGGCAATCGCAAGCTGACTGGCGCGCTCGCCGCCGTGACGGCAGCGGTGGTGGGCGTGATCCTCAACCTGGCGCTGTGGTTCGGGCTGCGGGTGCTGTTCGCCGAGGTGCGCGCG
Source organism: Arenimonas sp. (assembly GCF_022842045.1). Lineage (GTDB taxonomy): Bacteria > Pseudomonadota > Gammaproteobacteria > Xanthomonadales > Xanthomonadaceae > Arenimonas. Next base: position 12,701 of record NZ_JALHQI010000069.1, on the reverse strand, counting down.
GTGCGCTTCGGCCCCCTGTCGCTGGACGTGCCGGTGGCCGGCAGCCTGGACGTGCTTGCGTTCGCCTTGGCCGCGCTGGCCGCGGTGTGCGTGTTCTGGCTGAGGCTGGGCCTCATCCGAACGCTCGGCGTGACGGCGGCAGTGGGTCTCGTGGCGAGGCTCGTCCTGAGTTGATGCCGCGAGGCAGGCTTAGGACCAAGGCTCATGCCTCAGTCGAGCTATCCCCTGTAATATTTGCGGGGGAGCATCCCAGCCGGCCCTGCGGGGGGCACGGGTGACGCCCGGCAAGGTCCCGTCCGGAGCGGTCCATACGCCAGCGGTCGGCAGCCCGATCTGTTCCCCGATCTCGAGCCCCTAACCCGCGTCCCTGCCGGGGTGGGAATCGGCGCAGGTCACCTCGCCCACCTCAAGCTCCATCGGGCGCTGGGCGGCGAAGCCGATCTTCTCGCGCAGGAACGTCGCGTCGGAACCCTTCTCCCGCATCTGCCGAAGGGCGACCTTGTCGTCGGCCATCGTGGCCGGTCCAAGGTCAAGGCTTGCAGGTCTCAGCAGCCCAACCCTACCGACGATCACTGCAGTGGGCGCCCCGGGCTCTCGATCTCCTACACCACCACACGGGGCGCGTCTTCAGGCCGTGCGCGCCAGGAGTTCAGGCAGACCAAAAAGATCACCCGCGTCGGCCAGCGGCGCAGGCGCGCCTACCGGCACGGAATCGCCAAAGCGATTGGACCAGTAGACGGGCATACCGACAGCGCCGGCCCCGGGCACATCATGTGCTGAGCCGGCCACGAACAGGACCCGAGCGGGCGGCAGGCCACCGAGTGCAGCAAGGCCCGCCAAATAGGCGCCCGGCTCGGTTTTGTAGATGCCGGCGCGCTCCGCGCTGATGATCGCGTCAAAGTGGTGGCCTGTCGCAGCGGCTGCGGCTTCGGCCAGGCGCTGCGAGCAGTTGGTCACCACCACTGTGCGCCAGCCCTGGGCCGAAAGCTGTGCGAGGACCGCGGGCGCTTCGGGCCAAGCGCGCAAGTCACCCGACTTCCAACGTTCAATCAGCTCATCGGCCTTCGATGGAGCCAGCCCTGCCTCGTCTGTCGCCTCTTGCACGATGGTCTCGTAGGAGCGGTAGCGCCCGGCCGTCGTGACCAGTCGAAGCGAGGCGCGGCGCCACCGGCGGCCGAGATCCTCGTCGCCAGCCACCGAAATCCAGAGTGACCAGGAATCGATCAGCGCCGTCAGCAGGTCGAACGCGACAGCGCCAAATCGCATGCCATTTTTGGGAACAGGTGGGTGTGGGTTCGCTACGGGGAGACTCATTCTTGTAGTTCCTTGTGGTCTGTCACATGCCGCCGAGCGCGCGGTATGGCTCCGGTCCCGAGCCGTATTGGCTGAAAGACAGGCTTGGGGCGATGCGGTCCTCGGCGGCAGGAGTGTCCCGTTCACGGGGCGCGAGCGCGCAGATGAGCACCGCGGCGAATCCCGGTCGCCTCACCGGACGGGGCATAGTCGGCTGAGGGCGAGGCAGACGGGTAGCAGGTCCGGGATGACTCGGCCGGTGAACTCGTCGAGCGCGCTTTGGGCGGCGAATTGCATGCTGGCAGGCAGAACTGGCTCCTCCGGCAGCAACGCGGCGGCTTCCTGCTCCGCCAGTCGTCGCACCGCATCGCGAGCGCCTTCCAGGACGCCCGGCTTGAACAGCGGGCCAAGCCAGTCGGGCAATGCGTGCAACACGCCAGGCCAGTGCGCCAAGTGCAGGTAAAGGCTCGGGATGACCCCTTCTGGAACGCCGTGCCGTGCCGCCAGGGCACGCACATCAGCCGCGACCGGAGGCGGGAGGTCGGCAAACCTTGGCAGGGCATCCAGCGCGGGCGGTGGTTCCGGAGCGGGCCCGGGCGGGAGCGGTAGGGCCGCAGGAGCCTCTGGCCTCGTCAAGCGCATCCGTAGGGCCGTCAGCGCCAGGAGGTTCGTCAGATTTCCGCGCGTGTAGGCGCCGAGAATCGCGCTGATTCGCGTCAGATCGGCCTCGCCGCAGTCAGCCGATGCCCAGTTTGCGGCGCCGCTGATCGGCAGAGGGATCGCCGTCGCCAGTCTGCGGCGCGCAGCGTCCATCGCTTCGGAGGCGACGAGCGGCTGCACTGCACTCCAGACCGGCGGCAGCACCCCGGGGAGTGCGGCGAAATGACGCCAGATCAGGTTGACCAGCGGGAGGCCGGAGGTGATCCTGATCTCGGCATAGATCGCGGCAACGGCGGGCGGAGCCTCGCTTTCTCGTATCTCGGGCAGGCTCGTCATGGCGCCAGCAGCGCCGGCAATTCGGCCAGGCTCCGGACCTCCCGCACGGGTGTCCCCGGCAGGCGCTCACGCCGTTGCCCGTAGCGGTTGCACCAGACCACACGCATGCCGAAGGCGGCTGCCGCATGGGCATCCCAGGCGTTGGACGACTGGAAGGCGATTGCTTCCGCCGGCACGCCAAGGCGGTCCACGGCGAGCTGATAGACACGCGGATCGGGCTTGAAGGTGCGAACCTCGTCCACCGACAGCACGGCGTTGAGATGGCCACCGAGGCCCGCACTCTGCACGGCGCTGTCCAGCATGTCCGGTGAGCCGTTGGACAGGATCGCGGTGACGAAGCCGGCCTCACGCAGCTTGCGCAGCACCTCCGGCACCTCCGGGAAGGTGCCGAGGACGCGGTAGAGCTCCATCAGCCGCGTCCGCAGGTCGCCGTCCTGGGGCAGGTCAAGGGTCTCGAGCGCGTAGTCCAACGCCTCCCCCGTCACCTGCCAGAATGGGGCATACCGGCCTTGCAGCGCCCGCAACCATGCGTACTGGAGCTGCTTGTCGCGCCAGAGCGCGGTCAGGGGAGCGGCCTTCGCCTCGAGAACATCGGCGCAACCCGCGGCGGCCGAGGCGAAATCGAACAGCGTGCCATAAGCGTCGAAGACGCAGGCGCGAACCCCAGTCAGCATGGCCTGATCACCCCAGTGTCCCACAAATCGGTAAAGCTGTTTGGAAGGTTAGTGTTTGGCACGGCAGGTTAGCAATGAGATCGGGCTGCGCACCGGGCGCGCATGAGTTATCCACGATCTGCGCCAGCCCCGTCGAGCCGATCAGGAGCAGGCCCGGCCTCGTGCCGGGGCGCTGCGGCATGTGGCTCGCGGACGTCCTGATCAGGGCCCGTGCCGCGACACCCAAAACGGGCCTTGCCTCTCAGGCGGCCCTTGACGCACCTACCTGAGCATGATCGACCTCCCTCACAGCCCCTCCGCGCTCGACTCCATAGACCGGCGCATCCTTACCCTGCTTCAGCAGGACGCAGCCCTGCCGGTGGCGGAGATCGCGGCGCAGGTGGGCCTCAGCCAGACCCCCTGCTGGAAGCGCATCAAGCGAATGGAGGCGCAGGGCATCATTACTGCGCGCGTCGCGCTGGTGGACCCGCGCATGGTGGGCCTGCCGCTGACAGCCTTTGTCGCGGTCGAGACGGCGGACCACTCGCCGGAATGGATTGAGCGCTTCGCCCACGCCACAGCCGCCATGCCGGAGGTGATGGATGTCTGGCGGATGGCCGGGGACGTGGACTATCTGCTGCGCGTCGTGGTGCGGGATATGAGTGCTTACGATGCCTTCTACCGCCGCCTTATCGCTGCCATCCCGCTCAAGAATGTGTCGTCGCGGTTCGCAATGGAACATGTGAAGGCCTCCTCCGTGCTGCCGCTGGACTGAGGTAGCCGTTCTCCCACGGGCTGGCGGCACAGCCAGATGCCAGATACCGGAAGGCCGACACAGTTTACGCCATTGGATTTGTGGATCGTCACCGATCCCCCTTGCTGTGGCCGACTGCATCTCACTCTGCACTACCAGTGCTACCCGAGCTGCGGCGATCACGGTCAGAACAGGTTGGGTGCTTACGCCGTGCGTGCGAGCTCGTACCCGATGTGTTTCACCGAAGGCGAGACGATCGCCACGAAGGTGGCCTCGCGCGAGCGGCGTGCGACCTCAGATCCTTCCCGGAAGCCAGCCGCACCCGCTAGCAGCGTCGCCGACCGCGTGGCGTCGAGCGCCAGGAACGACGCATCACGCCGGAGCCGCAAGGTCTCTCGCCAGCTGGCAAGGTCGGGTGGCGCGTCCAGCTCAATCGTCAGTCGGCGCGCACCCTCGCGAAGCGCCGCAAGCCGCGTCTCGATCTCGATCATGCCCGGCGTTACATGTTTGGCGATTGGGGCGCGCCCCGGTCCGGAGTCCCGCATGCCCCTAGCCGCCCCGAGGGTAACGCCGAGCGCCATACCCATCTGCAGCAACACGAAACCCTGACGGATCCGCGGCAGGAAGCCCGCCGCATCTTCCGCGAGCACGTCCTCGTCGGGGACGAAGACGTCACGCAGTCGCACGGAGAAGGTCCCGGTACCCTCGAGGGCGATGAACCGCGCACCGGGTACCAACCGCAGCCCCTCCGCGCCGCAATTGAAGACGGCCATGACTCGCCGGCCGTCCTCCAGCGCGAAGACGGAGGCAAAGAGATGATCCTCGCCAACGTTAGAGACCCAGGGTAGCACGCCCGTGACGCGGTAGCCGCCCGGGGCGCGCACGCCCCGCAGTGCCAGCGCCTCGAGGCCGGAGGCGGCCTTCATCGGGTTCGACAGGCCGGTGCCGCCCAAGCGCTCCCCGCCGGCCAGCGCCGGCAGGTGGCGGCGTGCCTCGGCGTTGTCCGTGCGGGTCAGATACCAGACCAGCGCGGCGTGGCACCACGTGCAGAAGCCGGTGGAGAGGCAGAGCGCCGAAACCTGCTCCATTGCCTCCACGGTGGCGAACACCGTGCCGGGGTGGCTGGCTCCGGCGAAAGCGCCGGCCGCGCCGAGGTCCGACAGGATCTCCCTCGGATAGACGCCCTCGGCGTCGATCCGCTGGGCAAGCGGCGCGAGCCTGGACAGCACCGGCGCGAGCCGATCCTGCTCCGCCTGTACCGGCAGGGATGCCGCGACGCTCATGCGGGGACGACCGTCACATCGACCGGGTTGCGGATCGTGTTGAGCACCGGCGACCACTGCGCAGCATGCTGGATCAACTCCTGCTTCTCCGCCTCGCTCGCGCCCTCCAGGTCGAGCTCTACACGCAGCCGGATGGCCTCGAAGCCAACCGGCTTTGGAGCCAAGTCACCGGTGCCCCAGACGGAGGTGATGTTGATGTCCGCCTCAAGCTCAACGCCGATGTGTCGCACAGCGAAACCGCGCATCACCGCATTGGCCTGGAGGCCGACGGCCACACAGGTGCCAAGGGCGGCGAGCAATGCCTCGGAGGGGTTGGGCGCGGTGTCGTCGCCGAGCAGCGCGGGCGGCTCGTCCACGATGTGAGGCGGAAGGTTGCGGACGAAGTTCAGGTGCCGGAAGCGCTTGCCCTCGGCGACGGTGCGGCAGCGCACGGTGCGGACGGCGCTTGGATCCCCGCGTCCCTTCTCGCCAAGCGCGGCGAGACGGTCGCGGTCGATTTCCTCGAAGGGGGCGGTGCTGCGGGCGAGGGCGATGCTCATTGGAATTCGGTCCTTTTATGGTGCAAAGATCAGCCGGCGTTGGTCCAGCGCAGCCGCGCGATTGCGGCCTGCAGAGCGGCATCAAGTGCGTAGCCGAGCGCGCCAATCAGCAGCACGAGGGCTGCAAGACGGTCGTAGGAGAGGGTGTCGCGGGCGTCATTGATCGCGTAGCCGAGGCCACTCGTGACGCCGAGATACTCGGCCGGCACGATCACGATCCACGCTGTGCCAAGCGCCAGGCGAATGCCCGTCAGCAGGTCCTGCGCAACGGCGGGGAGGAAGACGCGGTGCAGCAGCGCCAAGCGGCCCGCGCCGAAGCTGCGCGCCACCAGCGGCCAAGCGGGATCGAGCCGCTTCACGCCTGCGGCTGTGGCGAAGACAACTGGCCAGATGGCAGCGGCGGCAATCAGGAAGACGATGGCGCTGTTCCAGCCCGGGAAGGCCAGCACGGCCACCGGCATCCAGGCGAGCGGACTCACCATGCGCAGGAACTGGAAGGGCGCCGCGGCGGCGCGCTCGAAGGCAAGCGAGAGACCCATCAGGAAACCGAGCGGCGCACCGAGCAGCACGGCGGCGAGCAGTCCGCCGAAGAGGCGCTCCAGGCTCGGCAGCGCGGCGTTCAGCGCGTCGCCGCTCACCAGCATCTGCCACAGTGCCGCAAGCGCCGGCGCGGGCGCCAGGCCGGCGAAGGCGGTAAAGGCGGGATTGCGGGCGAGCAGCGCTCCGAGCGCCGCCCAGATCGCGAAGGCCGCGCCAACCCCGAGCAGAGGCAGGCCGAAGCGGGCCAGCAGCGGCCGCAGCGCGGGAAACGGCGCGGACGGCGCCGCGCCGGTGAGGGCGAGGCTCATGCGCGCACCATCTCTTCGCGTGTGAAAGGATCGGCGAGACCGGCGACGCCGGGCAGCTCCCGCCAAGCGGGTCGCGCCTGCAAGGCTGCCCGTACGAAGCGGTCGTCCACCAAGTCCTGCGCGACATGTGCGGGGTCGAGCTGCCGCAGGAATGCGGTCTCGCCGGCGACGACAGTGTGCTTCAGCGCTTCTACAATCAGCCGCGTTGCGGATGGGTAGGGATAGGGCTGGAAGTCGATGCGCCCGCCCTCCCAGCCGGGGTTGCGGATCGCGCCCTGGGTCCGGTAGGCATCACCATAGTCGGTCATGGCCTTTGCAACGACCGCGTTGGGCAGCGGGATGAGGTTGGCACCCTCCGCCGAGAGCAGCCGCGCGGCTTCTGCCTTGTGGCCGTTCAGCCAGAGCTGCGCATCGACGATGGCGTTCGTAACCTTCTGCGCGAACTCCGGGTTGCGCTCGACCAGCGCCTCGTGGACCGTCACGACGCAGCAGGGGTGCTGGCGCCAGATATCGCCGGTGAAGCGCAGCATCCGGGCGCCGGCCCGCATCTCGGCGAGCGCGTTGAACGGCTCGGCGACGATGAAGCCGTCGATCTTCCGCGCTGCGAGCGCCGCGGTCATTTCGGGCGGCGGCAGGACCTGCAGCGCCACCTCATTCGGAGCGACGGGCTGACGATCGTCCTTGATGACGGGCACCAGCCCTGCCTCGCGCAGCGCAAGCTGCAGCACGACGTTGTGCATGGAGTACCAGAAAGGCACGGCGATGCGCGCGCCGCCGAGCTCGCCGAATTCCCGCGCGCGGCTGTGTGCGCCGAGCACCACGCCTGAGCCGTTGGTGTGCGCCCAGGCGAGCACCTTCACCTTCACGCCGTTGGCGTAGCGCATCCAGACCGGGATCGGCTTGAGCAGGTGAACGACGTTGACGCGGCCCGCGGCGAAGGCCTCGACGAGGGATGCCCAGGAGCGCGCCATGAAGGGCTGCTCGACCTTCAAGCCCTGCGCCTCGAACAGGCCGCGCGCCTGTGCGACGAGCAGCGACGCGGCATCGGTGATCGGCAAATAACCAATACGCACCACACCGTCCGCAGCCAGGGCCGTAGCGCGGGCCGGACCGGCGGAGAGACCGGTCATGGCGGCGAGGCCGCCGCCGAGCAGCGCGGCAAGGCCGTCGCGTCGGGTCCATTCATGGTGCAGCAAGTCGCGCAGGGCGCGGTCGGGGGTCGCGGTCATGGCTCTACTATCCTCGGTCGATCAGGAAATGCGAGAAGGGTCAGCCGCGGGGTCGTGCAGCCGTCCGGCGGCGGCATCGAGCAGCAGAACGCGGTCGGTCAGGGCGCGCGCATCCTCGCGGTCATGCGTCACCAGCAGGAGCGTGGTGCCGGTGGCGGCGACCAGCTGTGCGACGTCCTCGCGTAGACGGGCCCGCGTGACGGGGTCGAGCGCCGAGAAGGGCTCGTCGAGTAGTAGCACCCGCGGCCGCACTGCCAGGGCACGGGCGAGCGCCACGCGCTGCCGCTCGCCGCCGGAGAGCTCCGACGGCCGACGCGCTCCTGCCTCCGCCAAACCCACCATCGCGAGCAATTCGCGCGCCCTCGCACGCCGGGCGGGCGCATCGCCGCTGCGCGCGACATCGAGGCCGAAAGTCACATTTTCCAGCACGCTGAGCCAAGGGAAGAGCAGCGGGCTCTGGAACATAAGGGCCGCGTCGCCGGGGCGCGGGGCGCGGCCATCGATCGTGACGCGGCCCCGCAGCGGTCGCGTCAGGCTGGCCAGGGCGAGGAGCAGGGTGCTTTTCCCGGCGCCACTCGGTCCCAGGATGGCGAGCCGCTCGCCGCGTGCCGCGCTGAACGAAACGCCGCGCAGCACAACACGTGCCCCACGGCCGATCTCGAGATCCGAAACCTGAAGCGCCGGCTCGCCGGAACCTGAAGCTTGGACGCCCGGTTCGGCGCGGAGAGTGGGCGTGGTGATGGGCAGGATGGCTTTGAGCATGCCGGGAATAGAAGGATATTCCCCCAAAGGTGCAATAAGCGGGCTAAAAAAAGAATATTCTATTCTCCGGAGGTGGCGGTACAGATAAACGCCTCCGTTTGGACGTCGGTGCGGAGAGGAGTGTTCCGCGCGGCGGGCGATCCGCTCCTGTGTCGCTTGGGACCGCCTTCACGGGTCCATCCCAGGAATAGGCCACTCGGTGCAAGCGGGCGGCCATGGAAAGGTCACACTGGTTGAAGCGTCAGTGGGTCCCCCGAAAAAGCTGAGCCCGGTTTAAAAGTCACTCATCCGGGTGGCCAGCTGCTGTAGTAGGCCTGTGGAGCACACTCAGGCCGCAACGGCTTGAGCCGGCCGGCCCGCATCGGTTTTGCGCATCAAGGTCCCGTTGGCGGCGGGGGCGAACTCGCGAGCGATGGGCACAGGCCCCGCGGGCCGTCGGGAGATTGGGCATTCGCGACCCCGCCGAATGAAAGGGCTTTTGACAAGGCAGCCCATCTGACGCAGCCTGCGCGCAACCAAGGGGAGCCCTTTCCGCAGGGCTGAGATTCCGCGAGCGACGCGGTCACCCTTTGAACCTGATCCGGGTCATGCCGGCGAAGGGATGGGCAATAGGCGCGGGTTATCGGGCCACCTTCCTTCGTGCAATTCGTTCGAGGGAGGCCACCATGCCTGATACACTTCCAGCGCTTCATCCCGTGACGACGGGGCCCCTGCCGGCCAGCCGCAAGATCCACGTGGCCGGCCAGCTTCATCCGGGCATCCGCGTCGCCATGCGCGAGATCGCGGTCTCGGGCGGGGAGGCGCCGCTGCGCGTCTATGACACCTCCGGCCCCTACACCGATGCCGCCATCCGGACCGACATCGGCCGCGGCCTGGCCCCGCACCGGCATGAGTGGATCCTGGCGCGCGGGGATGTGGAAGCGATCGCGGGGCGCGAGCAGAAGCCCGAGGACGACGGGCTGAAGCCGGGCGAGGAGCGCCGCGTGCCGCTCTTCGACCGCGCGGGCCGCCAGCCGCTGCGCGCGAAGGCCGGGCGTGCGGTGACGCAACTCGCCTATGCGCGCGCAGGCATCATCACGCCCGAGATGGAGTACATCGCCATCCGCGAGAACCTGGGCCGCGCCGCCGCACTCGGCACCGCGCGCGACGGTGAGAGCTTCGGCGCCAGCATCCCCGACCACGTGACGCCCGAATTCGTGCGCGATGAAGTGGCGTGCGGTCGCGCGATCATTCCGGCCAACATCAACCACCCCGAAAGCGAGCCGATGATCATCGGTCGCAACTTCCTGGTGAAGATCAACGCGAACATCGGCAACTCGGCCGTGTCGTCGAGCGTCGCCGAGGAGGTGGACAAGCTCGTCTGGGCCATCCGCTGGGGGGCAGACAATGTGATGGACCTCAGCACCGGGCGGAACATTCACACCACGCGCGAGTGGATCCTGCGCAACTCCCCCGTGCCTATCGGCACCGTGCCGATCTACCAGGCGCTTGAGAAGGTGGGCGGCCGCGCCGAGGAACTGACCTGGGAGATTTTCCGCGACACCCTGATCGAGCAGGCGGAGCAGGGCGTGGACTACTTCACCATCCATGCGGGCGTGCGCCTCGCCTATGTGCCGCTGACGGCCCAACGCGTCACGGGGATCGTCTCGCGCGGGGGCTCGATCATGGCGAAGTGGTGCTTGGCGCATCACAAGGAGAGCTTCCTCTACGAGCATTTCGCCGAAATCTGCGAGATCATGCGGGCCTATGACGTGTCGTTCTCGTTGGGCGACGGGCTGCGCCCAGGCTCCATCGCGGATGCCAACGACGCGGCGCAATTCGCCGAGCTGGAGACGCTGGGCGAGCTGACCAAGCTGGCCTGGACGCAGGATGTCCAGGTGATGATCGAGGGCCCCGGCCACGTGCCGATGCACAAGATCAAGGTCAACATGGAGAAGCAGCTGGAAGCCTGCGGCGAGGCGCCGTTCTACACCCTCGGCCCGCTGACGACCGACATCGCACCCGGCTATGACCACATTACATCGGGCATCGGTGCGGCCATGATCGGCTGGTTCGGCTGCGCCATGCTCTGCTACGTCACGCCCAAGGAGCATCTTGGCCTACCCGACCGCGACGACGTGAAGACCGGGGTCATCACCTACAAAATCGCGGCCCATGCGGCGGATCTCGCCAAGGGCCACCCGGCCGCGCAACTGCGCGACAACGCCCTCTCCCGCGCGCGCTTCGAGTTCCGGTGGCGTGACCAGTTCAACCTCGGCCTCGACCCCGAGACCGCGGAGAAGTTCCACGACCAGACCTTGCCGGCCGAAGGCGCCAAGCTCGCGCATTTCTGCTCGATGTGCGGCCCGAAGTTCTGCTCGATGAAGATTAGCCAAGAGGTGCGGGAGGCAGCCAAGTCGGGAATGGAGCAGATGAGTGAAAAATTTCGCGGGAATGGAGGAGAGATTTATTTGCCACCAGCGCCAGCCAATGGGTGAAACGAGGCGTCGCTGTACGTCCAACGCGCTGGCTGGTAATGCATCACGGCACCCGCCGCTTCAGCACCTCGACCGACAGCGTGGCCGCGGCCAGATCGAACGTGGCCGCGGAGATGTTCCGCGCCATTACCCGCACCGTGTTGTTCGACCACACGGCTGCATCGAGTTCGATGAACCGCGTGGACGAGACCAACGACGCTTGCGCCAGGTCGCCCGCCCGTGCCCCGTTCACCGTGACGTCGATCAGCGCCGTCGCCCCGGGTGCCAGGCTCGGCAGGTCCCAGGACACCTCCGCCGCAAAATCCCGCCGGCCCGAGCCGAACAGCGCCCCTGTCAGCAACGGTGTGCCATTTAGCACGGCCGGCGCCGCCTCTGGCAGCCCGTAGAGCCGCAGCGATTGCAGGTCGATCGGCCCATCGAAGCCGATTACCCCCACCTGCGCATAGGCCACGGACGCGCCCACGCGGATGGTTTGCCGCCGATTGAAGTTCGCGTCGTCCATGGGCGAGCCGGCGTTCCAGCCCTTGGCCGGCCCGTTCCACTGCATGGTGGTGATCGACGCCAGCACGTCACCCGCGATGTCCTCGCGGATATTCCCAGCCCCGTCGAACACCCGCACGAACAACCGCCCGCCTGAGGCGCCGGATGTCAGCCAATGCGCCAGCGCGAATTCCTTCGCCTGGGTGGTGTCGAGCATCCACCCCAGCCCGCGGTTCGCCGCCAGCGTCACCGCACGATCGGTTGGCGTCAGGTCGGTCAGCCCGTTGAAGCAGAAATCCGCCATGAAGGTCGCGGTGGTGGTCGAGGTGGCGATGGTGATCAGCCCCTCGACGCCGACCTCGGTGGCCGACTGGCGAAACGCCGCCGCGCGGGTGCTCGGGACCCCCGCGAGGAAGCGCTGGAACCTCGATGCCGGCGCGCGGTGTCGGTTGATCACCGCATTGCCGCAGCGGTTGGCCGTCGCCGTGTAGTCGATGCCGACCAGGTAGGTGTTGGTCCAGGCGATGTCGTACTCGCAATCCTGCGCCCCGGCGGTGTGCCGCGCCGCCAGCGGCGAGCACGCCTCCATGCGCATGTTGCGCGCGATGATGGCGGAGCCCGAGGTCTCGTTCAGGAAGGGGATGGCGATGTTGCTGCCGGCCTGCCGCAACTCGAAGTTGGGCGCGTCAAAGACGTGGCGGTTGTGGTTGGTGTAGGCGCCGGGCTCATTGCCAAGCCGGATCCCAAAGCGGTCCTGCGCGGCGTTCACCCCCGTCGCATGGGCGAAGTGGCCGCCATAGTAGCGCACGGAGGTGTTCCAGGCCGTGGCCGTCGCGCACCAGATATCGAGGCCGATGCGGTTGTTGACGATGCGCCCCAGCGTGAAGGTACTGTCCTCCACCCCGCGGCCGTCGCCCAGCGTGCGCATGCCGATGGTGAAGCCTTCCACGCGACGCAATTCGATCTGGCTGGCATCGACGTTGCGCACGGTGATGCCGATGTCGGCCTCGGACGACCAGTCGGACTGGGTGGCGCGGATGACGTTCAGCCCGGTGTAGAGCTTTTCGGCGTTGCGGATGGTGCCGCCATCGCCCAGCACCAGCACGGAGGTCGGCGCGGTGCCCGTGTAGCGGATGGTCCCCTGCATGATCAGCCCGCGCGCTCCGCCCGGCAGCGTCACGGTGCCGGAGACGTTCCAGGTGCCGGGCGGGATCATCGCGAATTTCTGGTCGGCGCCGGCCCGGTCGAAGGCCGCCTGGATGGCAGTGCGATCATCCGCCACGCCATCGCCCAGCCCGCCGAAATCATTCGGGAGCACAGCCTCCCGGTCGCGGAGGTACTTTGCGAAATCGGATTTGTTGAGATTGGCGTTGAGGATCAGCAGGTC
>NZ_JALHQI010000068.1 GCF_022842045.1 Arenimonas sp. | reverse complement strand
ATCTGGAACCACAAGCTCAAGTACAAGGGCCTGTCGGTGGTCAGCTACTCGAACCAGGCGGCCCCGACGGCCGGCGGTGCGTTCACGCTGATCAAGCTGCGCGAGGAAATCCTGGGCCTGTACTACAAGCCGGGCAACACCACCGAGAACATCAACAACATCCTGCTGTACTTCAAGCAGGAAGTGCTCGGCCCGGCCCGCCTGGCCGGCCAGGTGCTGCTGGTGCACGAGACCCTGAACGCGGCCGCCGCGCCGCGCCAGGCGTGGGTGTACAACCCGGGCCAGCGCCGCGTGCGCCGCGCCCCGAACGTCGCCTACGACAACCCGGGCACCGCGTCCGACGGCCTGCGCACCAATGACATGACCGACATGTTCAACGGCGCCATGGACCGCTTCGACTGGACCATCGTCGGCAAGAAGGAAATGCTGGTCCCGTACAACGCGTACCGCGCCCACAGCGACAAGGCCAAGGTCCGCGACCTGATCCGTCCGGGCCACCTCAACCCCGACTTCATGCGCTACGAGCTGCACCGCGTGTGGGTGGTCGAGGCCAAGCTCAAGGCCGGCCAGCGCCACATCAACAGCCGCCGCACCTTCTACCTCGACGAGGACAGCTACCAGATCCTGCTGGCCGACCACTACGATGGCCAGGGCAACCTGTGGCGCTATTCCGACGCGCCGTCGATCAACTACTACGAGGTGCCGACCTTCTGGTCCACCCTCGAGACCCACCACGACCTCAAGTCCGGCCGTTACATCACCGGCCTGCTGGACAACGAGGACAAGCCGCGCGACTTCGGCTACCAGAGCACCCCGGCGAACTACTCGCCGCAGAACCTCCGCACCGCGGGCGTTCGCTGATCCCAAGTGGTTGAAACACCAGCCGCGCCCGAAAGGGCGCGGCTGCGTTCAGGGGCCCGCGAATGGCGCGGGCCCAGGTGGAGGAAAGAAATGCCAGCGATCCCCCTTCGTCGTTCGCGCCTTGCCGGCGCCATGCTGTTGGCCCTCGCGCTGCCGCTTTCCGCGCAGTCGCCCGAGCCCGAGATTCCCGCCGAAGAGGCGTCCGCCGAGATGGCCGACGCCGACCCCGGCATGGATGCTGCTCCGGAGGAATCCGTCGAGCCGTCCGCCGCCGTCGCCGCCACCGACCCGGCGCTGCTCGACGCCGAGATCCTTCCGCGCGCGCGCCGCTCGCTGCTGCTCGACGTGGTCCGCACCAATGCGGGCTACTTCGCCGTGGGCGAGCGCGGCCACGTCCTGGTGTCGGAAGACGGCCAGGCCTGGACCCAGGCCAAGGTGCCCACCCGCGCCACGCTCACCACCATCGCCACCGCCGACGGCGTGCTCTGGGCCGCCGGCCACGATGGCGTCATCGTCCACTCCACCGACGGCGGCCAGACTTGGACCCGTCGCCGCGCCGCGCCCTGGAGCTACGACATCGTCGATCCCAGCGAAGGCGTGCCGGTGATGGACCTGCTCTTCACCGACGCGCGCAACGGCTTCGCCATCGGCGCCTACAGCCTGATGCTGGTCACCAGCGATGGTGGCGTCACCTGGACCCCGCGCAGCGTTCTGGGCGGTGCCGCCGAAGAGGCATCCGCCGCCGACGAACCGGCCGCCGACGGGGTCGCCGCGGCCGAGGACTGGACCTTCAGCGACGACGACCTGATGCTGGATGCCGAGTCCGACCCGCACCTCAACGCCATGGCCCGCGCCGGCTCCGGCGCGCTGGTGATCGCCGGCGAGCGCGGCACCTTCATGCGTTCGCGCGACGGCGGCCAGACCTGGGAAAGCAAGCGCCTTCCCTACGAAGGCTCGATGTTCGGCGTGCTGGCCTGGGAGGACGACCACATCCTGGTCTATGGCCTGCGCGGCAACGTGCTTGAGTCCCGCGACCTCGGCGATTCCTGGACCGAGGTCGAGACCGGCATCACCACCAGCCTGATGGGCGGCCATGCGCTGCCCGGCGGCGGTGCGGTGCTGGTGGGCGCCAATGGCGCCATCCTGACCCGCCCCGATGCCGACACGCCGTTCACCGCGACCGCCTACGAGATGAGCACCGGCGAGACGCCGCTCCTCTCTGGCGTGCTGCCGGTGGACGACGCCGGATACCTCGTGATCGGCGACAAGGGCGCCGACCTGTACCGCCCGAAGTGACGGAGTAGCAATGAGCCTGCCCAACGCCCAACCCGGCCCCTTCGCCCGTTTTGCCGAGAAGCTCGTCTTCGGCAACCGGCCGCTCATCCTGGTCGTCTTCACGGCGATCACCGTGGCGATGCTTTACTTCGCCATGCAGCTCGAGGTCGACGCCGGCTTCAAGAAGCAGGTGCCGCTGCAGCACGAGTACATGCAGACCTTCCAGGACTACGAGGCCGAGTTCGGCGGTGCCAACCGCGTCCTGGTCGCCGTGATCGCGAAGGACGGCGACATGTTCGACCAGGAGTTCATGAAGACCCTGGAGAACGTCACCAACGACGTCATCAACCTCGACTCCACCGACGACGCCCGTTCGCGTTCGCTGTTCACGCCGAACGTCCGCTTCATCGAGGTTGTCGAGGACGGCCTGTCCGGCGGCAACGTCATCCCGCAGACCTTCACCCCGAACGTCGAGGGCTTCCAGTCCACGCCCGAGGACTTCCAGGCCATCCGCGGCAACATCGTCAAGGCCAACATCGTCGGCCGGCTGGTCGCCAAGGACTGGTCCGGCGCGATGATCTGGGCCGACCTGATCCCGGAAAGCGACGTCAACAAGGTCGATTACCAGGAAGTGGCGGCGCAGTTCGAGGCCATCCGCACCAAGTACGAGGACGAGAACCACACCGTCCACATCATCGGCTTCGCCAAGGTGGTCGGCGACATCAGCGACGGCGCGCGCTCGGTGATCAAGTTCTTCGCGGTCACCATCGCCTTCACCTGGCTGCTGCTGTTCCTCTATTCGACCTCGGTCAAGCTGGCCAGCCTCACCGTGGCCGCCGCCCTGGTGTCGGTGGTGTGGATGCTGGGCGCGCTCAAGCTCATGGGCTTCGGCATCGACCCGATGAACATGCTCACGCCCTTCCTGATCTTCGCCATCGCGGTCAGCCACGGCGAGCAGATGATCAACCGCTTCCGCGGCGAGATCTTCTTCGGCGGCCTGGAAGAGGGCACCGTCGAGGAGCTGCGCGCCCGCGCCAAGGACGCCGTCGACCCGCTCGAGGCCGCCCGCCTGTCCTTCCGCATGCTGCTGGTGCCGGGCACCGTGGCCCTGATCGCCGGCTGCATCGGCTTCGGCGCCATCATGGTCATCCCGATCGACATGGTGCGCGAGCTGGCCATCACCGCCACCGTCGGCGTGGCGCTGACCATCCTCACCGACCTGGTGCTGCTGCCGGTGCTGCTGAGCTACACGCGCCTGCGCAACATCGACCGCAAGCGCGAGTTCCGCCTGCGCCAGCTCACCCGCTTCGACAAGATCTGGGCGGCGCTGTCGCGCCTGTCCAAGCCCGGCCCCGCCGCGGCGCTGATTCTGGTTGGCCTGGTGGTGTGGTTCTTCGCCTGGCAGCACGGCAACAAGGTGATGATCGGCGACGCCCAGAAGGGCGTGGCCGAGCTGCGCCCCGATGCCCGCTACAACCAGGACGCGGTGCTGATCGCCGAGCGCTTCGCGCTGGGCGTGGACATCATGAACGTGATCGCCGAGGCGGCGCCGTCGGCCTGCACCACCAGCTTCAACGCCATGGAGACCATCGACCGGTTCGCCTGGCACATGGAGAACGTCGAGGGCGTCGAGCAGGTGATCACGCTTCCGGCCGCGGCCAAGATCGTCAACGCCGGCTGGAACGATGGCTCGGTGCGCTGGCGCATCCTGCCGCGCGACCCGGACACGCTGCGCCAGGCCACCCAGAGCTTCGAGACCGACTCGGGCCTGCTCAATGCCGACTGCAGCGCGATCCCGATCACCATCTTCACCTCGGACCACCAGGCCACCACCATCGACCGCGTGGTCGCGGCGGTGAAGGAATTCCGCGAGGCCAACGACGCCTACGTGCCGGGCAACCTGCGCCTGAAGCTGGCCGAGGAGGCCGCGGGCAACCCGGAGTTCACCTCCGACCAGGTGAACCTGCGCCTGGCCACCGGCAACGTCGGCGTCGCGGCCGCCACCAACGACACGGTGCGCGAGTCCGAGCACATGATCCTGTACCTGCTGTACGCGGCGGTGTTCGTGATGTGCTGGATCAGCTTCAAGAATCCGCTGGCCGCGCTCTGCGTGCTGGCGCCGCTGGTGCTGGTGACCGAGCTGGGCCACTCGCTGATGGTCGAGCTCGACATCGGCATGAAGGTCAACACGCTGTGCGTGGTGGCGCTGGGCGTGGGCATCGGCGTCGACTACGGCATCTACATCTTCGCGCGCATGCGTGAGTCGATGCTGCAGGGCCGCACGGTCGCCGAGAGCTACTTCGTGGCGCTCAAGACCACCGGTATCGCGATCTTCTACACGGCGCTGACCCTGGCGGTTGGCGTGGCGATGTGGATCTTCTCGGACCTGAAGTTCCAGGCGGACATGGGCATCATGCTGACCTTCATGTTCGTGGTGAACATGGTCGCGGCGATCATCTTCCTGCCGGCCCTGTGCCGCTGGCTGCTGCGCCCGCGCGAGAAGGACGACTGGGTCGCCAAGCTCTGACCCCAGCGACATTGCGACATCCGGGAGGCGGGCTCAGGCCCGCCTTTCTTTTGGTGCCCGTTGGTTCTGGCGCCGTCGTCACCGCGGAATCGAAGGTCGCTTTCTCCTCCGTGAAGCCTTTATGTCGGAGAAAGCGACCCTCGCTTTCCCGGTGACGACGGCGCGATGACCTACAGTTCTTCGGGGGTGGGCACGGGCCGGGACTTGGCGAGGCTGCGGAGGGCGATCAGCAGGATGCCGGCGAGGGTCATCGCCCCGCCGATCCAGAGCTTCGGGCCGGGGCGGTCGCCCCAGACGAGAACGCCGAGCGCGACGGCGAAGACGGGCGTCAGCAGCAGCCACGGCATGACCTTGGCGACCGCGTGGCGCTGCACCAGCGAGTAGTAGATGCCGTGGCCCAGCAGCGAGGCGACGATGGCGGCGTAGGCGACGCCGAACCAGGCCTGTCCGCTGAATCCCGCGATGGCCGCGAAGCCACCGGGTTCGAGCCACAGGCTCAGCGCCAGCATCGGCCCGACGCCGAGCACCGCCGTCCAGGCCTGCATGCCATAGCGGTCGACTCCGCCCAGGCCGCGCATCAGCACCGTGCCCACCGCCAGGAAGAACGCCGAGACCAGCATCAGCACCAGCGAGGCCGGGTTGTCGAGCACCAGCGGATCGAAGCCGAGCACCAACACCCCGCCGAAGCTCAGCGCGATCGCCGTGCCGGTGCGCCACGCGAAGCGTTCGCCCAGAAGCGCCCAGGCCAGCAGCACCGACATCGGCACGTAGCTCTGCATCACGATGGCGGGCGAGGACAAGTCGCCGGCGAGCTTGATCGCCCAGAAGCTAAGGCCGAAGTGCAGCACGCCCATGCACAGCGCGGTCGCCACCAGCCGCGGCCATTGGCCGGGCGCCGGGCGGCGCAGGAAAGCACCCAGCAGCATCGCCAGCAGCGCCAGCCGCAGGCCGGTGAACAGCAGCGGCGGCATTTCGCGCAGCGAAAGTGCGGAGGTGAGGAAGTTGCCAGCCCAGGCCACGCAGACCAGGAGCGCCAGCAGCAGATCACGTAAGGGCATGGCGGTCACCGGGTGGAATGCGGGGCAGGGACGCGGCCGGATTCGCGACCGCTTGCCGCTGGCGCGGCGCTCGGGCAGAGTCGGCGGGCGCGACGCGCATCCGAGTATCCAATGGGGAGAGTTTCAATGGAACAGATGGCTGCCCTGGGGGGCATGATCCTGGTGGTCTTCGCAGTAATGATGGTGTTGGGCCTGTTGGTGGGTGGCCTGATCCTGAAGTTCAGCGTGCGCCTGCTGCAAGGCTTCTCGCCGGGCTACGGCAAGTCGATCCTGGTGGTTTTCCTGTCCGGCGTGGTGGGTTTCATCATCAACATCGCGCTGACGATGGTGATGGGCGTCGGCGCCGGCATGGGCGACCCGTCGATGATGGGCGGCGAGGCGGCGATGGCCGGCGCGATGGCATCGCTGGGCATCATGGGCGTGAGCCTGCTCGCGGCGCTGTTCATCACCGCGTTCTTCATCAACCTGCTGATCAAGTCGCCGACCGGCCAGGCCATCGGCTACGGCCGTTCCTGCCTGGTGTCGCTGCTGTACCTGGTGGCGATGGTCGTCCTGGGCATCGTGGCCAGCATCGCGATCGGCGTCATCGTCGGCGTGATGGGCGTGGGCATGGCCGGCATGGCCGGCTGATGACAACGCCGGACTGACCTGTGGGAGGGACTGGAGTCCCTCCCACATTTTCTTGCGGTCAGCGCTTGAGGCCGAGCTTGCGGTAGAGCTTGTCGAGGGTCCACAGCGGCCCGACCAGCAGGTAGCTCAGGTCGGTGAGGAAACTCGGCTTGCGGCCCTCGATCTTGTGGCCGATGAACTGCCCGATCCAGGCGACGATGAACACGCCGATCGCCAGCCACAGCAAGTCCTGCGAGCCCAGCGCCATCCAAAGCGCCCGGTTGAGGAATCCGAAGGCCACGAACACCACCAGCATGCCGATCGCCAGCGGCCGCGACAGCCGCCAGTACCAGGCCCAGGCCAGGAACATGCCGACCGCCATCCACGCGCCCTGGTTCACCAGCGCGGTGGGCACCGGGATCACCCACAGCGCCGCCGTCACCGACCACACGATGGCCGGCACGCACAGCAGGTGGATGAACTGGTTGGTCGGGTTGACGTGGTCGCCGGAGTAGCTCGACAGCCAGCGGTCGACCGGGCGCCGCGGGTCGGGCGTGTCGATCAGGTCGGGGGAAGTCGCCATGGCCGGTCTCCGGGGATGCTTGGACGACCCATCATAGCCCCGCCCCCGGGGGCCGGCATCAATCCAGGCGCAGGTCGGCCAGGCGGTCCAGGGCCTCGGCGTACTTGCGGCGCGTGCCTTCGATCACCTCGGCCGGCACCCTCGGGCCCGGGGCGGTCTTGTTCCAGTCCAGGGTCTCGAGGTAGTCGCGGACGAACTGCTTGTCGTAGCTGGGCGGGCTGGTGCCGACCCGGTACTGGTCGGCCGGCCAGAAGCGCGAGGAATCCGGCGTCAGCATCTCGTCCATCACGTGCAGCACGCCGTGTTCGTCGAGGCCGAACTCGAGCTTGGTGTCGGCGATGATGATGCCGCGCTCGCGCGCATACGCCGCCGCGAACCGGTAGATCGCCAGCGTGGCGTCACGCACCTGCATCGCCAGGTCGGCACCCACCAGCGACACCACGTGGGCGAAGCTGACGTTCTCGTCGTGGTCGCCCACCGCCGCCTTGGTGGACGGGGTGAAGATCGGCTCGGGCAGCTGCTGCGCCTGCTGCAGTCCCGCGGGCAGGGCGATGCCGCAGAGTTCGCCGGTGCGCTGGTAGTCCTTCCAGCCGCTGCCGATCAGGTAGCCGCGGGCGATGGCTTCCACCGGCACCGGCTTGAGGCGCTTGGTCACCACGGCGCGCCGGGCATACAGGGCCGGGTCCACCCCCGCGGGCAGCACGCTGGCCACGTCCTCGTGGGTCAGGTGGTTGGGCACCAGGTGCGCGGTCTTGTCGAACCAGAAGTTGCTGATCTGGCAGAGCATCTCGCCCTTGCCCGGGATCGGGTCCGGCAGCACCACGTCAAAGGCCGAGAGCCGGTCGGTGGCGACCATCAGCAGGCGGTTGCCCGGCAGCGCGTAGACATCGCGGACCTTGCCCCGGTGGAGCAGGGTCAGGCCGGGCAGGTCGGAAGTGTGCAGGGTGGTGGGCACGGCGGGCTCGCGGGCGCGGGGGAGGGCGACATTGTAAGGCGGGCGGCCCGGCCATGACGCCGTGCACGCAGGACGCGCTGCTAGAATCCGGCGCATGACCACGCCCGCCCTGATCCTGATGGCCAGCCTCGCCGCACCGGCCAGCGCCCCGGCCCTGCCGCCCAAGCCCGCCAAGCTCGGCCTCTGCGTCGCCTGCCACGGCGAGGACGGCACCGGCCGCGCGCCCGGCACCCCGCACATCGGCGGCCAGGACCGGCTTTACCTCGAGCGTGCGCTGGCCGACTACCGCAGCGGCAAGCGCCAGCAGGTGCCCATGACCAGCCTGGCCAACGCCCTGCAGCCGCGCGACATCGAGGCCCTCGCGGCCTGGTACGCGGCCCAGCCCGGCTTCGTCGGCGGGGGCCAGCGATGAGGTACTACGGCAAGCTGCTGGGCTTCGTGGCGGGCTGGCTGCTGCTGCGCCATCCGGCGGGCGCCGCGCTGGGCCTGCTGCTGGGCCATGCGCTGGACGCCGACTGGTTCCGCCGGAAGAAGTACGACCCGTACGAGATCCTCGGGCTCACCAGTGACGCCAGCGAGGCCGAGGTCGAGCGCGCCTACCGGCGGCTGATCGCCCAGTACCATCCCGACCGCCTCGGCGGCGTCGCGCCCGAGATCCGGCAGCAGGCCGAGGACAAGGCCCGCGAAATCAACGCGGCCTACGAGCGCATCCAGAAGCAGCGCCGCAAGTAGGCCCGCCCCAGGGGAAAGGCGAGCCTACCCGCGGCACCGCGTGACTCAGAAGCGGTAGTTGAGCGTCAGCCGCACGCTCTCGACTTCGATGTCGCCGTTGCTGCGCCGGAAGTCGGTGCCGTCCGGGTTCACCAGCAGGAAGGGATTGGTCGCGGCTGCCGGGCCCTGCGCCCGCACGCGGTAGTCCTCGTCCTCGAAATCGGTGCGCAGGTACTCGAGGCCGACCGAGAAGGCGTCGCCGATCCGGCGCTCGTAGCCCAGGCCAACCTGCGCGCCCGAGGCATCGCTGTCGCCGTTGGCCACGAAGGTGTTGACGCCGTTGCTGGTGCTGAAGTCGTTGCGCACCGACGCCCAGGCGTAGCCCGCGGTGGCGTAGAGCAGGTTGCGGTCGTCGCCGAAGCTCAAGCCCACGCGGCCGCGCAGGGCGTAGCTGGTCTCGAGTTCGCGGCGCATCGTGTAGAACGCCGGCGTGGTGCTGAAGGCGGTGACGCTGTCGGTGAGCCCGCCGCGGGCGACTTCGCCGAGCACGCCGTAGACAAGGGCGCCGTCCTGCCAGTCGTAGCCCAGGCGCAGGCCGTAGTCATCGTTGTCGTCGTCGCCATTGCTGCGGCAGCCGCTGGCCGGGGTCGGGCCGTTGGCGCCGCCGCCGCAGAAGCCGGGCGAGAACGCGTCGGCACCGGCCGCGGTGCGCACGGTGTCGCCGAACACGCCGTCGAGGTTGGTGTCGAACAGGATGGACTCACCGCGGGCGTCGGACTGGGTGGACGGCCCGGCGTGGCCGCCAAGGTAGGCGCCGTTCCAGGTGGACTGGGCCTGGGCGGCACCGGCGGCGCCGAGGCCGAAACTGATGAGCAGGGCGAGGGAGGTCTTCATCTGGGGCTCCTGGGCGGATGGGGGGCGTCGGGTTCCACTGACCGGATTGCCTACGCGCGAAGCGCGCCCGTCGGATGCACCGGCCCGGGCACCTCCGGTCGGGACGCCCCCGGCCCGTGACCCGGCGACCCGCGTCGCGGGGCCGGTAGAATGGGCCGTCCGCGGGCCGCGCCCGCCGCTGCCGGGTCCCGCCATGTCGTCCTGCCTGATCGCCCCGTCCATCCTCTCCGCCAACTTCGCCCGGCTCGGCGAGGAAGTGGACAACGTGCTCGCGGCCGGCGCCGACTGGGTGCACTTCGACGTGATGGACAACCACTACGTGCCCAACCTCACCATCGGCCCGCTGGTGTGCGAGGCACTGCGCAAGCACGGCGTCACCGCGCCGATCGACGTGCACCTGATGGTGAAGCCGGTGGACCGCCTCGTCCCCGACTTCGCCGCCGCGGGCGCCAGCATCATCAGCTTCCATCCCGAGGCCAGCGAGCACGTGCACCGCACCGTGCAGCTGATCAAGGCCCAGGGCTGCCAGGCCGGCCTGGTGCTCAACCCGGCCACGCCGCTGGAAGTGCTGGACTACGTGCTGCCCGAGCTCGACTTGGTGCTGCTGATGTCGGTCAACCCGGGCTTCGGCGGGCAGGCCTTCATCCCGTCGGCGCTGGACAAGCTCAAGCGCGTGCGCGACCGCATCGACAAGCTGGGCAAGCCGATCCGCCTGGAGATCGACGGCGGCGTCAAGGCCGACAACATCGCCGCCATCGCCGCCGCGGGCGCCGACACCTTCGTCGCCGGCTCCGCCATCTTCAACGCCCCCGACTACGCCGACGTCATCACCCGCATGCGCACCGCCGTCGCCTCCGTCCGTGGCGCCTGAGGTTTAACGCGGATCAGAGCGGATGCACGCGGATAAGAGCGGATAGGGCGTTTGGAGTTTGGTTTTCGCGAGCATCGGCTGGCTGGCCAGGAACCATTCCCGCCTTTGCTTGACCCGCTTTTATCCGCGTGCATCCGCTCTGATCCGCGTTCAAACACTTGCCCCCCACCATTCAAATGGGTGCGAGGGTGACGACGTAGCGGAGGGGGCCACGGGGGGCGGTGGCGTCGAAGGGCCAGCAGGTCACCAGCACCAGTTGGTCAGTGGATGAAGTCGCGATGCGGGTGGTGCGGGAATCCACCACCTGCAGGCCGGTGACGCGGTAGCGGCGGAGGCCGGTGCCGGATTCGAGCGAGACCCAGTCGCCGTCGCGCACGTGTTCCAGCCAGCGGAAGTGCGTGTCGCGATGGCCGCTGATGATCGTCGTGCCGGTGGCGCCCGGTGCCGCGCTGGCTTCCGCCCAGCCGGGGCCGAAAGCCAGCGGCCGGCCGGCGTCGCCGGCCAGCACGATTTGCGAGATGCCCAGCCGCGGCGCGCCCAGGCGTGCCACCGGGTGCGTATCGGCCCAGGGCCAGGGGCGGTGCGCACCGCCGTCGGCGAGGCTGGCGTCCCAGGCCCGGTCCAGCAGCTGCTGCGCCAGCACCGCCTTGGCCGGCAGCCAGGCGGCGTGGCCGCCCAGCGCCAGCGCCGCCAGCATCAGCGCCCGGCCCAGCCAGCGGCGCAGCCGCGGTGGTGGGACTTCCCTGTCCCGAGGGTGCATCCGTGATGCGAGGCTGGCGGCGGGGGAAATCACGGCGCCTCCTGCGCCGTCCGCGGGGAAACCAGGGGCACCGGCCGGCGCCGCAGCAGCGGGCTGGCGTCGGCGGGCACGAAGTGCCAGTGCATGTGGCGCAGCGCGCGCTCGGTCGAGCGCGGGCCCGGGTCGGGCACCGGCGGCAGCGGCGGCAGCGGGGGAAGATCACGGCGTTCGACGATCAGGACCATGGCAAACCTCCGGGGGTCAGGCCTGCGCGGGTTCGCGCAGGAGGCAGAGCAACACGGTGCAGGCGACCCAGGCGATGACGCGGGCGACCATGGCTCAGGCCCTCCCGCGCAGCAGCAGGAAGGACGCGAGGGCCAGCGCCAGCGCCAGCAGCAGCTCGCGCAGCCAGCCGATGCTGCCCTGCGCGAATTGCAGGGATCCTTCAGGCGTCGCGTTCATCACCCGCGAACTGCCCATGGCTTCGCCCTTCGGGCGGGCCGGGGTCTTGTCCACCGCCACCAGGCTGGTGAAGCGGCTGACCAGGCCGTGGCGCAGGGCGGTCTCGACGATCTGGCCGCGGATCTCCGGTTCGTCCCCGCCGCGACGCATCGCGTCCTCCAGCGTGTCGATGCGCGCACGGGCCCACAGCCGGCCGATGCCCGGGGCCGGCACCGCGCTGCCGCCCGACAGCTTCAGCTGGCGCGTCCAGGGCTGCGGGCGCAGGCCGCTCACGGCCACCGCGCCCTCGAGCCGATCGACGCGCGCCACCACCTGCAGCGCCTCGCCTTCGTACAGGTCGGGCACGCGCGCCGGATGCATCTCGGCCGCGCCCGGCCAGGCCAGGGTGATGTCGCGCATCGCCGGCCGGTCGAGCTTGGCCAGCAGGCCGTCCATCACTTCGGCGACTTCCTCGACGTTGCGGACCAGGGTCTGGGTGCCGCGGCCGGCTTCGGCCGCCTTGCGCAGGAAGTGGCCGTTGGGCGCGCTGCCGATGCCGACCGGGAACAGGCGCGACTCGCCGCGCTCGGCCTCGATCAGGCGCAGCAGTTCGTCCTCGTTGCCGATCGCGGCGTCGGTGGCCAACACCACCTGGCGCAGGTAGCCCGCCGGCGCCTGGCCGGCCAGGGCCGCGCGCAGGGCCGGCAGCATCTCGGTGCCGCCCTCGGCGCGCAGCGAGCGCACGAAGCTGCGGGCGCGGGCGACATTGCCCGGCTCGGCCGCCACGGCCTCGGGGAAGAGCAGGTCGAAGCTGTCGTCGAAGCGCACCACGTTGAAGCGATCGCCCGGGCGCAGCCGCGACAGCGCGCGGTCGGCGGCCTCGATCGCCTGCTGCATGGACGCGCCCGACATCGAGCCGGAGTTGTCGATCACCAGGATGAGTTCGCGCGGCAGCGGTGCCACCGGCAGCGTGGGCGGCACCAGCAGCAGCATCGCGAAGGATTCGCCGTCCACCGTGTCGGTAAACACCGCGCTGCGCGGCGCGCGGCTGGGCACGGGCTCCCAGCGCAGGATGAAGTCGCGGTCGCTGGCATCGACGAGGTGGGCCAGCGTGGCCCGGTAGGTGCTGCCCTCGGCCGACACCGTCACTGCGTGGCTGGGGCTGGTGACGCTCTTGAGCGGCAGGCCCGGTTCGATCTCGACGCTCAGCGCCACCGTCGGCGGCAGCGCGCCGCTGCGGACGATCGCGTCGTCGGCGACCGGCAGCGCGGCCGGGCGGCTGGCCGGGTCGAGCAGGCCGACGGCTTCGCGCGTGCCTTCGTAGCGCGGGGTCAGGGTCAGCGGCAGGTGCAGCGAGAACACGCCGTCGCGGAAGGCCACCGGCTGCCAATAGCGCACCTCGATCTCCACTTCCTCGCCCGGGCCGATGTTGGCGACGCGGGTCTGGAACAGGTTCGGCCGGTTCTGCGCCACCAGGCTGGCGCGCTGGCCGCTGGCGGCCGCGGCCTGGTAGATCGCCTCGGCCTCGGCCTTTTCGCGGATCTCGCCCACGATCAGCCGGTCGCCGACGCGCAGGGTGAGCGCACCGACCGCGCCGTTCTCGGGCAGCGGCAGCAGGTAGCGGCCTTCGCGCCACTCGCTGGCGTCGTTGCGGTAGGTCTGGCGCACGGTGACTTCGGCCAGCAGGCCGCGCACCTGCATGTCCACCGTGGTGTCCATGGCCAGGGTGGCGACCCACTCGTCGCCGACCTTCATCTGCAGGCCTTCGGGTTCGGGCTCGGGCTCCGGGTCGAACTCGCTGGCGCGGGCCGGGGCGAGGGCGAACACCAGGGCCAGCACCAACATGGCGACCAGGTACAGCCAGACCAGCGGCTGCGCGGGCGCCGGGCGGGGACGGAAGAGGCGGGGCTTGCGGGTTTCTCGGGCGTGCATGGCGGTGCTCCTTGGGGACGCTGCCATTGCGCGGCCGCCGCCTGCCCGGCGCCGGGCCCGGTTCGGGCAAGGCGCCGACGAGTTGTGGCGATTTGCGGGCAATCCGTTGCCGCCGCCCCGCGCGCTGGCCTAGGCTGGCCGCCATGTCACGCACCGTCGCCATCGTCGAAGACGAACCCGCCATCCGCGCCAATTACGCCGAAGCCCTGCGCCGGCACGGTTACGCGGTCCAGCCCCACGCCAGCCGCGCCGAGGCGCAGGCGGCCTTCGCCCTGAAGTTGCCGGACCTCGTGATCATCGATGTCGGGCTGGGCGACGAGCCCGAGGGCGGCTTCGACCTGTGCCGCGAACTGCGCGCGCGCTCGGCGACGCTGCCGATCCTGTTCCTGACCGCGCGCGATTCCGACTTCGACGTGATCTCGGGGCTGCGGCTGGGCGCCGACGATTACCTCAGCAAGGACACCAGCCTGCCGCAGCTGACCGCGCGCATCCACGCGCTGTTCCGCCGGCTTGATTCACTGGCCGCGCCGCAGGCGCGCGAGTCGGTGTACCGCCTGCGCGCGCTGACGCTGGAGCTCGAGCGCATGCGCGTGTGCTGGAACGAAGCCGAGGTGGCGCTCACCGTCACCGAGTTCTGGATGGTGCACGCGATGGTGCGCTACCCCGGCCACGTGAAGTCGCGCGACCAGCTGATGCGCGAGGCGCAGGTGGTGGTGGACGACGCCACCATCACCTCGCACATCAAGCGCATCCGCCGGAAGTTCCAGGCCCTCGACCCGGCCTTCGACGAGATCGACACCGTGCACGGCGCCGGCTACCGCTGGCGCGCCTGACGTGACCCTGCGCGCCAAGCTGCTGCTGCTTTCCCTGTCGGTGCTGGCGCTGCCGTGGGCGGGCTGGAAGTTCGTGCAGCAGCTCGAGTTCCTGCTGCGCCAGGGCCAGGAGCAGGCGCTGCTGGCGTCGGCCGAGGCGCTGGCGCGCGGCATCGCGGTGCGGCCGGCCAGCCTGCCGCCCGCGGGCGAGGGCTGGTTCGCGCACCGGCTGGCGTTTGCGCCCCGGCTCGACGGCGAGTCCGGCGACTGGCAGGGCGCCGAGGTCGATCCCTACGCGTTCGGCGCGCCCGCGCCCTGGCTGCGGCTCAGCCTGGGCCGCAGCAACGAGCGCCTGCACCTGCTCATCGACGTGCGCGACGCCAGCCGCCAGCGCGGCGAGGCGCACTGGCCCGGCGACCTGGAGTACGACCGCCTGCGGCTGCATCTCTCCGGCCCCTCGGGCGAACTGCGGCTGCGGCTGGCGAACAGCGAATCGGGCGTGCTGCGCGTGGCCGGCGAGGACGGCCTGCCGCCGCCGATCCGCATCGAGGGCTTCTGGCGCGAGCACGCCGAGGGCTACACGGTCGAACTGGCGCTGCCGCAGGCCTTCGCCGTGCGCGCGCTGGGCGTGGAGGCGCGCGACCTCGACGCCGCCGGGCAGCGCCGGCTGGCGGGCACGCTCGAC
>NZ_JALHQI010000067.1 GCF_022842045.1 Arenimonas sp. | reverse complement strand
GGTGATGGTCGGGCTGGCGGCGCTGACGAAGCAAAAAAACCCGGCGATGCGAATCATGCCGGCGGCCACCGCCACGGTCATGTTGGGTGTGCCCTGCGCGGCCACACCCAGGCCGCTCAACACGCCGTCGCCGGCGATGCCCAAGGCAATGCCATCAATGTCGGCGCGATAGATGCCGGCCTGGCGCAGGTGCGCGGCGGCGGCCTTGCCGGGAATTTCAAACATGGGCGGCCTGCTCCAGGGTCACGATGCGCTCGGCGCGCACTTGGGCGACGCGCTGCCATTCCTCGCGCTCGCGCCGCTCGGCGCGCAGCTCGGCGGCGGCAGCGATCAAACGCTGATCGGCGGCAACCAACTGCGCGCGCAGTTGGGCCACCGTGTTGTCACCGACGCGCTGGCGCGCGATGCGCTCGGCGCGGCCGACGGTCACTTCTGCGGCTGCTTGTGCACGCATACCGCCACCCGGTCAGTGCGACCCAACACGCCGCGCCAGTCACCGGCGCCCACCGCCGGATCGCACGGCGACCCCACGGGCGCGCGCTCGGCCGCGGCGCGAATCGAACCGCCCGCGGTGTACTGGTACGGCCAGATGCGGGTCGGGCGCGTGGTGGCGATACCGCTGGGCGCCACCGTCCAGACCTCCACCGGAGGTGGCGGCGGTGGCGGCGGCTCGATGGTGCCCTGCCACGGCGCGGTCGGGCGCAGTGCGTCCATGTCGGCATGGACCAGACCGCACAGGCGCGCGGCGTAGCCGGCGTTGCCGATCATGCGGTCGCAGAAGCCGACGTCGGCGGACGTGTCCCACTGCTTGACCAGGGCCTCGCGCTCGGCCTGCGTGGTGGTCTGCGCCCAGGCGGCGATGCGCGCATCGAACACGGCGCGCAGCTGGCCGCCGACGTCCTGCGCGTGCATCAGCCGGCTGCGCGAGCGCCACTCGGTGCCGGTCCAGCAGTGCCAGATGACCGCGCCGCCCTCTAGGCCAAAGCTGTCATCGGTGAGGTAGATGCGCAGCGAGACATACGGCGCGGTGACGGGCGCGGCAAAGCGGCTGCCGGGCGTGCAGGCGGCATCGCCGGTTTGTGCCCACGCGAGTGCGGGCCACAGCAGCAGCACGGCAAGCAGCGCGCGCATGATCAGCCGTCGACCTGCACAGTGAGCGCGCCGATACCGAAGCTCACGGCATCGCCGTTATTGACCACCTTGGGCAAAGTGAGCATGGCGTAGAACCACGCGTTGCCGCTGCCAATAGTGGCGTTGTCGATCAACACGAAGCCGACCACGGTGCCGGTCCAGTTGGCGCTGGGCGTGTAGTTGATGGCGCTGGCATTGCCGGTCTGGCCGGTGCCGGCGCCCGCACCGGCCGACGGCGCGGTCCAGTTGGCGTCGAGCGGATTGAGCGTGGCGCGCGCATAGCCGCCGCTGTTGGCAACCTCCGTGAAGGTGCCGGCCTCGAGCTGGACGGTCTGCTCGGTCCAGCTGCAGGTGCCGTCGGCCACGGTGCCGCCGGCGGTGGTCGGCCAGGTGGGCTCGCTGCCGCCGCTCGTGCAGCTGGCGACCGTTTGCCGGTAGTAGCGCTGCGCCCAGCTGGTGGGGATGGCGGTGTCGTTGCTGGCGTAGGCGGTGCTGGCGGTCCAGGTGCCGCGGGTGGCGCGGATGAGCGCCACCGCCATCACGGACGGCTTGGTGATGGCGCCGGTGCGGAACGTGTGCTGGATGACCTGGGCTTCGCCGTAGTCGGTCATGCCGCGCTGTTGGGCAACGGCGAGCGGGGCGGCAAGCGCCAGGGACAGCGCCAGGCCGACAACGAGCCGGGCGTGACGCAGGGGTGAAAGCAGTTTCATCGAGGTTCCTTAGGCGGCGGCACGGACGGCACCCGAGCGCATGCCGCCAGCAGCGCGTCGGTCTTGGCTCGGTGGGCACGCAGCGCGCGGCGCTGCGCTTCGACGGCGAGCACGAGGTCGCCGTCGGGCAGGCGGGCGAGCTCGGCATCGGTCAGGAGCGTGGGCGGCGCCGGCAGGTCGGCCGCGGCGACGCAGGAGACGGCGTAGGGCACGCGGACCTCGACCGGCTCGCGCACGAGGCGGACCTCGGGCTTGGGGGCGGCGCAGCCGGTGAGCGCGGCCACCACCATGACCAGCAGGGCCGCACACAGGGTGGCGTAGGCCAGCAGCGTCATGCGCTCGGCGTGGTCACGGACCCATTGACGCAGGCGTTTCACCGCAGCCCCTGGCGCACGAGCTCGAGCGCCTGCACGCAGCTGTGCTCGCGGCCGACAAAGCTGGCGAGCCAGGCGGCCTTCTCACGGTCTTCACCGGCGGCGCGCTCGCTGGCGCGCTGGGCGGCGGCGCCAGCTTGCTGCGCGGCCTGCTGGTCGGCGGCGAGCTGGCCGAGTGCATCGTTCTGCGCGGTGACACTGCGCGCCAGGCGCAGGTTGGCCTCGCCGAGCGCGTCTTCACGCAACTTGCACTGGCCGACTGCAGTTTCTGCGGCAGCGCGGGCGGTGGTGGCGGTGGCGAGATCATCGCGCAGCGACATCACGGTGCACTGGCGCTGGCCGAGGGCGCTGAGCATGACCACCACCAGCGCGCCGCCGAGGTACAGCAGCGGGCGCGGCAGCAGGCCGAGCGCGAGCATGGTGGCGCCGCCGGCGATCATGGCGGGCCTTTGCGCAGCGTGAGCTGGTAGTTGGTGACGGCGCGCAGCCAGAGGTTGCCGATGGTGACCACGGCGACCACCAGCGGGTAGTACTTGGCCGGCACGATGGGCTGCAGCAGGCCGAGGTTGGCGGCGGCAGCGTCGAACAGCATGGGCAGCGCGGCGAGCAGGTTGAACCAGATGGTCTTGCTGGCGTACCAGGGCTTGACCGGCAGCTCGACGTGGACGGTGGGCGGGGCGTCAGGCATGCGCGTCTCCGGTGGGCAGGTCAGCGGCGCGGGCGACCAGCGGGTCGAGCACGGCGAACGGCGGCGGCGCGAGATTGCTGCGCAGCCAGGCGCCGACGTCAAAGCCGGGACAGGTCTTGAGCCACTCAAAGGGCTCGACCGCGCCGTTGCGGTTCTGGTCGGGACTCAGATCACGGTGGCCGCAGACGCCGTTGACCACACGCACAGCGGGATTGCCGCGCAGGCTGATGCGACGCTGCGGCGAGGCGAGCGGGATCTGGTAGCGCTTGGCCAGGCCGACCGGGGTGGCGAACGGGCCCGGGCCGCCGACCAGCAGCTCAGTCAGCGCGCGCCACTGCGCGCGGGTGTAGCTGGCGGTGCCGACCAGGCAGATGCCGATGCTCTCGGCGTTGAAGCCGGCGGCGTGGGCGCCTGGCTCATCGAGCCCGCGGCCGGTGAGGACCGTGCCGTCGACGTCAATGACGAAGTGATAGCCGATGTGGCGCAGGTGCGGGTTGAGGACATCCCGACGCACGATGCCCTCGGTGCGCGGGCCGGCGAGCGCGGCACGCAGGAAGCCGCGCTGCTGGTGCCAGCCGTCGATCGTCTGCGCGGCGGTGAGCGCCACGGCCGCGCCCGGTGAAAAACGGGCGAGCGAAATCCCGTCGGGACTCGCCGAGCAATGGATGACGATGAGATTGATGGGGCGCACCCGCGCAGGATCGCGGGTGCGGGGCGGCGGGTCTTTTTCGCGCGGGCGAAAACCGCCTAGAAACCTAGCTCAGCTGCTCGACGATCAGAATGACGGTTGCAGCTTGAGCGGGCGTGGATGAGCGGGCGTGGAGAACGCTAGTCGTAGACCTTAGTGCCGCGCAGGGCGTGGCTCTGGAACCCCACGCCAATCCTCTGCATTTCGGCGCGCACACGGGTCTCCGCGTCATCGGTGGCCAGCGCGTTCACGCTGACCACCAAGCCGGCCCACATGTTCATGTAGCGATCCCGGCTCACGCTTTCGACGTCGCGCAGCACCGCCTTGTCGTCGAAGGTCATCACCGTGCGGTGGATGGTCTCGTCTGAGCCGCCCGCCACCATGCCAACAAACGGGATGAAGGTCAGCAGATTGGTCCGCGAGTCCACGCGCAGGTAGACCCAGGCCACGCGCCCCTTCTCTTGCTGCTCGATCACATCTTGAGGCTGACCGAACCAATGGTGGACTTCAACCTTGGTCGACTGATCGAGCTTCAGCCGCATGTAGCGTCCGTGGTCGGTCACGGACTCGTTGCCAAGCGTCATGCAGCCAGCCAGCAACAAGGCTGCGAGGCCAACCAGCAGCAGGCGAAGGTGGCGCATCAAGGCTCTCCTTTGTGATTTGAGGCTATTGCTGAAGCGCGGTGACTAAGCCGTTCCGAACATAAGCGTACCGGCGGGGACAGTAGCTGCGACACTCTTCAAAGACATACTGGGACGACACACCCGCCGCCGTGACGGTCTGATTGACGACGGCCGGCTTCCCCTGCGAACAGAGCAGCGCAGCTTCACTCATGCCAACCCACCAATAGCCTTTCTCGATACGCTGCCACTCTTGTGCGGTGAACAGCTGACGACGCTCAAGCTCCGCGCGCACACCGGCCGGCTTCATCAGTGCGTACGCGAAACATAGCTTGTCAGCCGACTCGGCCTGCAGCGCGTCTTTGCCAGCAACGCTCAGCGCCAACGGCGAACTGGCGCAACCAGCGATCGTGAGCGCAAACGACAAAGCAGCGAGGGGGCGGAGCATCAGCGGTCTCCTATGCGCTTAGCAGCGCGTGGCTTCGCTGCCTTCTTAGCAGGCTCTGCCTCCGCCTGCAATGGAGCATCGGCGGTCACCTGAGCCGGCAGCGCGTGCAGCGCGAACGCGACGCGCTCCATGACTCGCTTGTTGAATTCGTCGAGGCCGCGGAAGTCGGTCAGAAGCGCGCGCTCGCGCGCGGTTGGCGCATCGCCTGTTGCAGGTGCCGCCGCAGCCTTGCCGACACCGGCCTCAAGCCATTCAGTGGAATAGCCGGTTCGAAGGGCGACCGCGAGAACGTACTCATTGGGCACTTTGCCGCGCGCAGACCATGCGTAGGCCGTCGACACACCGACATCGAGCTCGCGCGCCAGTTCGGCAATGGACTCGCACCGTAGTGCGCGCATCAAGCGCCCGATCTGATTCAGCTCGTCAGCCATAGCCGCCTCTTCTTGACATGTGTGGGCAGGACGCCTTACATTTCGTGAATCAATGTATTCCCGCCGAAGAGGCTACCAGTGTCCCCATTCATGGTCATGGCACACCTGCGCGAAGCCGGCCTCAGCGCAACCGCGCTCGCCCCGCGACTCGGGGTCTCGCGCCAACACGTTTGCAACGTGATTCACCGGCGGCGGCGCAACAGCCGCATCGAGCGCGCCATCGCCCGCGCCATCGGCCGCCCGGTCGCCGAAGTCTTCCCAAAGAAGGACTGACATGCCCCACGTGACACCGACTCACGCGCGCTCGCGCGCCCCGCGCGCCCTTACGGGAAGCCCCCACGCGGAGCGCGACGAGCGCGCACCCACTGCTTGCCACGTCACCGTGGCCGTTCTCCTGGCGCTGCTCTGGCGTTGCTCATCCGGCATCAAGGCGGACGACGCCGCGAAGTGGCTGGCTATGCACGACGCCCCTTGCGGCACGCGTAAGCAGACGCTTGAAACACAGCTGCTCCGGGTCACGCAGGCGTTTGCCGCGCTGGAGCGCGCTGGGTGGATCGAGCAAAGCCAGCAGGCACCCGGATGCCATGCGCTCACCAGAGAAGGCCTGCGGCGCGCGCGCCTCGTCAGGTCCGTGTTCGGCGGTTGACCGTGCCGCAGGACGAGTCGATCGAACTCAATTAACCGCCTCGCGAGGCGCTTTTTAAAACCACTCAACCTATACAAATCATGAACTTAACAAAAGATTTACCGCCTCCGCGGCGCCGTTCTGAAGAAGACCGCGGCGCCATCGATCGCGCGCTCGACGCGCTGGAAGCGCTTTCAGGCGCCAGCCCGGATGGCCTGCGGCCGCGGGAGCTGGCGCAGGCCGCAAACGTGACCGACTCATGGGTCAGCGTCACGCTGCCACGGCTGGCGGAGCGCGGCTGGGTCGAGCGGACGGACATGGGCGCCTGGCGGCTGGGGCGCAAGTTCGCCGACATCGCGGCGGTTGAGCTGGCGCAGCTGGGCAAGGCGGCGCGCCGCGTCGATGAACTGCAGCAGCGCTGGACGCGGGGGGTCGCATGAGCACCGGCAAACGTGGCCGCCCCAAGCTCGCCGAGCGTGCGCGGACGCAACTAGTCGAGGCGCCGGCGGTGACCGAGGCGCTGGCGGTGCGCAGCGCCACCGATCCGAGCGGGCTGCTCGCGCGCGGCGCCCACCTGTTGATGAGGCTAGGCGCGTCACGAGGTGCGGGTGCCGTGCGCGCGACTGCCGCCGGACTAGAACTGTCATTCATCCGTGACATCCACGATACGCACGCCTATCGCGACTACGCCGGACCGCTTGGCAATGGCGAGCTAGACGGTACTTGGGAGACCTTTTGCAAGGTTGCGCTCCGCCAGTCACGGAGTGCCATCGAGGATCGTATCGCCACGCTCCCGGACCTGGGCGATGAACTCGCAAACCATCTGTTCGCCCTTGGCGCACCGAAAACCGGATTCCGGCTGCTGGCGCAGGCACCCAAAGAAGTGACGGATCGCGCACTGGCCATCGACGACGTGCGCGAGCTGCGTCAGTTCGTCAAGGAGCTGGCGGCGGACGCGGAGGCCGCGCGCGAGCGCGCCGACGTAGCCGCACAGCGCGAGCAAGAGGCCTTCGATCGCGCTGCCACGGAAGAGAAGCGCCGCCGCGCCGCCGAAGACGAGCGCCGTGCGCTCCTCGAGTACGAGCCGGCCGAGGGCGCCGTCGCGCGCGACCGCGAGGAGTTCGTCTGGGACCGGGCGTTCACGCAGCACGTCAATCGCGCGCTGCTCGAACTGCAGGACGCGGTCAAGGCCACGCGCACCGCCAAGGAGGTTGGCAAGCCGAGCGCGCAACTGCGCGCGGCGTGGGCCGACCACTTGAAGACCCTGCAGATGCGCGTGGTCAAGTGGATCGACGAGATCGAGCCCAACTCCGACGAGTTCTAACCGCCTGCGCCCCAGCAAAGGCTTGCGCTGTGAAAAAGAAGGCTATCTCCCACGAGCAAATGATGGACGCTCATGACCATTGGCTCAACGCCGCCCACGGGGAGCGCACTCCGGCCCTGAAGGCCTGGTGCGCTCGGGTGGGCGTGTCGTACCCAGCGGTGATGGCGCGGCTGCGGGAAATGAAGCTGCTGCCCGCACGCAAGCGCCGCGCCGACGCCGGTGTGACGAGTGTGAGCGAAGAGGCCACCGCGCTGCACGGCGCACTGGCCCTGGGCAGCGGCCGGGCCAACGGCAAGCGCCTGGGCAGCGATGCCGACGATCTGGCGTGTATCCGCGCCAACGGCGTGGCCGGGACTGACGTGACGTCCGGGCACTTCAGCCGCATCGCCAA
Source organism: Arenimonas sp. (assembly GCF_022842045.1). Lineage (GTDB taxonomy): Bacteria > Pseudomonadota > Gammaproteobacteria > Xanthomonadales > Xanthomonadaceae > Arenimonas. The sequence continues at coordinate 7,892 of NZ_JALHQI010000067.1, read as the reverse complement.
GCGCCGCGGCCACCACGTGAGCCAGCTGCAGCGGCCGACCCCCGCTGTGCACCTTCTCTCGGAGCACCCGAATCACGCATGGCAGTTCGACGCGACAGCCGGTGTGCAGTTTTTCCTCGACGACGGCCGCATGCAGGTGATGACCGACGAGGAGTTCAACAAGAACAAGCCCGCCAACGTGGCGCGCGCCGCGCGCCGCGCGCTGACCAAATACACGGTGGTGGACCACTACAGCGGGTATCAGGCGTCGCATTGGGTGGCGGGCGGTGAGTCGGCGCTCAATGCGGTGAGCGCGCTGATCTACTTCATGTGCACCAAGCCCGACCCGCGGCTGGCACTGTGCGGCGCGCCGGCGGTGCTGATGCTGGACCGCGGTCCCGGCAACCGCTCCGAAGAGATGCTGCGGCTGCTGGCCGCGGTGGGCGCACGCCCGGAGTTTCCTAAGGCCGGCAACGCGCGCGCCAAGGGGATGATCGAGAAGAGCCAGGACCTCGGCGAACGTCACGGCGACCGCGCGCTGTTGTTCGACCGGGCCAGCTCGCTCGATGAGCTCAACGCGAAGCAGCTGATCAACGACATAGCGTTCAACGAGCACAAGCGCCTGGTGCGTGCGGACGGCGTTGCGCGCTACCGCGCGCGGCTGTGGCGTGAGAACACGACGACCGAAACGCTGCGCGTACCGGTGAGCGCCGAGGTGCTGCGCTCCATTGTGCTGAGCGCCGAGAAGACCCGCCAGGTGGATGACACCGGTGAGATCCGCTTCGGCGGCAAGCGCTACTACGTGCTGGCGGTGCCCAATGCACAGGTGCGCGACACCGTACAGGTGGTGACCAATGCGTTCCTGCCAGATCAGGTGCTGGTGCGTGCGCGCGAGCCTAAGACCGCGCAGTGGGCTGAGGCCTGGGTCGCAATAGCGCCGGAGCAGTACGACGCGGTGTCGGGCCAGAACCTGCGCGCCAACATCATCGGCCGCGAGTGGAAGTCGGCGGAGGTGACGGCGCAGTCCGGGGCGCGAGCGGATGTGCTGCGCGTGGCTTACCCGGGCCGCTCCGACGACGAGGCGGCCGAGGCGTTCAAGCGGCGTGAACGAATGCTGCCGGACCTGGACATCCGCGCCCACCTGGACATCAGCAATGTGCCGACGCGCCTGCCGCGCGCGCATACGCCGATCGACGTGGCGCCGGCGGGCTACCAGGGGACGGTGGAAAAGACGGCGCTGGTGCTGCGGATCAAGCAGGCGATGGGGCCGGCGTTCGACGGTCCGGCGGTGTGGGCGCACCTGGCCGAACGCTACGCCGACAAGGCAGCGCTGCTGGACGATGAGGCCCAGCGCGTGTTCGGGCTGTTCGTGCGGGCGGCGACGGTGCCGCCGCTTGATTCCGTCACGAATTCAAGCGATCGGCCGCCGCTGCGCGCGGTTGGGGGTGGCGCATGAAGGGCCTGAAGGCACGCCTGAAGGCGCTCGGGATGTCGTACGCGGAGCTGGGCTTCGCGGTGGGCATCAGCAAGCAGCAGGTGGCGCACATCGCGAACCACAACGTCTGGCCCAAGAGCATGGATCGCAAGCGTCTGCGCGAAGCGATCACCGAAGTGCTGGACCGCAAAGACCTTAACCAGGATCTGCTGCTCGCCAACGGCGAGGAGCCCTCCAAAGAAAAGCCCCCGGCGGTTGCACCCGCCGAGGGCCGAGTTCCCTCAACCGTAGAGACCGAAGGAGAAGACATGCTACTCCGCAAACAACCGCTGACCCAGGAGACGAAGAAGCACTTCGCCCTGTTCAGCAACCCGTGGGATGGCGAGGTGACGAGCGACGAGGAGATGTTCCTCACGCCCGACATGCGCTACGTGCGCGAGGCGATGTGGCACGCGGCGCGCAACGCCGGGCTGCTGGCCGTGATCGGCGAGAGCGGCGCCGGCAAGACGACGCTGAAGGAGGCGCTGCTGGAGCGCATCGAGCGCGAGGGCAAGCCGATCCATGTGATCCAGCCGAGCGTGCTGGGGCTGGAAGACAACGACACGCGCGGCAAGACCCTGAAGGCGGGCTCGGTGGCGGATGCGGCGATCCTGACGGTGGATCCGCATGCGAAGCCGCCGGGCTCGATGGAGGCGAAGAGCCGGATGCTGCAGAGGACGCTGGAGGAGAGCCGCAAGGCGGGCTTTCTGCACCTGATGCTGATCGAGGAGGCGCACTGCCTGTCGATGACGATGATCAAGCATCTGAAGCGGTTCCACGAACTGAAGGCGGGCCGCACGCGGCTGCTGTCGATCGTGCTGATCGGCCAGCCGGAGCTGCGCAGCAAGCTGTCGGAGAGCAACTTCGAGGTGCGCGAGTTCGTGCAGCGGTGCGAGATCGTGACGCTGGAACCGCTGGACAAGCAGCTGGCGGACTACCTGGCCTTTCGCGCCAAGCGCGTGGACCGGGACCTGGCCGAGTTCATCGACACGCCGGGCATCGAGGCGCTGCGCGCGCGACTGAGCATCGGCCGGCCGGGCGAGAAGGGTTTCCGCAGTCTGCTGTACCCGCTGGCGGTGAACAACATGATGACCGCGGCGATGAACCACGCGGCCGACCTGGGCGCGCCGAAGATCAACGCCGACATCGTGCGGGGCCTGTGATGGGGACCGTCATCGAGCTCGACGAGAGCAAGGGCTGGAAGCTGCCGACGCCGCAGCCGGCGGTGGCATCGCTGGCCGGCGCCGAGAAGCGCGACCGGGTGCAGATCGCGCACGTGCTGATGCTCGACCACACCACCAAGGTGATGGCGTGCGTCGACGACATCACGCGCAAGGGCTTCGTGCCGATCGGCTTCACCGCCCACCTGGAGGACGGTGTGACGGTGATGGTGGAGCCGCCGGCGGAGGGCTTGATCGACAGGCGGCGCGATCTGACCGTGTGCCACGTGCGTGGCCACAACTACCTGTGGTTCCTGCACGAGGGCGTGCGCGTGGCCTGGCAATACACCCTGCCCAAGGAGATCGCATGAGCCACAACAACGTGCTGATTCACGACATCAACAGCGGCGGCGTGGCGGTGCTGCTGTTCGGCGCCGTGCTGGCGGCGATGGCCTGCCTGGGTGGCTACATCTGGGGCGAGGACAACGCGATCGAGCGCCTGCAGGCGCGCGAGCAGGCGGTGGCGGCGCGCGAGAAGGCGCTGAAGGTGGATACCTCGGCCGCGTTCAGCGACGGCTGGGTGGCGGGGCGCGACTCGATCGGCTGCCTGGGTGGGTTCCGGATCGATGCGCGCACGGGGACTGAGGTGCGGCGGTTGGCGGAGTTGAAACCGTGAGCATGAAGCTGCAGATCAACGAGCGCGGCTCGTGGCGCGACGTGCTGACCAACGTCGAAGCGCACCAAGAGGTGGCGGTGGCGGAGGCCACGCTGGCGCTGGCCACGGCGGCCGGCGGCAAGTCGTTCCGCCTGTTCGACATCCGCACGCAGAAGGTGTGGGCGTACACGAACGGCAGCTGCTGGGAGTTTCGCGGAGGCGCACATGCTGGCTGACCTGCGCCTTCGCTTCGTGCTCTGGCTGGTGCGCCACGAGCGCAACGGCCTGCGCCGCGAGCGGGCCCGGCTGCACGCCGAGCGCGAGGGCCTGGACTGGGCGCTGCGGCACAACGCGACACGGGCCCAAATGGCCGAGCAACACATGGCGCGCATCGAGCAACGCCTGCTGGCGCTGCGCACCGCGCGCCGCTTTCCGCTACGGAGGCCCGATGTCAGCGCTTAAGTACACCCCTGTGCCGGGCAGCACCGCCGACAAGCTGCTCGCGATCCTGGCGGACGGCGTGGAGCGGTCTTGCCGCGAACTGGTCGCGGCCTCGGGCTGCAGTCCGGGCAGCGTCAACAGCAGCCTGGTCGGCGCTGTGAACCGGGGCGTGCTGGTCACTCGCGAGCGCGCCGATGGCAAGGCGTGGCAGCTGGCCGAGGAACTGTGGTCGCCGCAGCATCAGACGACGGACGGGCCGCAGATCTGGAATGCCTGGCTGTACTCGCTAGGCAGTACGTCGCCGACGCCTGACGTGAGTGAAGCGGCAGCGCCAAAGAGCGCGGGACCTGGATTCTCGCTGGCGCGCGACGGGCACCTGACCATCAGTTGCGCCGCGGTGAGCGGCGAACTGTCCCCCACCGAGACCAAGGCGCTGATCGAGTACCTGATCGCGGCGGCCGACACGGTCGATGAGGCGTTCGCGCGCGAGGTGGCGTCATGACCACCGAGATGAACCGGCCGGAGACCGCTGCCGACCGCCTGCAGGCCGCGATGAAGCTCGGCTACAAGGCGGCGGGCGGCGCGAACTCATGCAGCCGCTGCGCCCACCTGCGCCGCGCCAGTGATGGCGCGCTGGCGTGCCGGCTGCTGCGCGTGCATGTGGATCGCGACGCCACGTGCGCGAAGTGGATGGCGAAGCGATGACGCGCGCACTGGCTCGCTTCGATGTCGCTGCGCTTGGTCACCAGGTGCGGGTGCGTGTGGTCGACGGCTCCGAGTGCGTTGCGCGCGCCTGGCGGGCCCGCGGATGCGGCCGCCTGCAGCGCGGCGAGTTCGTGCATGGCTTCTTCGATCCTCAGGTGCGCGGCGCGCTGGGCAGCCTGTTCCTGGCGGAGTCTTCGGCGCACTTCGAGTGCGTGCCGCATGAGTGCCAGCACGCCGCGCTGGCAGCCCTGCGGCGGCGTGAAGGACTGGCGATTGACGCGCCAGTGACGCTCGACGGCGCGGCCGAGGAGTACGTGGCCACCGTGGCTGGCCTGCTCAGCCGCCGGATCCTGCGCGGCCTGCAGACGCGGGGAATCGTATGCAGATGATCGGCGGCGTGCTCGTGCTGGCGGCCGCGCTGTTGCTCTGGCTGCTCGGATCCGCCATCGGCGCGATCTGCCGGGCTGTTTACTGGGTGTGGCGAGGTGGGCGATGCGCGTGAGCTGTCCGGCCTGCGGCGCCGAACTGACGCTGGACGCGATGCTCTCGCACGATGCCGCGCGGCGCGCGGTGGCGGCGGCGATGGTGGTGTCGCCGGCGCTGGCGGATCGGCTGATGAAGTACCTCGGCCTGTTTCGCCCGGCCAAGCGGCAGCTGACGATGGACCGGGTGGCCACGCTGCTGGAAGAACTGCTGCCGATGCTGCAGAGCCAGACGGTGAGCCGCGCCGGGCGCGAGTACTCGACGATTCCAGACACCTGGAAGCAGGCGCTGGATCAGATGCTGCGCGCGCGCGACGCCAACAAGCTGACGCTGCCGCTGAAGAGCCACGGCTACCTGCTGGAGATCGTGATCGGCCTGTGCGAGGCGTTCGAGCGGCTGGAGGAAGAGCGCCGCGAGCAGAGCCGCCGCACGCCGCACAGAAGCCTGCAGGAAGGCGCGCAGGCGGTCGCCGCGCTGCAGGGCCTGGCCGAGCAGGCGGCGGCGCGCAGCGAAGCGCCTGCGCCCGTGCCTGCGCCGAGCCATGCGCCCCGCCAGGTGCCGGCGGGTGCCAAACACGTGCTGGCCGGCCTCGGTGTGGGTCGGCGGCGCGCGACAGGAGGTGCCGATGAGCCGCAATGAACGCAACACCGGTGTGTCGTCGGTGCCCGCGCGCGACGTGCTGGTGGCCTGGCTGATCACCGAGATGTCTCGGCGCCACGTCGGCCGCGCCAATGGCATTACCGCCGAGAGCCTGGCCAGGCGCGTCGGCATCAACGAACGGATGCTGCGCGAGCTGATCACCGAGGCGCGCATGCAAGGAATCGCCATCGCCGGCACCCCAACCAGCGGCTACTTCGTGGCGGCAACCGGCGCCGAGCTGGAGGAGTGCTGCAAGTTCCTGCGCTCACGAGCGATGCACTCGCTGGTGGTTGAGGCGCGGCTGCGCAAGGTTGCATTGCCCGAGCTGGTTGGCCAGCTCTTGATCAACACATGAGGTCTCAGATGCCAGAAGTCACCGAAGTCACCCTGAGCGCGATCGAGAAGCAGACGCGCACGTTCGCCGAGCACCAGCGCGACCTGCGCTTTCTGGTCGAGGCGCTGCAGGCGGAGGTTGAAGACGCCAAGCGCCGCGCGATGAAGAAGATCCGCAACGCGGTGGAGCGCGCCACCAACAGTCGCGCCGAGCTGAAGGCGCTGATCGAGCAGCGGCCGGACCTGTTCGTGCGGCCGCGCTCGGTCGTGATCGACGGCATCAAGGTCGGCTTCCAGAAGGCCAAGGGTGGCCTGGTGATTGACGACGAGCAGCGCACCTGCGCGCTGATCCACAAGCATCTGCCCGACGTGGTGGACCAGCTGATCGTGAGCACCGAGAAGCCGGTCAAGGCGGCGCTGAACCTGCTGACGGCGGCGGACCTGAAGCGCATTGGCGTGAAGGTGACCGACGACACCGACGAGGTGCTGATCAAAGACACGGCCAGCGACGTCGACAAGCTGGTCGCGGCGCTGCTGAAGGAAGAGGCCGACACCTGAGTTCGTAGCCCGGCGCTTCCAGCGAGGCGCCGGACGCCCCAGCAGGCGGTGGGCAGCATGAAAAAACACCTGCAGGTTGACGATGGTCGTTCCTCCCCGGCGCAAGCCGGAGTCCTTAGACCAGGCGCAGCTGGCCCACCGAGAGCCGGATCTCGGGTTTTCGATTTTTCGCAGTTTCGCAATTTCGCAAGTTCGGAGCGCCCCATGAAGATCAGTCCAGGCCAGGCCGACAGCGAGAGCCAGGCGTACATCGAAGGCATGGAGGCCTTTGCCGCGGAGATGGTCGGCGACCGCACGCGCCGCGCGTGCCCCTACGCCAGCGACGACGCGCGTGCCGGCAGCTGGGAAGCCGGCTTCGACTGTCAGCAGCAGATCGCGGCGGCGCTGGGCGTCAAGCGGCTGGTGGAGCGGCTGTGATGGCGACGCGGGCGCTGGGCACTGGTGACCAGCTGCGCAAGCGCGAACTGGCGCAGATCCACCTCGCCAAGGCCGCCCTGCAGATGGATGACGACGGCTACCGCGCCATGCTCTGGACGATCGCGCGTGTGCGCTCGGCCGCCGACCTTGACTGGACCGGCCGCAAGCGCGTCCTCGACCACATGGTCAAGTGCGGATGGAAGAACAACGCCAAGCGGCCGGCCGATCCGGTCAGCCGAAAGATCCGGTCGCAGTGGCTGACGCTGCGCGACCTCGGCGCGCTGACTGACCCGAGCGAGAAGGCGCTGCGCTCGTTCGTCAAGCGGACCGCAGGCGTCGAGCGGATGGAGTGGTTGACCGCCAGCCAGGCGGCCACCGTGATCGAGGCGCTGAAGGCCTGGGTGGCGCGGTTGGAGACCCCCAAGTGAGCAAGCGCGGCCAGAAGTTTCGGCTCAAGTCGTCCGAGCTGATCAACCACATGGTCAGTGTCGGCCGCTCGCTCATCAGCCAGCGGCTTGGCGTCGACGAGACGGTCGCTACCGAGCTGGCGCGCGATTACGCCCACGAGCTGGCGACGCACTTCGGCGGTCAACTTTTCTACTTTCCGAAGGATCTGGCCTTCACTCTGAGCAGCCGCGACCGGAAGATCTACCAGGCGTTCAACGGCACCAATCACGAGGACCTGGCGCGCACGCACGGCCTCGGGATCCAGCAGATCTACAAGATCCTCGACCAGGTGCGTCGCGAGGAGACGGCCCGGCGCCAGGGGAAGCTGTTCGACATCGAGGACGGGTCAGAGCGGCCCGCCGAAATGCGCTGACGACAGCGCATTTGGCGGCGCCCGCCGCCTCAGTCCGGCCTCTTTACAATACCGAAACGAATTTTCGCTCGGCCTTTGTTTTTCGGCCCATTTCTTCCCTTCTCTTCCCGGTTTATCTCGCTTGAGAGCGGGGAATTATCAAGTCTCCCTTCAGCGCTGCGCGCTCAGGGATTCGCCCTCGCGGCGGCCCAGCGGGCTCATCGGCTTACCCTCGCGCTGCGCGCTCCG
>NZ_JALHQI010000066.1 GCF_022842045.1 Arenimonas sp. | reverse complement strand
TGCCGCCCGGCCTGGCGCTGGCGGCCAGTGGCCGGCTCACCGGCACCCCGACCGCGCGCGCGGCCTATGCCTTCGACCTGGCGGTACGCGACGCCCGCGGCACCGAAACGCGCCGGGGTTTCGGCGGCACCGTGTCGCCGGGGGCACTGTCGGTCTCACCCGCCGCGGCGACCGTCGTGCAGGGCCAGCCGGTCCGGCTGGCGCTAGGCGCCCGCGGCGGCGTCGCGCCGCACCGCTTCCAGCTCGAGAGCGGCCGGCTGCCGGACGGACTGCGGCTGTCGCCGGACGGGGTATTGAGCGGCAGCACCGGGGTCTCCCCGGGCCGCTTCCCGCTGGTCCTCCGGGTGACCGACGCCAGCACCGGCGACGGCGAGTACTTCGAGGCCGAAGCCTTCTCGCTCCAGGTCGTGGCGCCGACATCCGGCAAACCGTGACGGCGTCCCGCCATCCGCGCTGGCCGCCGCCATTCCAGCTTGCTGGCCTGCGGCGTTCGCGATACAACTGGCGGGGTTAAACAGGGGAAGGGGAATACCATGAGCCGCAGCGACCTGATGGCGCGGCTGCTTCGCATGGCGCGTCTGGCCGAGCGCTGCGAGCAGACCGGCGAAAGCCCGGAAGAAACCATCGGCCGGGACCAGCCCGGCAGCGAGGGCCGACGCAAGTTCGCCAAGGGCGTGGTGGCCGCCACCACCGGTGCGGCGGCGTTCTCGCTGGCGCCGGGCGCCTGGGCGGACGCCAAGCGCATCGGCATGAAGCCGGTGCGGCCGCGACTGAACGGCAACATCGCGGTGGTGGGCGCCGGCATCGCCGGCCTGGCCTGCGCCACCGAGTTGAGCCGCCAGGGCCTCAATGCCCGCGTCTTCGAAGCCAGCGACCGCGTCGGCGGCCGCATCGCCAGCCTGCGCGACGTGTTCCCCGGCCAGGTGGTCGAGCGCGGCGGCGAATTCATCGGCAGCTCGCACCACGCCATGCTCGGCTATGCGCGCGAACTGGGCCTGACGCTCGAGCAGCACGCGGCACCGGCGGGCGACAGCTACTACTACTTCGGCGGCCAGCGCTATTCGGAAGCGCAGGTGGTGTCGGAATACCGCGAGTTCGCCGCTTCCATCGGCGAGGACATCGGCACCCTGGGCTCGCCCACCGCCGATCGGTTCAAGGAAAGCGACGCCACGCTCGACTACCTGAGCATCGCCGACTACCTCGACCTGCACGGCGCCGGCAGCCTGCTTCGCCGCGTCATCGGCAGCGCCTACCTGGCCGAGTACGGCGCCGGCATCGATGAGCTCAGCGCGATCAGCTTCCTGCGCTTCGTCCACGGCGACAAGCGCAGCCGCCAGGCCCCGTTCGGCGTTCACGGCGGCGAGCACGTGCGCGTGCTCGAAGGCAACGACCGCATCACCAGTGGCCTGGCCGAGCGCCTGCCGTCCATGCCGGCGCTGGGCCACCGCCTGGTGTCCATCCGCAAGCTGGCGGGCGGCATGATCCGCCTCACCTTCGACGTGGCTGGCCGCAGCGTGCAGAGCGACCACCACGCGGTCGTGGTGACCGTGCCCTTCAGCGTGTTGCGCGACGTCGAGTTGCACGCCAGCCTGCAGCTTCCGGCCTGGAAGACGCTGGCCATCAAGTCCACGGACATGGGCCGGCACAGCAAGCTGATGGTGGGCTTCGATGGCCCGTTCTGGCGCAACCAGCACGGCCTCGACGGCACCGGTTTCAGCGACATGCCGTCGGTGCAGGCCACCTGGGAAACCAACCCCAGCCGCGCCACTGCCGCGCATGCGGTGCTCGCCGGCTACTTCGGCGGCGCGCGGGCCCAGGGCATGACCGCGGCCGGCACGCAGGCCGATACCGGCGCCTTCCTGGCAGGCCTCGAGCGCGTGATGCCGGGCGCCACCGCCGCCGCGTCGCGTGACGCCAGCGGCCGTTTCCTCGCCTACACCGAGAACTGGGCCGGCAATCCCTTCAGCAAGGGCTCGCAAAGCATCAACCGACCGGGCTATTTCACCAATACCGCCCATCACGAAGGCAAGGCCGTCGGCAACCTGCTTTTCGGCGGCGAGCACACCTCCAGCTTCTACGAGTGGCAGGGCTTCATGGAGGGCGCGGCGCTGTCGGGCCTGCGCACCGCGGGCGAAGTGCTTGCGCTGGCCAAAGCCTGAGACCGACGCGTCGGGCACGGCCTGAGCCGTGCCCGAACTTGATCCGGTCCTGCTGACCTCGCCCAGCGTCCGCTGTGGCACCACGCTGCTGCAGCGGCTGCTGTGCTCGGCCCGCAACACCCTCGTCTACGGCGAGGAGGTGGGCAAGGACCTCGACCTGCAGCTGCAGGTGCTGGCGGCGCGCGAAACCGTGTACATGCGCTCCCGGCAAGCGCTCACCGAGCGGCTGGCGCACGTCCTGGCCGGCGACCGCGACGAGTGGCTGGTGGACCTGATGCCTGACCTGGACCGCTACCTGGCCGCACTGCGACAGGGCGCGCTGGCTGGCCTGGCCAGCTGTCGCGAGCACGCCCATTCGGTCGGCCGCTCCGTCTGGGGGATCAAGTACCCGGGCTGGCCGCCACACCTGCTCGAGTTGCTGCACCAGGCGGTGCCGCGCACGCGCGTGGTCTACGTCGTGCGCGACCTGGGCGATACCGCGCGTTCAGCCAAGGCCTGGCTGGGCCTGTCGACGGAATCCGCGGTGGAGGCCTTCTGCGCGCAGTGGCTGGCGCACGTCGCCTTCATGCGGCAGTGGGCGGGGCAGCATGCCGTGTTGTGGCTGCGGCACGAAGACCTGCTGGCATCGCCCGGGCCGACGCTGGCGACCCTCCGCGACTTCCTGCCGGTCGGCGAGATGGACCTGCGGGTGCTGGAACGGCGCGTCAATCGCGACGGCGGGCTGGCGGAGACCTGGCTCGCGCCGCAGCCCTACCTCGCGCCAGCGCCCCTGACGGCCCGCGAACAGGCCTGCGTGGACGCGACCATGGCGGCGAGTGGATTAAACTAGCGGCCGTTTACCGGGGAAATGCATGGAACTGCTCACGCTCGAGCACTTCGCGGGTTGCGTCAACGAGACCTTCCGCGCCGCGCTCAACGACGGCGACATCGAATTCGTGCTGGTCGAGGCACGGCCGCTGTCGAACGCCCCGCCCAACCCCGCGCGGCTGCCGTTCTCGCTGCTGTTCCGCAACGGCGCGGCGCTGCTTTTCCCGCAGCAGACCTACCGGATGTCGCACCCGCGCGTCGGCGAAGTCGCCATCTTCCTGGTGCCGGTCGCCCGCGAGCGCGAGGGCTTCCTCTACCAGGCCGTCTTCAACTGAGGCCTGGCGGCCAGCGCATGCGCTGGTGAGTGTCGCTGCCGCCATCGCAAGCCTGGAAGCCCAGGCGCTCGTAAAGCCGGCGTGCGCCGGCGTTGTCGCGCACCACGTGCAGGCCGACGCCACGACCCAGGGCCTGCGCCTCGGCCTGGGTGGCCCGGATCAGCGCCGCCCCCAGGCCCTGGCCGCGGCAATCCGCCAGCAGGCTGATGTCCACGACCAGGTGCTCGGGCGCGGTGCGCCGCAGGTAGTAGCGCCCGCACAGCCGCCCGTCGCGCTCGATCACCATGAAGTCGGCATCGGCGTAATGCAGCACGTAGTGGCGATGCTGCAGCTCGAACTGCTGCGCCAGGAAGCCCTGCTTGGCCACCGCCGGCCAGGCCACGCGCGCCATCTCGGCGGCGCGGGTGTCGGCGTACAGGGCCAGCAGCGCCGGCAGGTCGCCGTGGTGCGCGGTTCGCAGGACGAAGCCGCGACCTTGCAGGTACGCGGGCGTCTCGACCGCGGGCTGCCCCCGGGCCGGGAACGGAAGCAGGCCGCTCATTGCGCTACGGGAAGGACGGGTAGATGCCCTGCAGCGCGATGCAGAAATTGATGCCCAGGTACGGCTGCTGGTTCTGGTGCGGCTGGCCACCGCCGGCGTTGGGCTGGATCATGCCCGGCGCGAACGAGGTATTGAGCGCCCCGGCCGGCCGGAAGGCCGTGGCCGACGAGGACGAGGCCACCGACAGCGCATTGCCGGCCGACGGCGACGAGGCCCGGCTCGCGGCGTTGTTCTGGGCGTAAATGACCATGTTGTGCGAATGGGAGGGGATCTGGTTCGCGGTCAGCGTGACCGTGTTGACGCCGAACGTCTGGCCCAGGCTGCGTGGCGACAGGCCCGGCCCCTGGCCCTGCTGGTTCGCGGCACGCCCGGCGAAGTTGGGCAGCTGGAACGTGGTCTGGCCATTACCGCCATAAATCGTCCCGATCAGCGAGAACAGCGCCGTGTTCTGGGAGATCGGCAGCGTCGCGCCGTTGCAGAACGCCCACCCGCGGGGATTGAAGTTGAATCCATACAGCTGGATTTCGCCGATGAAGGGCTGGGTCATGATGCTTGTCTCCGGGGTGGCCGCAGGCGCCGGATGGCGGACTGGCGGCTTGGCGAATCAGGGCGGGCGGTCAGGCTTGGCTCGGGAAAATGCCGAAGACAGCGATGCAGAACTGCACCGTCAGCGTCGGCATGCAATTTTCGTGCGGTTGGGATCCACCGGCTGCGGACACCGTTTGCGCCGAGGGGCTGAACGGCGTGCCGCCGACGGTACTGGTGGCATACATCGTCTGCCCCGACACCGCACCCGGGATGACGCCGGTCCCCGGCGTGCCGGTGGACGCCACGGCGGTGGTCGCCACGACGGTGTGGGTGTGGGCCGGCATCTGCGTAGGCAGCACGGTGACCGTCTCGGTACCGGCGCGCTGGCCGATCACGTAATTGCTCAGGCCAGGACCGGTGCCCTGGTGGATCGGCACGCGTCCGCGCAGGTCGGGCACCGCGAACGTGGTCTGGCCATCGCCGCCGTAGGTGGTTCCGATCAGCGCGAACAGGGCGTCGTACTCCGAGATCGCCAGCAGGCTGCCGTCGCACGCCTGCCACCCGTTCGGTGCGCCCCGGGTGCCGAAGGCGAACATGCGGATCTCGCCGATGTAGGGGGTGGACATGGGGCATTACTCCGTGGAGAAGGGCGGTCGCGCGAGGCGCGCTCCGGGATCGGTCGGCATCAGTTCCGGGAGGGGAAGATTCCCGACAGGGCGATGCAGAAATTGATCGTCGAGTAGGGCTGCAGGTTCGGATGCGGCTGGTTGCCGCCCGCAGGCGCGATGGTCGCGGGATTCAGCGGCACCTGCGTTCCGGTGGAGGCACCGTAGAGCGCAGCGCTCGTGCTGGCGAAGACGTTGCCGTTGGGATTGCGGGTGGTGCCGGCGTCGGTGCTGGCGGAGGCCTGGTGCTGGTGGGCCGGCAGGTTGGTCGACAGCAGCGTCACGTTCTCGACGCCAGCGGCCTGGCCGATCTGCACCGACGGCGGCTGCCAGGACGGGTCGACCGAGGAGGCATAGCCAATCGGCGTGCGGCTGCGCAGGTCGGGCAGCGCGAAGTTGGTGGTGCCGTTGCCGCCGTACTGGGTGCCCAGCAGCGAGAACAGGGCCTGGTTCTGGTTGATCGGCAGCAGCTGCCCGTTGCACAGGGCCCAGAACCTGGGCGCGAAACTGAAGCCGGTCATCATGACCTGGCCGATGAAGAACTCGCTCATTGCCGCTTCCCCCTGGAATGCACGCTGTGCGCGGGGGGCGTTCGCCTGGCGAGGGCCCCCCGACCCCGATGGCCACTTTGCCGCCACGGCTGGGGCAATACAAGCCCGGGCCGCCCCGGCCGGGAAACGTGCTGGCGGTCACCCCTGCGAACTTGTCGTGATGACGAGGGCGGCGGATTGGGCTACCGTTGGCCGGTGCTGCCACGGGCCTGCGTGACCCTTGGCGCGGCCGGACCTGACGGGTCCGGACAGACAAACGTCGCCAAAGGGGAAATCGCAATGCTGTCCAAGTCCACCGCCCGCGCGGGGTTCACCCGTCTCTTCGTCTTGGGCTGGCTGTTGCTGGCCGGCTTGTTCTGGTCCTCCCTCGCGGCGGCGCAGCACACCTCGACGCTGTGCCCGGTGCAATCGGGCACCGTCGCCAATGGCGGCTCGGTGGTGATCGACATCACCGACTGCAACGACTTCTTCGGGCCGGGCGTCGGCCCCGTGCAGTTCCCGCCCAGCAACGGCACGGCCGTGCTGAGCGAACTGTTCACGCCACCGTCGACCTACCAGATCTTCGTCACGTACACGCACGACGGCTCGGCAACCCTTACCGATTCGTTCGGGTTCAACGACGAGTACGGCGGCCGGGTGCAGGTCAACATGACCATCAGCCCGCCGACCTCGGCGATCGTGGTGTCGCCGGCCAGCATCGCGCTGCAGACCGGCGTGCCCTTCAACACCACGCTGACCTCCACCGGCGGCACCGCGCCCTACACCTACACCCTCAACAGCGGCACGCTGCCGGCCGGCCTCAGCCTCACCTCGGGCGGCGTGTTGTCCGGCACGCCCACGCAGCGCACGGCCTTCAGCTTCACCGTCCGCTCGCAGGATTCGCTGGGTGACTTCGTCCTCAAGACCTATGGCGGCACCATCGCCAACCCGGCCATCACCGCGACGCCCACCAGCACCAGCCTGGTCCAGGGCACGCCCTCCACGCTGGCCTACGCCGGCAGCGGCGGCACCGCCCCCTACACCTTCTCGCTCAACAGCGGCACGGTGCCCCCCGGCACCACGCTGCAGGCCAATGGCCAGCTGACCGGCACGCCCACCACGACCGGCACCTTCAACTTCGACCTGGTGGTCAACGACAGCACCACCGACCCGGCCTGCCCGGGCTGCGACTTCTTCGCCGTCGTCCCGGTGTCCGTGCAGGTGGTCCCCGCGCCCAGCGTGTCGATCGCCGTTTCGCCCGCCTCCGTGTCCGAGGACGGCGCCACCAACCTCACCTTCACCGTCACCCGCAGCGCCGCGCTGGCGGGCTCCACCGTGGTGAACCTCACCACCGGCGGCACCGCCACCTCCGGCGTGGACTACACCGGTGGCGTGGCCACGGTCACCATCCCGGGCGGCGCCACCACGGCGACGGTCGTCATTGACCCCACCGTCGACGGCACCGTCGAGCCGGATGAAACCGTCACCCTGACCGTCGCCGCGGGCGCCGGTTACACCGTCGGCGCGCCGGCGACCGCCACCGGCACGATCCTCAATGACGACGTGCCGAGCGCGACCATCAGCGTGTCGCCGGCCAACGTGGCCGAAGACGGCGCGCCCAACCTCGTCTACACCG
Organism: Arenimonas sp.; assembly: GCF_022842045.1. GTDB lineage: Bacteria > Pseudomonadota > Gammaproteobacteria > Xanthomonadales > Xanthomonadaceae > Arenimonas. The sequence goes on along the minus strand of NZ_JALHQI010000066.1, from coordinate 8,370 downwards.
TCACGCTGAACCAGGCGTCGTTCTCGGCGCTGTCGGTGAACTACACCATCGGCGGCACCGCCACCAACGGCACCGACTACGCCACCATCACGTCGCCGCTGGTGATCCCGGCCGGCAGCACCACCGGCACCATCACGGTGAACCCGATCGCCGACGCGACGATCGAAGCCAATGAAACGGTCGTGCTGACCCTGGGCGCGGGTGCCGGCTACACCGTCGGCGTGCCCAACGCCGCCACCGGCACCATCCTCAACGACGACCTGCCGAACCTGGTGATCAACGACGTCACGGCGAACGAAGGCAACGCCGGCATCACCAACTTCACCTTCACCGTCAGCCTGAGCGCACCGGCGGGCCCGGGCGGCGTCACCTTCGACATCGCCACCGCCAACGGCAGCGCCATCGGCGGCGTGGACTACGTCACCAGCAGCCTCACCGGCCAGACCATCCCGGCCGGCAGCAGCACCTACACCTTCACCGTGCTGGTGAACGGCGACGTGCTCAACGAGCCGTCCGAGACCTTCTTCGTCAACGTCACCAACGTGGTCAACGCCGTCGTGGTGGATGGCCAGGGCGTCGGCACCATCGTCAACGACGATCCGCTGCCCTCGCTGTCGATCAACGACGTCAGCGTGATCGAAGGCAACGCCGGCACGGTCAATGCCGTGTTCACCGTGACGCTCAACAACGCCAGCGGCCAGACGGTGTCGGTGAACTACGCCACCGCTGACGGCACCGCCACCCAGCCCGCCGACTACACCAATACCAGCGGCACGCTGACCTTCACCCCGGGCCAGACCACCCGGACCATCACGGTCCCGGTGATTGGCGAGACCATCCCCGAGGCCAACGAGACCTTCTTCGTCAATCTCAGCGGCGCGACCAACGCCACCATCGCCGACAACCAGGGCGTGGGCACCATCACCAACGACGACGTGCCGGTCACGGTCAACCCGGCCACGGTCCCGAACGGTACGGTCGCGGTGGCCTACAGCCAGTCGCTGACTGCCAGCGGCGGCACCGCGCCCTACAGCTTCGCCGTCACCGCGGGCGCGCTGCCGCCGGGCCTGACGCTGTCGACCGGCGGCCTGCTCTCGGGCACGCCCACCGCGGGCGGCACCTTCAATTACGTCGTCACGGCCACGGACAGCAGCCCCATCCCGGGTCCGTTCTCGGGCAGCCGGGCTTATTCCCAGACCATCGCGCCGCCCACGATCTCGCTGCCGGCCACCTCGCTGGCGGGCGGCACGCTGGGCCAGGCCTACGCTGATGCCATCGCACCGGCCAGCGGCGGCACCGCGCCGTACAGCTACGCCGTCACCGCCGGCGCCCTGCCGGGCGGCCTCACGCTGAACGCGACCACCGGCGCCATCACCGGCACGCCGTCGGCGCTGGGCACGTTCAACTTCAGCATCACCGCCACCGACAGCAGCACCGGCACCGGCCCGTACACCGCGACGCAGGCCTATGCGATCACCGTGATCGACGTGCCGCCGGTCGCCAACAACGGTTCGCTCACCGTGGCGTTCAACGCCCCGGCCACCAACGTGCCGCTGAACATCACGGGCGGCGCGCCGGTCTCGGTCGCCGTCGCCACGCCGCCGACCAATGGCACCGCGATCGCCAGCGGCACCAGCATCACCTACCAACCCAACGCCGGTTACGCCGGCGCGGACAGCTTCACCTACACCGCCACCAACAGCGGCGGCACCTCGGCGCCGGCCACCATCACCGTCACGGTGAATGACCCGACGGTGACCATCACCGCCGGCGGCCCGCTCACCGGCACCGTCGCGGTGGCGTACTCGCAGACCTTCACCTTCACCGGCGGCACCGCGCCGTGGTCGGGCTACCAGGTCACCAACCTGCCGGCCGGCGTGTCGATCACCGGCACCACGGCCAGCACGGTCACCGTGTCGGGTACGCCGACGGCGGCGGGCAGCTTCGCGCTCAACGTCTCGGCCACCGACAGCAGCACCGGCAACGGGCCGTTCACCGTCGGGCAGACCTTCAGCCTCGACATCGCCGGCCCGGCGCTGACCCTGGCCCCGGCGGCGGGCACGTTCAACGCGCCCTACGCGACGCCGTTCTCGCAGGCGTTCACCGCCGGCGGCGGCATCGGCCCGTACACGTATGCCCTCACCGGCGCGCTGCCGACGGGCCTGAGCTTCAGCAACGGCACGCTCTCGGGCACGCCGGTCCAGCCGGGCAGCTACCCGGTCACCGTGACCGCCACCGACACCGGCAGCACCGGCGTCGGCGCGCCGTTCTCGATCGCGCAGAACTACACCATCGACGTGCCGGCCCCGGTGATCGTGGTGGATCCGGCGACCCTGCCGGCCCCGACCGCGGGCGCGGCCTACAGCGAGACGCTCACCGCCTCCGGTGGCGTCGCGCCCTACGGCTTCGCCATCACCGCGGGCAGCCTGCCCAACGGCCTGGTGCTCTCGGCCGGCGGCACGCTGTCGGGTACGGCGACGGAAGTGGGCACGTTCAACTTCACCGTCACTGCCACCGACGCCAACGGCCAGGTCGGCAGCCGCGCCTACACGTTCACCGTGGCGGCGCCGGTGCTGACGATGACCCCGGCGGCCGGCACGCTGAACGCGCCGTACGCGGTGGCCTTCTCGCAGGCCTTCACCGCCAGCGGTAGCCCGGGTCCGTACACCTACGCCCTCACCGGCACGCTGCCGGCGGGCATGAGCTTCAGCAACGGCACGCTCTCGGGCACCCCGACCGCGCCGGGCAGCTACCCCGTCACGGTCACCGCCACCGACACCGGCCTGACCGGCGTGGGTGCGCCGTTCTCGATCGCGCAGAACTACACCATCGACGTGCCGGCCCCGACCATCGTGGTCAACCCGGCCACGTTGGCCAACGGCACCGCGGGCCAGGCTTACGCGGCCAGCCTGTCGGCTACCGGCGCGGTCGCGCCCTACGGCTTCGCGGTCACCGCCGGCGCCCTGCCCCCGGGCATGACGCTGTCGTCCGGCGGCGCACTGTCGGGCACGCCCACCAGCAGCGGCACCTTCAACTTCACCGTCACCGCCACCGACCCGAACGGGCAGACCGGCAGCCTTGCCTACGCGCTGGTGATCGACGTGCCGGTGCTCACGATCACGCCGGCCACCCTGCCCTCGGGCATCGTCGGCGTCGCGTACTCGCAGACGGTCGGCGCTAGCGGCGGCATCGCCCCGTACAGCTTCGCGGTCACGGCCGGCGCGCTGCCGACCGGCCTGACGCTGGCCTCGGACGGCACGCTCTCTGGCACGCCGTCCGCGCAGGGCACCTTCGCCTTCACGGTCACCGCCACCGACAGCACGGGCGGCACCGCGGCGACGGCTGCGCAGGCCTACAGCGTCGAGATCGTGTTCGCCCCGCCGGTGGCGGTCAACGACGCGGCCACGGTGCTGGCCGGTGAGTCGGTGACCATCGCGGTCACCGCCAACGACAACAGCATCGCGCCGATCACCTCGATCGCGATCGCCAGCCCGCCGGCGACCGGCACGGCCACCGTGTCGGGCCTGGACGTGGTCTACACCGCGCCCACGCTCTCGCCGGCCACCGTCACCTTCACCTACACCGCGACCGGCCCGGGCGGCACCTCCGCCCCGGCCACCGTCACGGTCACCGTGAACCCGCTGCCGATCCCGGCCAACTTCAACGTCACCACCACCCCGGCCACGCCGGTGTCGGTGACGCTGACGGCGGGCGCGACCGGCGGTCCGTTCACCGGCGCCGACGTGGTGTCTGTGAGCCCGGTGGCCTCGGGCACCGCGGTGATCGCGGCCTCGGGCGGCGACTACGTGCTGACCTTCACCCCGGACGCGGCCTTCAGCGGCGCGGTGGTGGTGCAGTTCACCATCGACAACGCCTTCGCCACGTCGTCCGTGGGCACGGTGAACATCACCGTCGAGGACCGTCCGGACCCGACCCAGGATGCCGAGGTGCAGGGCATGGTCGACGCCCAGGCCGAAGCCACCCGTCGCTTCGCCACCGCCCAGATCGGCAACTTCCAGCAGCGCCTGGAGCGCCTGCACCGCGGCGGCGGCGGCACCGAGGGCGTGGACAACACGCTCGGCTTCTCGGTCCGCCCGCAGTGCATCGAGTCGGTGGTCACCGACTGGATGGATCCGTGCAGCGACACCCTGGGCTCGAACGAGGGCGGCATGGGCGGCACCGGCGCCAACGGGGCCACGGGCAACGGCGCGCGCAGCGGCGGCGACCGCAACTCGGCGTTCAACGCCTGGGTTGGCGGCGTGATCCGCTCGGGTAGCGCCGACGGCCGCAACGGCAACGCCGACGTGTCCTTCGAGACCGACGGCGCCAGCGCCGGCATGGACTTCCGGGTGAACCCGAACCTCGCCATCGGCGTCGGCATCGGCTACGGCCGCGATGACAACGCGATCGGCGACAACGGCAGCCGCGTCAAGGGCGACGCCAGCACGCTGGCGAGCTACGCCAGCTACCACCCGGGCGAGCGCTTCTACCTCGACGGCCTGCTGGGCTACCAGCGGATCTCCTTCGACCTGCGCCGCTACGTCACGCCGACCGACGGCTTCGTCTTCGGCCAGCGCGACGGTGACCAGTGGTTCGCCTCGGTCTCGACCGGTGCGGACATCCGCCGCGGCACCGTGACCTGGAACCCGTACCTGCGCCTGGACCTGGCCCGCGCCACGCTCGACGGCTACACCGAGACCGGTGACGCGATCTACGCCCTGCGCTACGGCGCGATGGACGTGGACACCAGCACCGGCAACCTGGGCCTGCGCGTGGACAGCGTGGTCCCGACCACCTGGGGCGCGTTCTCGCCGATGTTCCGGGTCGAGTACCAGCGCGACTTCCACGACCGCGCCAACGCCAGCCTGCAGTACGCGGACCTGGTCGGCGGCCCGGTGTACCGCCTGGAAGGCACCGAGTACGACGACAGCCGCTGGGTCCTGGGCATGGGCGCCCGCTTCGACCTGAGCAACCACTGGTCCTTCGGCCTCGAGTACCGCGGCCAGGTGGGCAGCAGCGGCGAAAGCGACAACGGCGTGCTGCTGAACGTCCAGAAGTCCTACTGATCCAAGCGTGACCCTCGAAGGGCCCCTCTCCGGAGGGGCCCTGTCTTTTTTGGTCTGGTAGGCTGCGCGCAGACTCCGGGGGATCCATGGCCCACAACCAGTTCGAGCTGCTGCGGCAGCGGCGCTTCCTGCCCTACTTCGTAACGCAGTCGCTGGGGGCGTTCAACGACAACGTCTACCGGCAGGCGATCATCGGGCTGCTGATCTACCTCGGCATCAGCCTCGATGAGCGCACGCTCTACACGAACCTCGCGCCTGCGCTGTTCATCCTCCCGTACTTCCTGTTCTCGGGCCTGGCCGGGCAGATCGCCGAAAAGCTGGAAAAGTCGAAGCTGGTGCGGATCACCACGATGATGGAGATCGGCATCATGTCGCTGGCCGGCATCGGCTTCCTCACCGAGTCCATGCCGGTACTCCTGGCGGCCCTGTTCCTGACCGGCCTGCAGTCCACGCTGTTCGGCCCGGTGAAGTATTCGATCCTGCCCAGCGTGCTCAAGCCCGAGGAGCTGACCGGCGGCAACGGCCTGGTAGAGATGGGCACCTCGATGTCGATCCTGCTGGGCATGATCTTCGGCGGCATGATCTTCACCGTCGCCGGCAGCCACGGACCGGAAGTGGCGGCCGCGGCGATCCTTCTGCTCGCCATCACCGGCAACCTGGTCAGCCGCGCCATCCCGCGGGTCGAGGCCTCGGCGCCGGACCTGAAGATCAACTGGAACCCGTTCCCGGAATCGCTCAAGGCCCTGCGGCTGACCCGCCGCGCGCCGGCCGTGCGCAACGCGGTGCTGGGCGTGTCCTGGTTCTGGTTCGTGGGCACGGTGCTGACCGCACAGCTGCCGACCTATGCCCAGCTCAACCTGGGCGCCGCACAGAACGACAGCACGATCTACCTGTTCTGCTTCGTGCTGTTCTCGGTCGGCACCGGCGTCGGGTCGCTGCTGTGCGAAAAGCTTTCCCGGCGCACGGTGGAAATCGGCCTGGTGCCGCTGGGCGCGTTCGGCATGACGGCGTTCTGCGTGGACCTGTACTTCGCGCGGCCCGGGCTGGCGCTCGCGGCGGGCATGGACGTCGGCGCCTTCATCGACGCGCCCGGCAGCTGGCGGATCATGGCCGACCTCACGTTGATCGGCCTGTTCGCCGGCCTGTACATCGTGCCGCTGTTCGCGCTGGTGCAGAGCCGCACGCCGAAGGGCGAACTGTCGCGCGTCATCGCCGGCCTGAACATCCAGAACGCCTTCTTCATCGTGATGGCGGCCATGGTCGGCATCGCGGTGCAGCGCTTCCTGGGCTGGACGATTCCCGAGGTCTTCCTGGCGCTGGGCATCGCCAACGCCCTCGTCGCCCTGCTGATCTTCTCGATCGTGCCCGAGTTCTTCCTGCGCTTCATCGCCTGGATGTACGTGACGCTGTTCTACCGCGTGCGCATCGAAGGCGTGGAGGACCACGTGCCCGACGAAGGCGCCGCGCTGCTGGTCTGCAACCACGTCAGCTACATGGACCCGGTGCTGATCAGCGCCGCGGTGCCGCGGCCGATCCGCTTCGTCATGTACTACAAGATCTTCCGGGTGCCGGGCATGAACTGGGTGTTCCGCGCCTACCGCGCCATCCCGATCGCGGGCGCGAAGGAAGATCCGGACGTGATGGAAGCGGCGTTCGAGGAGATCCGCGCGGCGCTCGATGCCGGCGAGCTCGTCTGCATCTTCCCGGAAGGCGCGCTGACCAAGGACGGCGAGATCGCGCCCTTCCGCGGCGGCGTCGAACGCATCCTGGCCACGCACCCGGTGCCGGTGGTGCCGATGGCCCTGACCGGGCTGTGGGACAGCATGTGGAGCAAGCGCGACTCGCGCCTGGGCCGCCTGCGCGTGCCGCGCCGGCTGCGCGCGGGCGTCGGCGTGATCGCGGCCCCGCCGGTGCCGGGCGACAGCGCCACGGCCGCCTCGCTGGAGGCCACGGTGCGCGAACTGCGCGGCGATTCGCCCTGAGCGAGCCGACCGGCCGGCGCGCGGCATTGACCGCGCGGCCGGCCACCCGCTAGGGTTCTTCACATCGTCACGCCGTGGCCACCCGCCGCGCACCAGGGGAATTCCATGTACTGCCAGAACTGCGGCCAGAGCAATCCGGCCGGCGCCGTCCAATGCAGCGCCTGCGGCGTCACGCTCGCCATCGCCGCGCCACCGCCGGCCGCGCCGCGGCCCTACGTCCCCAACCACCTGGTCTGGGCGATCCTGGCCACGCTGTTCTGCTGCCTGCCGGGCGGCATCGTCGCGATCGTGTACGCCGCGCGGGTGGACGGCAAGGTCGCCGCGGGCGACATCGCCGGCGCGCGCAGCGATTCCGACAACGCCAAGCTTTGGTCGTTGATCTCGATCGGTATCCCGCTCGCGTTCGGCGTGCTTTGGCTGCTGTTCGTGCTGTTCGCGGCCATGACCGGCGCCATGGCCGGCTGAATTCCAGGAGAACCCCATGTATTGCCAGAACTGCGGCCAGAGTAACCCCGCCGAAAACACCCAGTGCGTCGCCTGCGGCGTCACCCTCGCGATCGCCGCACCGCCGCCGGCGCCGCCCGCCGCACCGCTCCCGCACGTTGAAAACAACCTGGTGTGGGCCATCCTGGCCACGCTGTGCTGCTGCGTACCCACCGGCATCGTCGCGATCGTCTACGCGGCGCGCGTCGACAACAAGCGGTCGGCCGGCGACCTGCAGGGCGCGATCGAGGACGCCAACAACGCCAAGCTCTGGAGCTGGGTGTCGTTCGGCCTCGGCCTGGCCTTCTCGGTGCTCTACATCGCCCTGAGCGTGACCGGCGCTATCGCGGATGGCAGCTACTGATTCCGCGCCGGCGCTGCCGGCCAGTCGCTGGCTCGCACTGGCGCTGGCGGGCGGCGCGCTGACCGCCATCGCCCTGCTGCTGGTGTTCGACCCGAACGCCGCCGGCAACCCGCTGCCGCCCTGCCCCTCGCAGTGGCTCACCGGCCTGTACTGCCCCGGCTGCGGCGCCACGCGCATGCTGCACGCGCTGATCCACGGTGATTTGCCCACCGCGCTGGCGATGAACCCGCTGCTGCTGCTCGCGCTGCCACTGCTGCCGTTCCTGCTGCTAGAGCCGCTGGGCATCGCACCGGAATCGTGGAAGCCCGCGCTGCGCCGCCTGGGTGATGCGCGCCCCTGGGCCGTGGTGGTCATCACCTACGCCATCACCCGCAACCTGCCGTGGTGGCCCTTCAGCTGGCTGGCGCCAGGCTAAGGTCCGCGCTCAGCAGCCGCTGTCGAGCAGCAGGGCCACGGGGTTGATTCCCGTCCAGGC
>NZ_JALHQI010000065.1 GCF_022842045.1 Arenimonas sp. | reverse complement strand
GCGGTCGCCGGGGCCGCGGCGGCCGCGGCAGGCGTCGGGGCGGCCCCGTCGGTCGTCTGCGGCTCGGCGGCGCAGGCGGTGAGGCTCAGCAGGAGGGCGACGGGCAGGGTGCGACGGATCATTCGGGCGTCCTTCGGAATCGGGTGCGGTTACGACCGCGGCCGGGGCGGAAAGTTCGGCGATTGTGGCACGGGTGGCGGGGCTTCAGGCACGGGGGTGGTGCTGCTGGTGCAGGCGCTTGAGGCCTTCACGCGCGACCAGGGTGTAGATCTGGGTGGTGGACAGCGAGCTGTGGCCCAGCAGCATCTGCAGCGCGCGAAGGTCGGCGCCGTGGTTGAGCAGGTGGGTGGCGAAGCTGTGCCGCAGGCCGTGCGGGCTGGCCTTGGCCGGGTCGATGCCCGCCAGCAGCGCGAGCCGCTTGACCACGTTCCAGAACTGCTGGCGGCTGATGGCCTCGCCGCCCCGGCCCAGGAACAGCGGCGCCGCCGCCCGGCCACCCGCCAGCGCCGGCCGGGCATCGGCGATGTAGCGCTCCAGCCAGTGCTGTGCCTCCTCGCCCAGCGGCACCAGACGCTCCTTGCTGCCCTTGCCCATCACCCGCACCACGCCCTGGCGCAGGTTCAACGCGGTGGCGGGCAGGTTCACCAGCTCGCTCACGCGCAGTCCGGTGGCGTACATCAGCTCGACCATGGCGCGGTCGCGCAGCCCGGCCGGCGTGGTGGTGTCGGGCGCGTTGATCAGCGCCTCGACCTCGCTCTCGGACAGGGCCTTGGGCAGCGCGCGGCGCAGCTTGGGCGGATCGAGCAGCGCCGTCGGGTCGGCCTCGCGCAGGCCCAGGCGCACCTGCTGGCCGTAGAAGGCACGCAGTGCGGACAGCAGGCGGGCGTTGCTGCGCGCGGCGTAGCCCTCGGTGGTGCGGCGCGAGAGGTAGTCGTAGAGCGCTTCGCGATCCACGCTGGCCAGGTCGCGGCCACGCGTGGCCAGCCAGCGCGCCAGCCCCTCGAGATCGCGCCGGTAGCTGTCGAGCGTGAGCTTCGACAACCCCGACTCGGCCCAGGCGCGGTCGAGGAAGCCGGCGATCGCGCGCGCGTCCTGCGGCGCCGCCGGCGGCAGCGCCTGGGCACGTGCGCGACGGTCGGCGGGGCGCGGGGATGGCATCGCGACAGCTTAGCGAGGCCCCGGCCACGCCGCTATGCTGTGCGCATGAACGACGCCGCCGCCCCCACCGCACGCCCCGCCAACCTGGCCTGGCGCGTGCTCGCCCTGGTCTACGACGCGATGCCGAACATCGCGCTCTGGTTCGCCGTCAGCGGCGTGGCGCTGTTGCTGCGCCCCAGCCACGAGGCGTTCGCGCCGTGGAGCCTCGGGCAGTTCGTGCTGTGGCTGGCCTGCGCGGGCGTGAGTGGCCTGTACGCCGTGTGGTCGTGGCGGCGCGTCGGGCAGACGCTGGGCATGCGCCCGTGGCGGCTGAAGGTGACCACGCCGGACGGCAAGCTGGCGTCGGCCGGCAAGCTCTGGCTTCGCTACGCAGTGGCGATCGTGTCGCTGGCCGCGGGCGGCCTGGGCTTCCTGTGGTCGCTGGTGGACCGTGACCGCCGCACCTGGCATGACCTGGCCAGCGGCACCGTGCTGGTACGCCTGCAGCGCTGAGCGCTACTCGCGGCGCGCGAACAGGCCCCAGCACAGGCCGAGCAGCGCCACCGGCGGCAGCAGGTAGGCCAGGCGCGCATCGAAGTCGTAGACGTCCGACAGGCTCACCACCAGCCGCTGCGCCAGCAGGTAGGCAACGCCGATGACGATGGCGATGAACAGCCGCTTGCCGAAACCGCCCGAGCGCAGCGAGCCGAACGCGAACGGCAGCGCCGCCAGGCACAGCACCGCCACGTTCACCGGGTAGTACCAGCGCGCCCAGTAGGCGTTCTGGAACGCCTTGGGGTCGAGCCCGTTGCGCTCGAGGTACTCGATGTTGCGCTGCAGCTCGGCCGCGCTCAGGTAGCGCGGGCGCTTGGCCGCCGAGGCCAGGGCCTCGGCGTCGAGCGCGGTGTCCCAGCGCTCTTCGGCGACGGTTTCGCTGGCGACCGACCGGCCCGTGAAGCGCGCGCGAGTGACGTCGCGCAGGCGCCAGCCGTCCTCGCGGTGCTCGGCCAGGCGGGCCTCGGCCAGCGAGAGCAGCCGGCCTTCGTCGTCGAACTCGAACAGGCGCACGCCCTGCAGCTCGGTCCAGTTGCCGGCGTCGGTCTCGCGGCGCACGCCGTTGCGGGCATTGAGGTAGACGTTGCCCTCGCGCAGCCACAGGCCGGAGACGCGGGCGACGATCATGTCGCCGGACTTGGCCGCGTTCGCCACGGCCTGTGCGCTCTGCTCGCCGCGCGGCGCGATGGTCTCGGCGTTCACCATCATCAGCAGGGTCAGCAGGCCCAGCGACAGCAGCGAGCCCAGGCCGATGCGCAGGCGCGACATGCCTGCCGAGCGCATCGCCGTGAGCTCGGAGCGCGCCGACAGCCCGCCCAGGCCCAGCACGCAGCCGATCAGGGCCACGGTCGGGAACAGTTCGTACATGCGCCGCGGCGCCGTGTAGGCGGTGTACAGCACGGCATGGCTGAGCGTGTAGCCGCCCTCGCCGATCTCGTCGAGTTCGTTGAACAGCGCCGTCATCAGGTCGAAGCCCAGCAGCACGGCCCAGGTCGCCAGCGCCGTCACCAGCACGGTGCGCGCGAGGTACAGGTCGACGATGCGCGGGCGAAGGTTCGGGATCATGCCGCCACCGGCCGCGGGCGGCGCAGGCGGCCGTCGGTGCGGAACAGCCAGCCGGCCAGCAGCGCCATAGGCAGCAGCAGCCACCACAGGCCGACCCAGGAAGGCAGGGTGCCGGTGGCCAGCCAGCCCTTGCCCAGCATCAGCAGGGCCATCGCATTGATGTAGATCAGCAGCGCCGCGAGGATGCGGCCATAGCGCGCCTGGCGCGGCTCGCCGCGGCCCAGCGGCATCGCCAGGAAGCCCAGCGCCAGCGTCAGCAGCGGCGTGGCGATGCGCCAGTGCAGCTCGGCCCGCGCCGGGGCATCGGTCTGCATCCACAGGTCGTTGGTGCGGCGGGCCTCGATTTCGTCGGCCTCCGCCTCGACCTCGCGGTCGGGGATGCGCACCTCGTTCTGGTCGAAGCGCATCAGCCGGAAATCCTTGGTCGTCGGCGTGCCTTCGACCCGGAAGCCGTCGCGCAGGCGAAGGAAGCGGCCGGTCTCCTCGTCGAAGAAGATCTCGCCGTCGCGGGCGGTGATCACGTCCAGGCGGCCGTCGCGCTCGGACTGCACGAACATTTGCCGGAAGCGGGTGCCGTCGCTGCTCAGCTCGCCGACGTAGAGGATGCCGGCGCGGCCGGGCAGCTCGAGGAAGCGCCCGGCCTCGAGCCCGGCGACCAGGAAGCTGCGGTTGGCGGTCTCGATCATGTCACGGGCGATGCGTGCACCGGCCGGCGCCAGCCACAGCGAACTCAGGGCCACGATCGCCGCCACCGGCAGCGTGACCAGCAGCAGCGGACGCCAGAGCTTCTGCGGGCCCAGGCCGACCGAGGACAGCACGGCCATCTCGCTGTCGCCGTAGAGGTGGCCCACGGCCAGCAGCAGGCCGACGAACAGCGCCAGCGGCATCAGCAGCGGCAGTACCTGCAGCGAGCGCAGGCCCAGCTGCGACAGCAGCAGCGCGGCCGGCACCTGGCCGCGGGCGATGTCGGACATCAGGTCCACCAGCAGGCCGCCCAGGCCGACCATCAGCAGGATCGCGGCCACGGCGGCCACGCTGAGGACGAACTGGCGCAGCAGGTAGCGTTCGATCAGCAGCAATGGGGCGTCCTGGCCGGGGCGGGGTGGGCGTGGGGCTGAGTTGCTAGAATCGCGGGGTCATCACGGCGGGCCGCCACAATTGGCTTGCCCGCCCCGAATCCCCTTCGATTGTACGGAATCCCAGACCATGGCCCTCGAATTTCAACTGAACCCCGCCGATCCCGCCACCGCCGCCACCGATTGTTTGGTGGTGGGCCTGTTCGCCGACGGACGCTTCGCGCCCTCGGGCCAGGCCGTGGACCAGGCCAGCGGCGGCAAGCTCGCCGCCCTCGCCGCCCGCGGCGACCTGTCGGGCAAGACCGGCCGCACCGCCCTGCTACCCGACGTGCCCGGCATCGCCGCGCCCCGCGTGCTGGTGGTGGGCCTGGGCGAGGCCGGCAAGTTCGGCGTGCCGCAGTACCTCAAGGCCGTGGCCGACGCCGTGCGCGCGCTGCGCACCGGCCCGGCCGACAGCGCCCTGCTCACGCTGCCCGAGATCGCGGTCGGCGGCCGCGATGCCGGCTGGAACGTGCGCCAGGCGGTGATCGCCGCCGACCACGCCGCCTACCGCTACACCGCCACCCGCAGCAAGAAGGAAGACGCCGGGCTGGCCAAGCTCGCCGTGCTGGGCGCCGACGCGCAGCGTGCCGACTTCGAGCGCGGCGTCGCCATCGCCGCCGGCGTCGAGCTGGCGCGTGAACTGGGCAACCTGCCGCCGAACATCTGCAACCCCGGCTACCTGGCCGACACCGCCCGCCGGATCGCCGCCGAGCACGCCAATGTCGAGGCCGAGATCCTCGAGCGCGCCGACATGGAGAAGCTGGGCATGGGCTCGCTGCTGGCCGTGGCCCGCGGCTCGGCCAACCCGCCGCGGCTGGTGGTGCTGCGCTACACCGGCGCCGGCAAGGCCCGGCCGCACGCGCTGGTCGGCAAGGGCATCACCTTCGACACCGGCGGCATCAACCTGAAGGTGCAGGGCGGCATCGAGGAAATGAAGTTCGACATGTGCGGCGCCGCCACCGTGATCGGCACCTTCGCCGCCGTGGCGAAGATGCAGCTGCCGGTCAACCTGGTGATGGTGGTGCCGGCGGTCGAGAACATGCCAGACGCCGACGCCTACCGCCCGAGCGACATCCTCACCTCGATGTCGGGCAAGACCATCGAGGTCGGCAACACCGACGCCGAGGGCCGCCTGATCCTGTGCGACGCGCTGACCTACGTGCAGAAGTACGAGCCGCAGGCCACCGTCGACGTCGCCACCCTCACTGGCGCCTGCGTGGTCGCGCTGGGCAAGTTCGCCGCCGGCCTGATGAGCAAGCACGACGACCTGGCCGACGAACTGCTGGCGGCCGGCGACACCGTGTTCGACCGCGCCTGGCGCCTGCCGCTGTGGGACGAGTACCAGACCCAGCTCGAGTCGGCCTTCGCCGACGTCTACAACATCGGCGGCAAGAACGCCGGCGCCATCACCGCCGGTTGCTTCCTGGCCCGCTTCACCGAAGGCCAGCGCTGGGCCCACCTGGACATCGCCGGCGTCGCCAACGGCGACGGCCGCAAGGGCCTGGCCAGCGGCCGCCCGGTCGGCCTGCTCACGCAGTGGCTGATCGACCAGGCCGGCTGACGTGGCGCGCGCCGATTTCTACCTGATCGGCAAGCCCCGCTTCCGCGAGCAGCCGCTGCTGCTCGCCTGCGAGCTGGCGCGCAAGGCCAGCGACGCCGGCCTGCCGATGCTGGTGCTGTGCGCGTCGGCGGCCCAGGCCGAAATGCTGGACGACCTGCTCTGGTCCTTCGACCCAGACGCCTACGTGCCGCACCAGATCGTCGGCGCCGACGAGGACGAGGACGAAGTGCCGGTGCTGATCGCCGCGCCGGAGCACGACGCCGCGCTGCGCCCGCTGGTGCTCAACCTCCGCGATGCGGCGGTGCCGGATGGCTTCGACCGCGTGCTGGAAGTCGTCCCCGCGGACGACTCCGCGCGCGGGCCGCTGCGCGAACGCTGGAAGCAATACGTCGCACGCGGGCTGGACGTCGCGAAACACGATATGTAGGGAAAAAGGAAATAGTGAATAGGAAATAGGAACTAGTGAAAAGCAAAGGCGTGCACGCCCTTACTAGTTCCTAGTTCCTCTTCACTAGTTCCCGGCCTTCAGCGCTGCGCCAGCAACGCCTCGATCTCACCAACCGCCTTCGGCACCCCCTCGGTCAGCACCTCGTGCCCCTCGCCGGTCACCAGGACGTCGTCCTCGATGCGAATGCCGATGCCCTGCCACTTCGCGGGGACGCCCTTGGTGCCCGGGGCGATGTAGAGGCCGGGCTCGATGGTGAAGACCATGCCGGGCTCGAGCTCGCGGAACTCGCCGGCGAGCTTGTATTCGCCCACGTCGTGCACGTCCAGGCCCAGCCAGTGGCCGGTCTTGTGCCGGTAGAACTTCTTGTACGCGCCGCTGGCCAGGGCGGACTTCAGCGAACCCTTGAGCAGGCCCAGCGACAGCAGGCCCTCGGTGAGCACCTGCACCGCCGCGTCGTGGCCCGCGATCCAGGGCTGGCCAGGGCGTGCCTGGTCGAGCGCGGCCGACTGCGCCGCCATCACCACGTCGTACAGCGCGCGCTGCTCCTTCGAGTAGCGGCCGTTCACCGGCCAGGTGCGGGTGATGTCGGAGGCGTAGCTGGCGTATTCGGCGCCGGCGTCGCAGAGCAGCAGGTCGCCGTCGGCGGTGGGCGCATTGTTGTCGCGGTAGTGCAGCACGCAGGCGTTCGGGCCCGAGCCGACGATCGGCTCGTAGGCGGCGACCGCGTTGTTGCGGCGGTACACGTAGTGCAGCGCGGCCTCCACCTCGTACTCGCGACCGCCCGGGCGGGTGGCCAGCATCGCGGCGCGCTGCGCCTCGCAGGCGATGCGGGCGGATTCGCGCATCAGCCTGATCTCGGCCGCGCTCTTGAACAGGCGCAGTTCGTGCAGCAGGTGGCCCAGCTCGAGGAATTCATGCGGCGGCTGCGCACCCTGGCGCACCTGCGAACGCACCCGGTTGACCCAGCCGATCAGCTTGAGGTCGAACTCGGTGTCGCGCCCGAAGTGGTAGTAGACGCGCGAGCGTCCCTCGAGCAGCCCGGGCAGGATCTCGTCGAGATCGGCAATCGGGTAGGCATCGTCGAAGCCGTGCCGGTCCACCGCGCCTTCCGGCCCGGCGCGCGGGCCATCCCAGGCCTCGCGCTCGGCGTCGCGCTCGCGGCAGAACAGCAGCGTCTCGCCGTGCTTGCGGCCCGGCACCAGCACCAGCACCGCCTCGGGCTCGGGGAAGCCGGACATGTACCAGAAGTCGCTGTCCTGGCGGTAGGGAAAGTGCGTGTCGTGGCTGCGCACGCGCAGCGGCGCGCTGGGCAGGATGATGATGGCGTCGTCGTCCGCCATGCGCATGAGCTGCTTGCGGCGGCGGGCGAACTCGGCGGCCTTGACCATGGCGGCCTCAGTTGAGCTTGCGGCGGTGCCGCGGACCCAGCACGCAGTCGCTGTGCAGCAGCATCACCGCCACCCGGATGAACTCGGACACTTCCTCGAGCGCGGCGGCGTCGGCCTCCGGGTCCTCGTAGCTCAGGTCGCTGGCGGCGATGCGGGCGATGTCGCCCAGCGCCTCCTCGGATTCCTCCGACAGCGGCGGCTTGGCGCCGGTAGCCAGGCCGAAGCCGCCAAGGAAGCCGCGACACCAGGCCACCAAGCCGTCGCCGCGTTCGCTGACGGGCCGGCCTTCCGCCGGCAGCAGCAGTTCGAACTCGAAATCGGGGGATTCCAGCTGGCGGGTGCTGGCCGAGTACAGGCGGTCCAGCGCGCCCTCCGCGTCCGGCGCGGACAGCAGCGGGTCGGCCATCACCTGGGCGAACCAGGTGCGCCGATCATGCTTGCCGCCGCCCGACAGGTAGCCGCACAGCGAGCCGTGCAGCTCGCAGGGCTCGAGGCCGGCCTCCAGGCCCTGGAGTTCGGCGACGAGTTCGGCGTGTTCGGGCAATTGGGCGTCTGGCATGGGTTCGGCGCTGGCGGGATGCCGCATTCTAGCAAGGCCGGCCGGCATGGGCCGGACGGCGCTTGTGGCGGTGTTAGCGCCACCCTACACTGCCCGGGTTCTGGGGTAATCGTAATCAGGGGAAATCCGGGCCCAATGGCGCGTTCGCGAATCAGTGGCATGCGTCCGGGGCGAGGCCCCGCGGCCTGCGCCCTCGGGGCGATGCTGGTGCCCGCGGTCGTCCATGCCCAGGCCACGCCCGCGACGGATTCCGGCTTCGTGCTGCAGTTGGTGCTGTTCACCATCGCCCTGTTCCTGGGCTGGCTGCTGTGGCGGGTCTGGACCCACCGCCGGCGCCAGGAGACCTCCCTGCTCGGCGAGATACGCGAGCGCGAGGAGCGCCTGAACCTGGCGCTGTGGGGCTCGGGCGACGAGTTCTGGGACTGGAACATCCGCGAGAACAGCCTCTACCGACTGGGCGCCAACCAGCTGCTGGGCCAGGGCAGCCGCGAAGAGCTGAGCACCGACGACTGGCGCACGCATTCGATCCACCCCGAGGACCTGCCGCGGGTGCAGAAGCTGCTGCAGGAGCACATCGTCGGGCACAGCGACGTATTCGAGTCCGAGCACCGCATCCGCAACGCGCGGGGCGAATGGGTCTGGGTGCGCTCGCGCGGCAAGGTGGTCGAGCGCGATGCCAGCGGCAGCCCGCTGCGCATGGCCGGCACCGCCCGCGACATCACCATCATCCGCCGCGCCGAGCGCGAGCGCCGCGTCGCGCTCGAGGTGCTGCGCTCGATGAGCGAAGCGGTGGCGGTGATCGACCTCGATTTCCGCTTCATCTCGGTGAACCCGGCCTTCTCGCGCATCACCGGCTACAGCGAGGAAGAGGTGATCGGCCAGAACAGCCGCCTGCTCGATTCGAGCCAGCACAGCGCCGAGTTCTACCGGCGCGTGCGGGACGTGCTCGAGCGCACCGGCCACTGGGCCGGCGAGATGTGGCAGAAGCGCAAGGACGGCGAGGAGTTCCTGGGCTGGATCGAGATGAGCGAGGTGCGCGACGCGATGGGCCTGCGCAGCCACTTCGTCGCGGTGGTCAATGACATCACCGACAAGAAGCGCGCCGAGCAGGAGCTGCGCTACCTGGCCAACTACGACACGCTGACCGGCCTGCCCAACCGCGCGCTGCTGAGCGAGCGCCTGGGCCGCGCCATCGTGCGGGCGCGCCGGCAGGAAACGCGGGTGGCGGTGCTGTTCCTCGACCTCGACCGCTTCAAGGACATCAACGACTCGCTCGGCCACGCCGCCGGCGACCGCCTGCTCAAGGCCGCGGCGACGCGCCTGCAGGCCACCGTCGGCGCCTCGGACACGGTCGCGCGCCTGGGCGGCGACGAGTTCACCGTGGTGCTGGAGGACGTGGAGTCGATCCCGGCGGTGGAGCGCATGGCGCGCGAGATCCTCACCGCGTTCTCGATGCCGCTGGAAGTGGACGAGCGGCACGATGTGTCGATCACGCCCTCGCTTGGCATCAGCCTCTACCCCGACCACGCGCTGGTGCCCACCGACCTGTTGAAGTACTCCGACACGGCCATGTACCAGGCCAAGGCCGAGGGCCGGAACACCTACCAGATCTACAACGAGACCATGGACGCCGAATCGCGCCGGCGCGCCACCGTGCTTGCTTCGCTGCGCAAGGCGCTCGACCGCGGCGAGTTCCGGCTCGTGTACCAGCCGCGCATGGCGCTGGCCGACGGCCGCATCACCGGCGTCGAGGCGCTGCTGCGCTGGCACAGTGCCGAGCTGGGCGAAATCCCGCCCACCGTGTTCATCCCGCTGGCGGAGGAGTCGGGCCTGATCCTGCAGATCGGCGACTGGGTGCTCAACGAAGCGCTGCAGACCCTCAAGCGCTGGCGCGGCCACGGCCTGAACGAGATCTCGATCGGCATCAACGTCTCGGTGCTCCAGCTGCTGCGCGGCAACCTGCCGCTCACCCTGCGCAGCCTGATCCACGATTTGGGCGTGCCGGCCAACCGCATCGAGCTGGAAGTCACCGAATCGATGGTGATGCAGAACGCCGAGCAGACCACCCACGTACTCAACGAGTTGCGCAAGCTCGGCATCACGCTGGCCATCGACGACTTCGGCACCGGCTACTCCTCGCTGGTCTACCTCAAGCGCCTGCCGATCGACACGCTCAAGATCGACAAGGAGTTCATCGGCGACCTCACCCGCGACCCGGACGACGAGGCCATCACCGCCACCGTCATCACCATGGGCCATTCGCTGGGCCTGAACGTGATCGCCGAGGGCGTGGAAAGCGAGCAGCAGCTGAGCTACCTGCGCGAACAGGGCTGCGACGAGATCCAGGGTTTCTGGCTGTCGCCGCCGCTGGATTCGCACCGCTGCCTGGCCTTCATCCGCAGCTGGCAGCCCGGCACCGTGGCCGCCATCCCGGCGCCGTATTGACCCCCTCCCCCCGCCCCGCCTAAGGTGGCCGCGATGAGCCCGAACGATCCCATAGCCCAGCTGCAGGCCCTGGCCGAGCGCTTCGAGCGCCTGGCGGAGCAGCATCGCCGGCTGCTCGAGGAAAACAAGAGCCTGCGCCAGGGCCAGGAACAACTGGTGGCCGAGCGCGCCCAGCTGCTGAACAAGAACGAGCAGGCCCGCTCGCGGGTGGAAGCCATGATCACGCGCCTGAAGTCGCTGGAGCACAACGCGTGAGCGAGCCGGTCAACGTCAAGATCCTCGACCGCGAATACACCGTCGGCGTCGAGCCGTCCGAACGCGACAGCCTGGTGGCGGCCGCGCAGCTGCTCGACGCCCGCATGCGCGAGGTGCGCGGCAGCAACCGCATGGCGGCGATCGACCGCGTGGCGGTGCTGACCGCCTTGAACCTGGCGCACGAGCTGCAGCAGCTCAAGCAGGCCGCCGAACAGCGCGACCAGGCGCTCAACCGCACCCTGGGCGAACTCAACCGCAAGCTCGACGGCCTGTTCGACGCCCCCCGCTGATTCCTCCCGAAAGGGCTCGGGTGTTCACTCTTCCGTTAGGTCGCGGGTCTATAATCCAACCGTCCTCTGCCGTGTTCGACAGCG
Organism: Arenimonas sp.; assembly: GCF_022842045.1. Taxonomy (GTDB): domain Bacteria; phylum Pseudomonadota; class Gammaproteobacteria; order Xanthomonadales; family Xanthomonadaceae; genus Arenimonas. The sequence continues at coordinate 4,675 of NZ_JALHQI010000065.1, read as the reverse complement.
TGCCTAACATTACGCCTTGTCCCATAAACACGACCCGGGAATCCGCCCCGACCGCGGTGTGCATGTCCGCCCTGTTGCGGAAAGCCTGAAGCGGCGGATCGGGTACCCACTTGATCCCTGGGATCAAGGTCGTTTCGTACGCATCGGCATGGTGGAGGAACTCCTTTGACTTCGACGCGCGCTGAACTCCGCGCCGAACTGCGCGCCCGGCGGGCCGCGCTCCGCCCCGGCGAGCGCCTGGCGGCCGCCGATGCCGTCGCCCGGCACCTGGGCGAGCGCCCCGAACTGCGCGAACCCGGTTACGTCGCCGGCTACTGGGCCGTGAACGGCGAACTGCCGCTGCATGCCGTGCAGCTGCGCCTCGCGCCCGGCCAGGTCTGGTGCCTGCCGGTGACCACGCCCGGCGGCGGCCTGCGCTTCGCGCCCTGGCGCGCGGGCGATCCGCTGGCGCCCAACCGCTACGGCATCCCGGAGCCGGTTTCCGAAACCACGCTGGCCCCGGACGAGATGACCCTGGTACTGCTGCCCCTGCTCGGCTTCGGCCGCGACGGCACCCGGCTGGGCATGGGCGGCGGCTATTACGACCGCGCCTTCGGCTTCCGCCGCGGGCGGGCCGCCCCGCCCCGCCTGGTCGGCATCGGCTATGCCTGCCAGGAAGCCGATGGCCTGGCAGTCGAGGACTGGGACGTGCCGCTGGATGCGATCGTGACCGAGGCCGGACTCCTCGCGTTCGGGCGATAATGCCGGCATGAGGAAATACTGGCTGATGAAGTCCGAGCCCGACGAGTTCTCGATCGAGGCCCTGGAGAAGGCGGGCCGCGAGCCCTGGACCGGCGTGCGCAACTACCAGGCGCGCAACTTCATGATGAAGGACATGAAGGTCGGCGACGGGATCCTGTTCTACCACTCCAACTGCGCCGTGCCCGGCGTGGCCGGGCTGGCGGAAGTGGTGTCGGTGGCCTACCCGGACCCGACCCAGTTCCAGAAGAAGTCCGACTACTACGACGCCGCCAGCAAGCCGGAGGAGCCGCGCTGGTGGCTGGTGGACGTCGGCTTCGTGCGGCGCTTCAAGCGCACCGTGTCGCTGGACGAACTGCGCGCCGAGGTCGAAACGCTGGGCGAGGACTTCGCCCTGCTCCGCCGCGGCAACCGCCTGTCGGTGCTGCCGGTGACGGCGGCGCAATACAAGCACATCCTTTCCCTGGAATAAGCCGGAGCCACCGATGTCCCGCGACGCACAGAAGAAACTCGCCGCCGAGAAGGCGCTGGAATACGTCGAGGAAGGCACCGTGGTCGGCGTCGGTACCGGCTCCACCGTGGCCTTCTTCATCGACGGACTGGCCCGAATGAAGGACCGGATCGAAGGCGCGGTGTCGAGCTCCGAGCAGAGCACGCGCCAGCTGAAGTCGCACGGCATCCCGGTCTTCGACCTCAACGCGGTCGGTCCGCTGAAGCTCTACGTGGACGGCGCCGACGAGTGCGACCCGTTCAACCGGCTGATCAAGGGCGGCGGCGCGGCGCTCACGCGCGAGAAGATCATCGCCGAGGCCAGCGAGCGCTTCATCTGCATCATCGACGAGGCCAAGCAGGTGGAGGTGCTGGGCCAGTTCCCGCTGCCGGTGGAAGTGATCCCGATGGCGCGCAGCCTGGTCGCGCGCCGCATCGTCGAGCTCGGCGGCCAGCCGGTGTGGCGCGAAGGCGTGACCACCGACAACGGCAACTGGATCCTCGACGTGCACCACTGGCGCATCACCGACCCGGTGGGGCTGGAAGCGAAGTTGAACCAGCTCGTCGGCGTGGTGGCCTGCGGCCTGTTCGCGGCCCGCCCGGCCGACGACGTCATCATCAATGGGCAGGTGCGGGGGGTGGCGAGGTAGTGGGTGATGGAAAGAGAAGGAAATAGTGAAGAGGAGATAGGAGGTAGTGAAGAGCGAAACCCCGCTCTTACTATCTCCTATCTCCTCTTCACTATTTCCTAAAAATGCCCGCCGGTTCTCCACGCTGGAACTGCCGTCCACCCCGATTTCGCATCGCTGCCAACGCGGTCACGCCGTGGCGTTGGCGGCCAGCAGGCGCAGCATCGCGCCGAGCCCGCCATGCAAGGCGCTCACCTCGTAGCCCAGGCGCTTGAGCACGAACGCCGCCGCGGCGGAGCGCTCGCCGGTGTTGCAGTAGACGACCACGCGCGCGCCCGAGGGCAGCACGTTGGCGATGTCCTCGCGCAGGCGGTACAGCGGCACGTTGGCCGAGCCGTCGATCGCGCGCTGGGCGTGTTCTTCCGGCATGCGCACGTCCAGCAGCGCGGCGCCGGCCTGCACCAGGCGCGCGGCCTCGGCCGGCAGCACCCACGACAGCATCGGCGGCTTGAGCACCGCCTCGAAGGCCTCGCGCGAGAGCCGCATCAGCTGGCCGCCCTGCATCATGCGCACGGTGGCGTTGCGCGGCAGGTTCGACAGCAGCGCGTCCTCGCCGAAGGTGTCGCCCTCGCGAAGGTAGGCCACCACCTGGGGCGCGCCGTCGAGGTACTTCGAGATCGAGGCCGTGCCTTCGCGCACCACGTAGAAATAGTCGGGCGCATCGCCCTCGCGCATCACGATCTCGCTGGGCTTGACGCTGACCGGCTCGAAAAGCTGGAACATCTTCTCGATGTTGCCCGTGGGCAAGCGCGCGAAGGCCTGGCTGCGCAGCAGGCGGAACACCCAGTTGTTGCCACCCGGGGCCGAGCCGAAGTGGCGGTAGTTCTCGTCGCGGCTGAGCTGGTCCCAGGTGATCAGCTTCTCGAGGTAGCGGCGGTCCACGCGCATCACCCGCGCCTTAGACGACACCACCTTGGCGGTGAAGCGGCGCGGCACCGCGTCGTTGAGCGAGTAGCGGCCGTGCGGCGCGCTGGCGATGTGGGCCACGCTGCGGCCATCGGGGTAGTTGCAGCGCAGCTCGCCGTCGAGCAGGTAGATGGTGTCCTCGTCCAGGTCGCCGGCCTCGAACACGTTCTCGTTGCGGCCGTAGTCGGACACCGAGGCCTCGCGGGCCAGCTGGTCGCGGGTCTCCTGGCGCAGGGATTCGAGCGGGAAGAGGCGGGCCAGGTGGTCGGCGGGGACGGGCATGGGGCGGACTCCGGGAGCGGATGCCCGAGTCTATCGCCGGTCGGGCGGATTGCGGTAGCTGGTTGCCGGGTCGCCTTCGGCGACGATTGTGTTCCGGACAATTTTCTCGGACGAGGTCCTACTTGCCTTTCCCCCAGCCAAAAGCAGAAGGGCCCCCGTTCGGGGGCCCTTCTCTTTTTGGCTGGGGGACTAGGATTCGAACCTAGATAGGCAGAGTCAGAGTCTGCAGTCCTACCATTAGACGATCCCCCAATGCGGGGACGCCGCCAGTTTACGAAACGATTAGCGCTTCGAGAACTGGGTGGCGCGGCGGGCCTTGTGCAGGCCGACCTTCTTGCGCTCGACCTCGCGGGCGTCGCGGGTCATGAGGCCGGCCTTGCGCAGTTCCGGCTTCAGGGTGTCGTTGTACTCGACCAGCGCGCGGGCGATGCCCAGGCGGATGGCGCCGGCCTGGCCGGTGATGCCACCGCCCTCGACCGTGACGGTGAAATCGAACTTCTCGCCCATCTGGCTGACGACCAGCGGCTGGCGCACGATCATGCGCGAGGTCTCGCGGCCGAAGAACTCGTCGACGGGCTTGCCGTTGACGACGATCTTGCCGGTGCCCGAACGCATGAACACGCGGGCGGTGGAGGACTTGCGACGGCCGGTGCCGTAGTTCTGCTGGATAGCCATGTCTTTGCCTTAAGCCTTGAAGTCCAGAGCCTGCGGCTGCTGGGCGGAATGCGGATGCTCCGAGCCCTTGTACACCTTGAGCTTGCGGTACATGGCGCGGCCGAGCGGGTTCTTCGGGAGCATGCCCTTGACCGCGATCTCGATCACGCGCTCCGGGTGGGCGTCGAGGGCCTGGCCGAGGGACTCGGTCTTCAGGTTGCCGACGTAGCCGGTGAAGCGGTGGTACTTCTTGTCCTGCAGCTTGTTGCCGGTGACGTGGATCTTCTCGGCGTTGATCACGACGAGGTAGTCACCCGTGTCAACGTGCGGGGTGTACTCCGGCTTGTGCTTGCCGCGCAGACGGCGCGCGAGTTCCGAGCACAGGCGGCCCAGGGTCTTGCCGCTGGCATCGACCACGTACCAGTCTTGCTTGACGGTCTGGGCGTTGGCGCTGACGGTCATGGTCTTCATGACGGCTCCAAAATAGAAATCGGGGTGGAAAGAGGCGGAATGATAGCGGCCCTTTTGGGCCCGTGCAAGCCCGGATTAACCCCGTGTTAGCATTCCGGCATGCCCACGCCGCCTGAAACGGCCCCCCGTCCCGCGCCCTTGGCGGCTGCCGCCGGCCTGGTGGCGCTGGCCGACCGCTGCGTGCAATGCGGGCTCTGCCTGCCCCACTGCCCCACGTACGGGCTGGACCGCAGCGAGGCCGAATCCCCGCGGGGCCGCATAGCCTACATCCGCGCCACCGCCTCGGGCCAGCTCGCGCCCACGCCTGCCGGCGACCTCCACCTGGACCACTGCCTGGGCTGCCGCCGCTGCGAGCAGGCCTGCCCCGCCGGCGTCGAGTACGGCGCGCTGCTGCTGGGCGCCCGGGCCGCGCAGGCCCAGCGAACCCCGCCGCCGCGGCGGGAGCG
>NZ_JALHQI010000064.1 GCF_022842045.1 Arenimonas sp. | reverse complement strand
GGCAGGTCCAGCAGCGCCTCGGCGCCCGGCTCGGCCACGGCCAGGCACTGGCCGCTGGCGCGATCACGCAGGATGGCCGCCGGGCAGCGCAGCGCCAGCGCCACCGGCAGCGGGCCCGGCGCCATGGGTAGCGCGAGCCGCGTTTCGACCTGGCCGGCGAGCTCGTAGGCAAGGAACAGCGCCCAGCCGCCGAGGAATGGCAGCGCGGCGGTCTCGTCGCGCGGCGTGGCCGCGGCATGCCAGTCGGCGTCAAGGGCCGCGAGGAAGTCGCCATCGGCCACCGCGCCGTCCAGCCGCCGGGTCACGCCGTCGGCGTCGAGCCGCAGGCCCTCTCCGTTCGTCGCCAGCAGCAAGTCCCAGCGCGACAGCGCGTTGCCGCCCGCCACGCTTTCGAGCAGCAGCGGGAAGCGCGTGGGGTCGGCCGACTGCAGGCGCAGCAGGTCGGTGCCGGGCGGCAGCTCGCGGATCAGCATCGCGGGGCCGCCCGTCGCGGGCTCAGAGCCGGCGGAAGACCAGGGTGCCGTTGGTGCCGCCGAAGCCGAAGCCATTCGAGACCGCCACGTCCACCTGCTTGCGGCGCGCGACGTTGGGCACGTAGTCGAGGTCGCAGCCCTCGCCCGGGTCCTCGAGGTTGATGGTCGGCGGGATCACGCCGGTGTGCAGCGCCATCACCGAGAACACCGCCTCGACGCCGCCGGCGGCGCCGAGCAGGTGGCCGGTCATGGACTTGGTGGAGCTGACCATCATCTCGCGGGCGTGGTCGCCGAAGGCGGACTTGATCGCCATCGTCTCGCCAAGGTCGCCCAGCGGCGTCGAGGTGCCGTGCGCGTTGAGGTAGCCGACCTGGTCGGCATTGATGCCGGCGTCCTTGAGCGCCGCGCGCATGCAGCGCGCCGCGCCGTCGCCGTTCTCGCTGGGCGCGGTCATGTGGAAGGCGTCGGAGCTGGCGCCGAAGCCGGCCAGTTCGCAGTAGATGCGGGCGCCGCGGGCCTTGGCGTGCTCGTATTCCTCCAGGATCAGGATGCCGGCGCCGTCGCCGAGCACGAAGCCGTCGCGCTCCTTGTCCCAGGGGCGCGAGGCGCGCGTCGGGTCGTCGTTGCGGGTGGACATCGCCTTCATCGAGCAGAAGCCGCCGACCGAGGTGGGCGTGCAGCCGTGCTCGGCGCCGCCCGCCACCATGATGTCGGCGTCGCCGTACTGGATCATGCGCATGGCGATGCCGATCGAATGGTTGGAGGTGGCGCAGGCCGACACCGCCGAGAAGTTGGGGCCCTTGATGCCCTTCATGATCGTCAGCTGGCCCGGCAGCATGTTGATGATGGTGCTGGGCACGTAGAACGGCGAGACCTTGCGCGGGCCGCCTTCGTGCAGGGTGATCGCGGTTTCCTCGATGCCGCGCACGCCGCCGATGCCGGCGCCGATGATGGCGCCGATGCGCTCGGCATTGGCGTCGGTCACTTCCAGCCCGGCGTCGTCCATGGCCTGGAAGCAGGCGGCGAGGCCGTAGTGGATGAAGGTGTCCATCTTCTTGACGTCCTTCGGCGGCAGGAAGGACTTGGCGTCGAAGTCGCGCACCTCGCCGGCGATGCGGGTGGCGTAGGCCGACGCATCGAAATGGGTGATCGGGCCGATGCCGCTGCGGCCGGCCTCGATGCTGGCCCAGGCCGAGGCCAGGGAATTGCCGATGGGCGAGACGATGCCCATGCCGGTGACGACGACGCGACGATGACTCATGGCGAAACTCCGCATGGATTCAGGGTACGCGGCCTTGCCGCGCTTGCGCCGGCGCACGAGCCTGCGCTTGGGCCGGGTGCCGCAAACGCGCAGGGCCGCGCAAGCGCGGCCCTGGCGTGGACGACGCTAAGGCACTCAGGCCTTGACGTGGGCCTTGATGTAATCGATGGCCTGCTGGACCGAGGTGATCTTCTCGGCCTCTTCGTCCGGGATCTCGCACTCGAACTCTTCCTCGAGGGCCATGACCAGCTCCACGGTGTCCAGCGAGTCGGCGCCGAGGTCGTCCACGAACGAGGCGTTCACGGTGACTTCTTCTTCCTTCACGCCCAACTGCTCGATGACGATTTTCTTGACGCGTTCTTCGATGCTGCTCATGGATCGTTCTCCTCCCGGAGGGATGTTTTCGGGCGCATTGTAATGAAAAGGAAGCCGCGGCGGGCGCCTGTCGCGCCGCGGCCTGGATCGGGCGGCGGGATTCTATCGCAAATCCAGCCGCTACAAGGGGTTAGGGCATGTACATGCCGCCGTTGATGTGCAGGGTCTCGCCGGTGATGTAGGCGGCCGCCGGGCCGGCCAGGAAGGCCACGGCCCGGGCGATGTCCTCCGGCTCGCCGAGGCGGCCCAGGGCGATCTGGCCGACCAGGGCCTCGCGCGAGGCGTCCGGCAGGTCCTTGGTCATGTCGGTCTGGATGAAGCCAGGCGCCACCACGTTGACGGTGACGCCGCGGCTGCCGATTTCCTTGGCCAGCGACTTGCTGAAGGCGATGATGCCGGCCTTGGCCGCCGCGTAGTTGGCCTGGCCGGCGTTGCCGGTGACGCCGATCACCGAGGCGATGTTGATGATGCGGCCCTTGCGCGCCTTCATCATGCCGCGCATCACCGCCTTCGAGGTGCGGAAGACCGAGCTGAGGTTGGTGTCGAGGATGGCCTGCCAGTCCTCTTCCTTCATGCGCATCAGCAGGTTGTCGCGGGTGATGCCGGCGTTGTTGACCAGGATCGAGATCGGGCCGAAGGTCTTGCCGATCTCCTCGAGCACGGCCTCGACCTCGTCGCCGCTGGCGACGTCGAGCTTGCGCCCCGCCCCGCCCTGCCCGGCCAGCCGCTCGCCGATGGCGGCAGCGCCTGCCTCGGTGGTGGCGGTGCCGACGACGGTGGCGCCCAGCGCCGCCAGCTCGGCGGCGATCGCCGCCCCAATGCCCCGGCTCGCCCCGGTCACCAGCGCAACTTCACCCTTCAATACGTCGGACATCTCTTCTTACTCCGTTGTAGAGCGATATCAGCCTTTCCATTCCGCCAGCGCCGCGTCGAAGTCGGCGGGGGTGCCGAGGGCGCGGGCGTCGAGGGATTTGTCGATGCGCTTGCACAGGCCGGCCAGGACCTTGCCGGGGCCGCATTCGGCCACCCGGCTGGCGCCGCGCGCGGCCAGCGACTGCACGCAGTCGGTCCAGCGCACCGGCAGGTAGAGCTGTCGCGCCAGCGCCTCGCGGATCGCCGGCACGCCGTCGTGCACCTGCCCGTCGACGTTCTGCACCACCGGCAGGCCCGGCTCGCGCCAGGCCATGCCGACCATGACCTCGGCCAGGCGGTCGGCGGCGTCGCGCATCAGCGGCGTGTGCGAAGGCACCGATACGGCCAGCTTCACCATCTTGCGCACGCCCTGCGCGGACAGCGCCGCCATGGCCCGGTCGACCGCGGCGGCGTGGCCGCCGATCACGATCTGGCCGGGCGAATTGTAGTTGGCGGGCACCACGACCTCGTCGCCGCTGGCTTCGCGGCAGGCGTCGGCGACCTGCGCGTCCTCGGCGCCGAGCACCGCGGCCATGGCGCCGGTGCCCGCGGGTACGGCGAGCTGCATCAGGCGGCCGCGCTCGCGCACCAGGCGCGCACCGTCGGCCAGCGAGATCGCGCCGGCGGCCACCAGCGCGGCGTACTCACCCAGGCTGTGGCCGGCCAGCAGCGACGGGCGCGGACCACCGGCCGCCTCCCAGGCGCGCCAGGTGGCGACGCCGGCGGCCAGCAGCGCGGGCTGGGTGAACTCGGTCTGGTTGAGCTGTTCCTCCGGCCCCTGCTGCGACAGCGCCCAGAGGTCGACCGCCGCGCCTTCGGAGGCTTCGTCGAACGCGGCGCGCACGACCGGGTGCGCCGCCGCCAGTTCGGCCAGCATGCCGAGCGACTGCGAGCCCTGGCCGGGGAAAACGAAAGCGAGCATCTGGCTCATCCGAGGCGATCCATGGGTCGTGAACGCGCCATGATAAGCGAGCCGGCGCGCCGAACGTCTGTACCTGAGCGTAGGGTCAGCCGGCCGCCTGGCGCAGGCTCACCAGCGCTTCGGCGACCGCGCGGGCGCGGGCGCCGAAGGGGCGCGCCAGCGGCGCCAGCACGGCCAGCTTGCGCGCGGTGTGCGAGACCTCGGCGCGCACGGCCGGCGTTTCCTGCGCGAGGTGCGCGGACAGCAGCGTGGCGTGCGCACCCGGGCGGTCGGCGAGGAAGCGCGCGGTCGAATGGGCGTAGAACAACACATCGCGGGCCTGCGCGGCCGCCAGCGACATCATGGTCGCCGGGTCTTCCTCGAGGTCGATGAAGCCGATGCGTCCGTTGCGCACGGTCATGTTCCGCGCGAAGGCCTGGCTCAGGTAGCCGCCGCGGCGATGCAGGTCCAGCAGCGCCCGTAGGCCCAGCGCGACCAGCCCGGCGCGTTCCTGGGCGTTGGTTTCATCGCGGCAGGTCTGCGACAGCGTGGGGCCAAGGTCGCCGAGCAGCAGTTCGGTCTCGCCGGCGTGCAGGATCGTGGGTACGTTCGCGCCCAGCGCGGCCAGGCGTCGGATCATCTCCTGCTCGGTTCGGCAGGCCTCGGCCGGGCCCAGCGGCATCGGCGCGAGCAGCGCGTTCGCGCCCAGGCGGCGAGCGATCCAGCGCAGGGCGGCGATGCGGCGGCGGGTGCCGCCATCGGAATAGGTCTTGCGCCAGGCGACGCGCCCGTCGGCCTCGACGCGACGGACGAGGGTCGCGGCCACGGGGCGTCAGTAGCGGATGAGGGCCGAGCCCCAGGTGAACCCGCCACCAAAGGCTTCGAGCAGCATCAGCTGGCCGCGCTGGATCTTGCCCGAGCGCACCGCTTCGTCCAGCGCCAGCGGCACCGAACCCGCCGACGTGTTGCCGTGCTTGTGCACGGTGACGATGACGCGGTCCATCGGCATGTCCAGGCGCTTGGCCGTCGCCTCGATGATGCGCAGGTTGGCCTGGTGCGGGATCAGCCAGTCGAGGTCGGACTTCTGCAGGCCGTTGGCCTCGAGCGTCTCGTCCACGACCGAATCCAGCGCCTTCACCGCGTGCTTGAAGACCTCGTTGCCGGTCATCAGCACGCGCACGCCGGCGTTCTTCTCTTCCGGCTTGAAGCCGACCGAGACGCCGACCGGGTTGTACAGCAGCTCCTTCTTGCCGCCGTCCGCGTGCAGGTGGGTCGAAAGGATGCCGGCCTCGGCATCGGCCTTGAGCACCACCGCGCCGGCGCCGTCGCCGAACAGCACGCAGGTGTTGCGGTCGGACCAGTCGAGCATGCGGGTCAGGGTCTCGGCGCCCACCACCAGCACCGTCTTCGCATTACCGGCGCGGATGAAGTTGTCGGCCACGCTCAGCGCGTAGATGAAGCCCGAACAGGCGGCGTTGACGTCGAAGGCGGCGCAGCCGTTGGCACCGAGCCGGTGCTGCAGCAGGCAGGCGGTTGACGGAAAGATGAGGTCGGGGGTGGTGGTGCCGACGACGATCATGTCGAGCTCGGCGGCGGTGACGCCGGCGGCCTGCATCGCGGCGATGGCGGCGCGCTCGGCCAGGTCGCAGGTGGTCTCGCCTTCGGCGGCCACGTGCCGCTGGCGGATGCCGGTGCGGCTGGCGATCCACTCGTCGCTGGTCTCGACGAACTGCTCGAGATCCTTGTTGGTCAGGATCTTTTCCGGCAGGCCGCTGCCGGTGCCGGCGATACGCGAATAAACAGCCATCCTCATCCCCTCAGGCTCAGGCAGGCACAAAAGCGCGCGGCGGGACCAGGCCCGCCGCGTTCAGCATACGTCCGATCGGCCCGGGGGGGCGATCAGGGGCGGTCGGCCTGCCCGGGGGCAGGCACCGGCCTCAGTCCTCGGCAACGACCGACGACTTGACCTCGATGACCTTCTTGCCACGGTAGTAGCCGTCCTTGGTCACGTGGTGGCGGATGTGCGTCTCGCCCGAGGTCGCGTCGGTGGACAGCAGCTTGGCGGTGAGCGCGTCGTGCGAACGACGCTGGCCACGGCGGGACGGGGTGACGCGGGACTTCTGGACGGCCATGTTCTATCTCCAACTACTTCTTGTGTGCCTTCAACGCGGCGAGCGCGGCGAAAGGGTTCGGTTTCTCTTCAACCTCGACGTCGGCGGGCCATTCGGCCGTGACCTCCGTCGAGCGTGGATCCATGGGTACCACCGGGATGGCGAGGATCAGTTCATCCTCGACCAGCTCGGCCGGGTGCATCTCGCCGCCGGCATCGAGCAGGAACGGCTCCATGTCCTCCGGCAGCGCCGATTCCTGGGCTTCGTCGGTCAGCAGCCCGAGGCGCTGGAACAACGAGACCGGGTGCAGGAACCGCTCCAGCGTCCGCTGGCACTGCAGCGGCAGCTCGGCCTCGATGTGCAGCTCGACGAAAGGCAGGTCGAGCACGGCATCGCGGCCGAATTCCATCACGTAGCGGCAGTCGCCTTCGGCGTCCACCAGGCCGTCGCGCAGGCGGGGCATCCCCGACAGCGGCAGGCGGCCTTCGAAACGACGCTTGGCCGAGACCATGCGCCAGGCATCGAGCACGGGAGGCAGGGGCACGGACATAAGCGCGAAATGATAGGCCCGGACCAGCGGCATGTCAAACCTAAGCCTTTGCGGAAACAGGGGTTTGCCGGTCTCGCGGGCGCTGGTGCAGACTGCCCGCTGCCGTCCGGAAGCCGCTCATGCCCAACTTCATCGTCCTGGCCGGCCTGGCCGCCCTGGTCCTGGCCCTGCCCCTGCTCTGGTGGTTGTTGCGATCCCGCCGCCGGGACCGCGCCCTGGTCCGCCTGCTCGACCTGGCCGACGAGATGCAGGCCCTGCTCGACCGAAGCCAGAAGCAGATGCTGGCCATGCAGGCCGTCGTGGGCCGGGTCCCGTCCGACATCGCCGCGGTCGCCCACGCCTCGCTGGACCGGACCCTGCCGATCCTGGAAGCCAAGCGCGACATCCTCCAGCACCGGCTCTGGATCCAGAAGCACAGCGCCAGCGCCTCCCAGGCCGAGCTCGACGCCGCCTGCGCCGCCCTGGACCGCGCCCGGGGCAAGCTCTCCGCCCAGCTCGAGGAACTCGAGCGCGCCGGCGCGGAACTGGCGGAGGCCACCGAGGCCAGCGCCGAAGCCGCCCGGCGCGAGCCCCCCACCCTGCGCCGGGACACCGGCACGCCATGAATCCGCTGGTGCTGGCCTCGACCTCGCGCTACCGGCGCGAGCTGCTGGCGCGCCTGGGCCTGCCGTTCACGGTGGACCGCCCGGACGTGGACGAAAGCCCGGGCCCGGAGGAGCCCCCGGCCGACCTGGCCCGCCGACTGGCCGAAGCCAAGGCCCGCGAGGTCGCCCGGCGCCACCCCGGCGCCTGGGTCCTGGGTTCGGACCAGGTGGCCGACCGTGACGGCCTGCCCCTGGGCAAGCCCGGAGATCGCGCCACCGCCTTCCGCCAGCTGGCCGCGGCGTCGGGCCGCGAGGTGCAGTTCCACACCGCCTTCTGCCTCGTTCGCGACCAGGGCCCGGCCATCGCCGGGATGGACCTGACCCGTGTTCGGTTCCGCGCCCTGGAGGACGACGCCATCCTTCGCTACCTCGACGCCGAGCAGCCCTACGACTGCGCCGGCAGCTTCAAATGCGAGGGCCTGGGCATCAGCCTGTTCGAAGCCATCGAGAACCGGGACCCGACGGCCCTGGTCGGCCTGCCGCTGATCGCCGTGGCCGACGCGCTGCGGCGCGCGGGTTACCGGCTGCCCTGATCCGGGATCCGGACCCGCTGGGCGGGCCAGGGCTCGACGCTGCCGTCGTGGCCGTGCAGGACCAGTCCCAACCAGCGGTCGCCAGGCGCCAGGTGCCCGGCAGGCACCGGAATGCGGAACCCGACGCGGGCATCCTCGTCCGGCAGCCCCCAGTACTGCAGCACGTCCGGCCGCGCGATCGTCGGCGCGCCGCTGGCGACGACTTCGCCGTCCAGCGTCACGTCGATCCGCGCCACGCCGCCGCCGCTCTTGAGCGCCCAGCCGGCGAGGTCGCCACCCTCCCAGCGCGCACCGGGCGCCAGGGCATCGAGCCAGGCCAGCGCCGGCAGGCGGCAGCCGCGTTCGCGGCCGTGCAAGCGGAACAGCAGGAAGCGCTTGCGTCCCTGGTCCACGTTCAGCACCTGCGCCGCCGGCAGGGCGCGGGCGCGCGTGCACAGCCCGCGGTAGCCGGCCAGCCGGTCCTTCAAGGGACGCGCCGTGTCTTCGACCACCAGCAGCACCGGCGCCTCCCCCCACGCCTCGCGACCGGCGCTGAGCAAGCCCCAGTCAGCCAACTGCACCGCGCGGCCGTGCTTGGCGTTGAGCGGATGCTCGAGCACCGCGACGTCGCCGCGATCGAGCGCGAACGCCAGCTGGGCGCCCAGCATGAAATTGTCGGCCACCACCCGCGTGTCGGCCGGCATCGCCGCCAGCGCCGCGTCCACGGCGCGCGCCGCTTCGTCCCAACCGGAAAAATTGTCGGCGTAGCCGGGACCCGCCGCGAGCCAGGCCCGGCCCGCCGGCTGCGCCACCAGCGCCAGGTAGGCGAACAGCGCGACGGTGCCCAGCGAAGTGCTCGCGACCAGCGCCCGACGCCAGCGCGGGCGCCAGTTCGCCAGGACCGCGGGCGACACGCAGCACAGCAGCAGCCACCCCGCCAGCGGCCAGTGGAAGCTCACGCGATCGGTGTCGGCGAAGAACGCCATCAGGAAATAGCCGGGCACCGCCACCGCTGCGACGCCGAAGACGAACCGCCACGGCACGCCGTCCTCACTCCGGCGCCTTCGCCACGCCAGGCCCAGGGCCGACACCAGCAGCGCGAACAGCAGCGGCGTCAGCGCCAGCGCCTGCACCAGCGGCCACCACAGCCCGTCCGCCTGCAGCTGCCAGGGATGCCGGTCCACGAACTGGAAGCCCAGTCCCGCGCCGGCATGCGCCAGGTTCCAGGCCAGCAGCGGCCACCAGGCCAGCGCGCCCAGCGCGAGCGCACACCAAAGCGCCGGCGCGCGCAGCAGGGCGCGCCCGCGCGGATCCGCCAGCAGTCCGACGCCACCGGCCAGAATCACCAGCGCGAAGCGATAGTGCGACAGCGCGCCGATCGCCAGGCCCAGCGCCAGCAGCGCAGCCGCGGGCCAGGACGGTCGCTGCAGCATCCGCGCGAAGGCGTCCAGGCACAGCAACGTCGCGAACAGCATCGGCACGTCCGGCAGCGCCAGCACGCCCATCATTCCGGCCAGCGGCATCAGCAGCGCGATCCACGCCGCCTGCCAGCCGGCCGCGTCGCCGAACCAGCGCCGCGCGATGCCGCGCACCAGCCACGGCAGCGCCGCACCCAGCAGCAGGAAAGGCGCGCGCATCGCCAGCGGCTCCATGCCGCCAAACGAGGTACCGATCCGCACCAGCCACGCCGTCAGCCCCGGCAAGTCCGAGTAGGCCCAGGCCAGCCGCCGCGATTCCAGCGCATAGAACGCCTCGTCGCCAAAAGGCAGCAGCGACCACGCCAGCCAGGCCTTCGCGACCAGCAGCGAGGCCCACGCGGCGGTGAACTTCACGCGCGCGGAACTCAGGGCCATGCCAGCATCCGGGGGGTTATCCTTCCTCAGCATTCCTTCCTCGGACGCACGCCATGCAAGCGCAGCCCATCGACGCCCACATCCTAACCGACGGCACCCGCCAGGCCCTGGGCGATGCCCTCGCGCAGGTGAACCGGCTGGTGCTCGGCAAGCCGCGCGAAGTTCGCCTGGCCTTCACCACCCTGCTGGCGGGCGGCCACCTGCTGATCGAGGACCTGCCGGGCTTGGGCAAGACCACGCTGGCGCGAGCGATGGCGGCGACGCTGGGGCTCGACTTCCAGCGCATGCAGTTCACCTCCGACCTGCTGCCGTCGGACATCATCGGCGTGTCGATCTTCGACCAGACGTCGCGCGAGTTCCGCTTCCACCCGGGCCCGGTGTTCACCCAACTGCTGCTGGCCGACGAGATCAACCGCGCGCCGCCCCGCACCCAGAGCGCCCTGCTCGAGGCCATGGCCGAACACCAGGTCACCGTGGACGGCACCTGCCACGCGCTGCCGCAGCCCTTCTTCGTAGTCGCGACCCAGAACCCGGTCGACCTGGCGGGCACCTTCCCGCTGCCGGACTCGCAGATGGACCGTTTCCTGATCCGGCTCAAGCTCGGTTATCCCGACGCCGCCGCCGAGCGCGAGATGCTGGCCGGCGAGGACCGCCGCGACCTGATCGCGCACAGCCTGCCGCTGCTCGGCAGCGACCAGCTGCTGTCGCTGCGCGGCGCGGTCGAGCACCTGCACGCCAGCCCCGCGCTGGTGAATTACGTGCAGGCGCTGCTGCAGGAAAGCCGCCGGCATCCCGGCGTACAGGTGGGGCTGTCGCCGCGCGCGGGCCTGGGGCTGCTGCGCGGCGCCCGCGCCCACGCCCTGCTCGACGGCCGCGGCCACGTGCTGCCCGAGGACGTGCAGGCGCTGTTCGCGCAGGTGGCGGCGCACCGCCTGGTGCCCGAGTCCGAATCGGAGGGGCGCGATGCGCTCGCCGAGAGCATCCTGCGCACGGTGGCGGTGGACTGAGCGCGTGTCGCGTCCCCTGGACCGGGTCGAACGCATCAGCGAGCGGCTGGCCCGGCTACCGCTGGTGCGCCCGCGCGCGGCCGAAGCGGTGCCGGTGCTCATCGACCGCCGGCGCGTCTACATCCTGCCCACCGGCTTCGGCCTGTTCCTGGCGCTGATGCTGGTGACGATGCTGGTCGGCGGCCTGAACTACAACAACAACCCCGCGCTGCTGCTGGCCTTCGTGGTGATGGCGGTGGCGCACAACAGCCTGGTGCACGCGCACCTCACGCTATCGGGCATCCGCCTGATCGCCCTGCACGCCGAGCCGGTGCACGCCGGGCGGGCGATCAAGCTGCGCTTTGCCTTCGATGCCGCCGGGCAGCGCCGTCGGCCGGGGCTCGAGCTGCGCGCGGGCGCCGAGGAAGCCTTCTTCGACCTGATGCCGGGCGAGCGCACCGAGGTGGTGCTGCCGCTGCCCACCGCGCGCCGCGGCTGGCTGCCGCTGGACCGGGTGCGGCTGTGCACGGTGCGGCCCTTCGGCCTGGCGCGGGCCTGGAGCTGGCTTCGCCCCGACACCCGCCTGCTGGTTTACCCCGCGCCGGAAGCCGAGCCGGTGCCCCTGCCCGACCTCGGTGGCGACGGCCAGGCCAGCCGCGCCCGCAGCCACGGCGAAACGCCGCACCAACTGCGCGACTACCGAAGCGGCGACACGCTGCGCCAGGTCGCCTGGAAGACCTCGGCGCGCATGGACCGCCTGCTGGTGCGCGAATACGAGTCCACCGCGCGCAGCGAAATCGAACTCGACTGGCATGCGCTGGAGTCCTTGCCCTACGAAGCGCGCATCAGCCGCCTGACGCGCTGGGTGCTGGAGGCCGAACGCCAGGACCGCCGCTTCAGCCTGCGCCTGCCCGGCAACCGGCTCGGCCCGGCGTCCGGCCCCGAGCATCGCCACGCCTGCCTGCGCGCCCTCGCGCTGATGCCCCATGGCTGAGCGCATGCCGCCCTCGGTCCGGCGCTGGTGCCTGGCGGCGACGATGGCCTGCCTGCTGCCGCTGCTGCTGCAGGTGCGCGGCGAACTGGCGCTCGGGCTGCTTGGGCTGGCGGCGTTTGGCATCGCCGTGCCGCGGGCGTGGCCGGCCGTGCTGCGCCTGCTGATGGTGCTGCTGGTGATCGGCTACGTGCTGGCCAGCCATTCCTTCAGCGTCGGGCGCGACACCGGCTGCGCGCTGCTGGCGGCGATGCTGGTGCTGAAGATCTTCGAGACCCGCGACCTGCGCGACGCGCGCAGCCTGCTGGGGTTCTCGCTGTTCGCGCCGTTCGCTGCCTTCCTGCAGGACCAGGGCCCGCTGACGATGGCCCTGGCCTTCCCTGCCATCGGCCTGCTGCTGCTGTCGCTGTCGGTGCTGGCCGAACACCGGCCAGGGGCGCCGGCGCCCGGCTTCGACCGGCGGCGGGCGAAGCTGGCCGCGGCGGCAATCGGCATGTCGCTGCCGCTGGCGCTGGCCGGGTTCTGGCTGTTCCCGCGCCTGGGCAGCCCGCTGTGGGGCATGCCCGAAAACGCCGTCGGCCGCAGCGGCCTGAGCGACAGCATGACGCCGGACCAGTGGGTGGACATCTTCGCCGACGCCAAGCCGGCGCTGCGGGTACGTTTCCTCGACGCCGAACCGGCGCGGCGCGAGATGTACTGGCGGGCGCAGGTGCTGTGGGACTTCGACGGCCGCACCTGGAGCCGCGGCGACGTGCGCGCGCCGGCCCGGCCGCCGGCGGTCTCGCCGCGCACGCCCGTGCTGCGCTACGAAGTGTCGTTGGAGCCGACCGACCGGCGCTACCTGCCGATGCTCGATACCCCGATGGCCGCGCCCGAGGGCAGCGAGATCGGCAGCGACCTGAGCGTCCGGCCGGACCGCCCGGTGTCCGAGGTCATCCGCTACGAGGCCCGGGCCGCGCTGCGGGCGGACATCGGCCGCGACCTGCCGGCCATGGAGGCGCGCGCCGCGCTGTCGCTGCCTGCCGGGCTCAACCCGCGAGCGCGCGCGCTGGCGGCGCAGTGGCGCGAAGAAGCCGCCGGCGACAACGAGGCCGTGGTGCGCCGGGCGCTGGCGTGGATCGGCGAAGACTTCAGCTACAGCCTCACCGTGCCGCCCAGCGGGCGCGACGCGGTGGACGATTTCCTGTTCGAGACCCGCGTGGGCTTCTGCCAGCACTTCAGCTCGGCGTTCGCGACCCTGATGCGCGGCGCCGGCATCCCGACCCGCGTGGTGATTGGCTATGCGGGCGGCTACCGCAATCCCTACGGCGGCTACTGGGTGGTGCGTGGCATGGACGCGCACGCCTGGAACGAAGTCTGGCTCGACGGCCGCGGCTGGGTTCGCGTGGATCCGACCGCCGCGGTGGCGCCCTCGCGCATCCTGGACACCATCGACGATCTGGCCCGGGCCGAATCGCTGCTGCCCGAAACCTTCACCCCGCTGCGCGACATGGGCGACTGGGTGCGCCGCGGCTGGAACGACTTCGTGCTCGGCTTCAACGCGGCGCGCCAGGCCAGCCTGCTGCGCCCGCTGGGCATCGACCAGGCCAGCACCGCGCAGTTGGGCGCGGCCTTTGCCGTCGGCGCCGGGCTGGCGCTGGCGATCACGCTGTGGGTGCTGATGCGCGGCAGGCCGACGCCGCGGCATCCGGTGGACGCCGCCTGGCTCGCGCTGGTGCGGCGCATGCGCCGCGCGGGCATCGCCAAGGCGGTGCATGAAGCGCCGCTGGCCTTCGGCGCGCGGCTGGCGGCGGCGCTGCCCGGCCAGGCGGATCGGATCGTGATGCTCAGCCGGCGTTATGCCGACTGGCGCTACGCTCCGGCTCGTCCCACCGCCGCCGACGAAGCGCAGCTGGCCCGCGACCTGCGCGCCTTCCGGCCCACCCCAACGCGCCACGGAGCCACGCCATGAACCGCCTGCTGATCGCCACCGCCGTCCTGGCCCTGTCCGGCTGCGTCACCACTCCGAAGCCGCTGCAGGGCGAGTTCGCGGCCATCGGCCCACGCGAAGCGGTCCAGCAGGACCTGGCCGGCGAGCGCGTGCGCTGGGGCGGGCGCCTGCTGGAGCTGGCGCGCTTCGATACCCACACGTGTTTCCTGGTGGCGGGCGAACCGCTGGCCGACGATGCCCGGCCCTACGGCCGCGCCGTGGCCCAGGGCCGCTTCCTGGCCTGCCGCGCCGGCGCCTACGATCCGGCCGTGTTCGCGCCCGGCCGGCAGCTGACCTTCACCGGCACCCTGGCCGGCGTCGAAGTGCACGAGATCGGCGGCGGCTTCCGCCTGCCCCGGGTCGAGGCGGACGTGGTTTACCTCTGGCCCGAACCGCTGGGCAGCGCCCGCGTCAACGCACCGTCGCCGTATACCTGGTAAATCCGGCTCAGCCCGGCGGCCAGGCCATCGGCCGGCCCGCCAGCAGGTGCAGATGGATGTGGAAGACGGTCTGGCCGCCGTCGCGGTTGCAGTTCATCACCACCCGGTAGCCGTCGTCGGCGAAGCCTTCGCGCTTCGCGTACGCCGCGGCGGCCACCGCCAGCCGGCCGACCACCGCCTCGTCGCCCTCGCCCAGGTCGTTGAGCGTGGGCACCGCGCGCTTGGGGATGAACAGCACGTGCACCGGTGCCTGCGGGTGGATGTCGCGAAAGGCCAGCACGTTTTCGTCCTCGAAGACGATGTCGGCGGGAATCTCGCGGGCGATGATCTTGTCGAAAATCGTGGCCATGGCGACGTCCTTCAGGAAGGGATCTCGATGCGCGAACCGAAGGCGTGCGCGAGCGTGCCGCGGTCGACGTACTCCAGCTCGCCGCCCAGCGGCACGCCGTGCGCAAGCCGGCTGGGCCGAACGTTCGACTGCCGCGCCAGCTGCGCCAGGTAGTGCGCGGTGGCCTCGCCCTCGACGGTGGGGTTGGTGGCGATGATCAGCTCGCGCGGCTCGCCGCTGGCCAGGCGTTCGGCCAGCTTGTCCAGGCCCAGTTCGCGCGGCCCGATGCCGTCGAGCGGCGACAGCCGGCCCTGCAGCACGAAGTACAGGCCGCGGTAACCGGTGGCCTGTTCGATCACCAGGCGGTCGGCGGGCGACTCGATCGCGCACAGCAGGCTGCGGTCGCGCGAGCCGCTGGCGCAGATCGGGCACAAAGGCGTTTCGCTGAAGTCGCGGCAGGATTCGCAGTGGCCGACGCGTTCGACGGCTTCGGCCAGGGCGCCGGCCAGGCGCAGGCCGCCTTCGCGGTCGCGCTCGAGCAGGTGGTAGGCCATGCGCTGCGCTGATTTCTGGCCGACGCCGGGCAGGCAGCGCAGCGCCTCGATCAACTGTTCGAGCAGGGGCGAGGCGCTCATGCGGAAAGGATCAGAACATCCCCGGCAGCTTCATGCCCGGCGGGATCGGCATGCCGGCGGTGGCGGCGGACATGCGCTTCTGGCTTTCCTCGTTGGCCTTGTTCACCGCGTCGTTGAAGGCGGCGGCGATCAGGTCCTCGGCCATTTCCGGATCGGCCAGCACCGAGGGATCGATGCGCACGCTGCGGCACTCCATCTTGCCGCTCAGCGTGACCTTGACCACGCCGCCGCCGGACTGGCCCTGCACCTCGATGTTGGCCAGTTCGTCCTGGGCCTTCTTGAGGTTTTCCTGCATGCGCTGGGCCTGCTGCATGAGTTGGGCGATGTTGCCTCGCATGGTGTGTTCCTTCTGCTCAGTGGTCGTCCAGGGGACGGATGGATTCGGTGAGGACGGTGGCACCCTGCTGCACCAGGCGACTCACCACCGGGTCGGACAGGAAGGCCGACTCGGCCTCGGACTGGCGCTGCCCGCGCTCGCGCTCGGTGCGCGCGTGCAGGGTGTCGCCGGCGTGGGCGCGGGCGGATTCGAAGCGGATCTGCGGCGGCGCACCCAGCGGGCCGGCCAGGGCCTGGGCCAGCTGGCGCACCAGGCCGTCGCTGCGCAGGTGGTCGAAGCTGTCGGGCAGCGACAGCTGCAGCACGCCGTCCTTGTGGCCGCAGAAGGCGCTGTGCGCGGCCAGTTCGCGCACCGGCCCCTTCAGGCCGACGCTGGCCACCAGGGCCAGCCAGTCTTCGGCGTGGGCGAGCACCTGGCCGGACGATGCCGTGACCGGTGCCTGCGCGATGCTGGCCGCACCGGCCGATGCCACCGGGGGGGCCGCGGTGTGCGACGCCGGGGCGTGGGTGAGGCCGGGTTGACCCATCGCTGGCGGCGGGGCGGTCCGGGATGGGGGTGCCGCCGACGCGGGCGCCGCGTGGACCGCGGCCTGCGTCGGCGCGGCG
>NZ_JALHQI010000063.1 GCF_022842045.1 Arenimonas sp. | reverse complement strand
AGGAAGCTGGTGATGATGACCAGGCATAGCCACAGGCGGCGGCGGGCGACTGGCAGGCCGCGAAGGGCGTGGCCCAGCGTGATGCCGAGGTCGGTGAACATGCCGCTGACGTGCGAGGTGCGGATGATGGCGCCGCTGTAGGTCGTGGCCATCGCGTTCTGCAGGCCGATCGCCACCGCGGCCAGCACCGGGCCAGCGAAGCTGCCGCGGGTGAACAGAGGCACCGCCGCAGCCAGCAGGACCGCTTCCAGCGCCAGCGCCACGCCGTAGCGGCGGCCCAGGCGCAGCACGCTGTCCTGCACCAGCAGCCCGCTCAGCATTGCGCCGCCGACGAAGGCCAG
This sequence comes from Arenimonas sp., assembly GCF_022842045.1. Lineage (GTDB taxonomy): Bacteria > Pseudomonadota > Gammaproteobacteria > Xanthomonadales > Xanthomonadaceae > Arenimonas. The sequence goes on along the minus strand of NZ_JALHQI010000063.1, from coordinate 15,923 downwards.
CAGCATCGCCGCCAGCTGCCACGCGGCGCGGCCGTCGCCGCCGGCCAGGGCGGCGCCGAGCAGGGTGGTGGTGCCGGTGAGGTGGGTGATGGCCTGGTGCTCGAAGCCCAGGTAACCCACCACGTTCACCATGCCGGCGACCAGGGCCAGGGCGGATGCCCCGACCCAGACCCAGGTCGCCAGCCGCTCGGTCATGGCCTCAAAGCACTTCCGAGGCGTAGTCGGCCAGGCGCGAACGCTCGCCGCGACGCAGCGTGATGTGCGCGCTGTGCGCCCAGTTCTTGAACCGGTCGACGGCGTAGGTCAGGCCCGAGGTGGTCTCGGTGAGGTAGGGGGTGTCGATCTGCTCCACGTTGCCCATGCAGATGATCTTGGTGCCCGGGCCGGCGCGCGTGATCAGGGTCTTCATCTGCTTTGGCGTGAGGTTCTGCGCCTCGTCGACGATCACCCAGCGGTTGAGGAAGGTGCGGCCGCGCATGAAGTTCATCGAGCGGATCTTGATCCGGCTGGCGAGCAGTTCATTGGTGGCGCCGCGGCCCCAGCTGCCGTGGTCCTCGGTGTGGGTGAGCACCTCGAGGTTATCGGTGAGCGCGCCCATCCACGGCGTCATCTTCTCTTCCTCGGTGCCGGGCAGGAAGCCGATGTCCTCGCCCACGCTGACCGTGGCGCGGGTCATGATGATCTCGCGGTAGCGCTGGATGTCCATCGTCTGCGTGAGGCCCGCGGCCAGCGCCAGCAGGGTCTTGCCGGTGCCGGCGGTGCCGAGCAGGGTGACGAAGTCGATCTCCGGGTCCATCAGCGCGTTGAAGGCGAAGTTCTGCTCGCGGTTGCGGGCGTTGATGCCCCACACCTGGTGCTGCGGCGCGCGGAAATCGTCGACGATCTGCAGCACCGCGCGCTCGTCGTCCAGGCGCGCGACCTTCATCTCCACTTCCTCGGCGCCGGGCATGTACAGGAACTGGTTCGGGTACCAGCCGTCGTCGTCGCGGCGGCGCACCTCGTAGAAGGTGCGGCCCTTCTCGGTCCAGCTGCGCAGGCTGCCTTCGTGTTGCTCCCAGAAGTCGGCGGCCAGCTCGGTGGCGCCGGTGAACAGCAGGTTGAAATCGTCGATCGCGCGGTCGTTCTCGTAATCCTCGGCTTTCACGCCGCAGATCGAAGCCTTGATGCGCAGGTTGATGTCCTTGGACACCAGCACCACGGGCACGCCCGGGTGGTCCTCGATCAGCTGCAGGATCGAGCCCAGGATCTGGTTGTCGGGAAGCACGGTGCCGAAGCGCTTGCCCACCTCCACGGGCTTGAGCTGGAACAGCAGCCGGCCGACGCTTTCGTTGGCGCGCAGCTGCAGGCCCTTGGGCTGGACGAGCCTCACGCCCTCGTCGATCCGGTTGCCGGTGCCGTGCGCCTCGATGATCTCGTTGAGGAAGCGGCTCACCTGGCGGGCGTTGCGGCTGGCCTCGCTGTGGCCCTTCTTGCCGTTGTCGAGCTCCTCCAGGACCATCATCGGGATGAAGACGTCATGCTCCTCGAACTTGAACAGCGCGGTCGGGTCGTGCATCAGCACGTTGGTGTCCAGCACGTAGATACGCTTGCTTCTCGTCATGGGATTCTCATGTTGGGAAGGGACACGGTCGCACATCCGTGTGCGGCACAAGGACGCGCCGCCGAGGCTCGCGGGGCGAGACGGCGGGGCGGGTTTGCTCGGGGGTGGCTCACTTGGCTTTGGCGGCCTTCTTCAGGGCTTCCAGCACGGCCTCGGCATGGCCGGGCACCTTCACGCCGCGCCAGCTTTCGGCGACGCGGCCCTGGGGGTCGATCAGGAACGTGCTGCGCTCGATGCCCAGCACCTTCTTGCCATACATGTTCTTCTCCTTGATGACACCGAAGGCGCGGCACGCGGCCTCGTCGGCGTCGGAGACCAGGTCGAAGGCGAAGCCATGCTTGGCGCAGAAGTTCTGGTGCGACTTCACCGAGTCGCGCGACAGGCCCAGGACCTCGGCCTTGAGCCTGCGGAACTTCGGGTAGAGGGCATTGAAGTCGATGCCCTCGGTGGTGCAGCCGGGGGTGTTGTCCTTGGGGTAGAAGTACAGCACCAGCCACTGGCCGCGGTAATCGGCGAGGTTGGCGCCGCCGCCCTTGCCCAGCGTGATCGGGAGGTCGAGGATGCGGTCGCCGACATTCACGGGGCAGTGGCCCCGCGTCCGGCTTCCAGCGCGGCGACGCGCTTCTTCAGGGAATGGACCTCGCTGTAGGCGAGCAGGGCGAATACGAATCCGATCAGGCCGAAGTACGTCATGTCGCGCTCCGTGGTCAGAACTTCATGGGGTCCATGATGGCGTCGAGGTTCAGGTGGTCGCAGAACTCGAGGAAGTCGTCGCGCAGGGCGGCGATGTGCATGTTGGACGGGATGCCGATGGTGACCTGGGCCGAGAACATGTCGGCGCCGGTCTGCATGGCCCGGTAGCGCGAGCTGTGCAGGCTTTCGATGGTGATGCCCTGGCGGTCGAAGAAGTCGGCCAGCTGGAACAGGATGCCGGGCTTGTCGGCTGCGACCACCTCGACGACGTAGGGCAGCAGGTTCGACTGCAGGGCCTTGGGGCCGGTGCGGTACCAGACCAGCTTGTAGCCTTCCTCGCGCTCGAGGCGGGTGAGCATGGCTTCGAGCTTGGCCACGGCGTCCCAGGAACCCACGGCCAGCGCGGTCACGGACACGTCGCGTCCCACGGTGGATAGCCGCGCGTCGACCATGTTGCAGCCGCTGTCCGAAATGCGCCGGGTGACGGCCAACAGGGGGGACTGCGGATGCGTCGTGTAAGCGCTGATCAGCAGGTGGTTCTCGTTGGCAGCGGGGCGTGCGGCGGGGTCGGTCAATTCGGTGTTCCGTGGCGGCGCGGATGAACCCGCGCGTAAGTGTCCCGGCCAGCATACTTGCCGCCGCTTTGAAGCCGCAAGTAACATCGGGCCACGTCCCTGCAAGGCCTCTCCTTTGCACCTTTCCGGCAGCATCACCGCGTTGGCCACCCCGTTCACGGCGGCCGGCGACCTCGACCTCGACGCCTGGGCCCGCCTGCTCGACGCCCAGCTCGCCGGCGGCAGCCGCGGCATCGTCGTCGCCGGTTCCACCGGCGAGGCGGCCGCGCTCACCGACGACGAATTCATGACCCTGCTGCGCACCGCGGTGGCGCGCGTCGGCGGCCGGATGAAGGTGCTGGCCGGCACCGGCCAGTCCAACACCGCCAAGACCATCGCCCAGACCCGCCTCGCCCGCGACGGCGGCGCCGACGCGGCGCTGGTGGTCACGCCGCCCTACGTGCGCCCGACCCAGCCCGGCTTGGTGGCCCATTACCAGGCGGTCGCGGCCCAGGGCGGGCTGCCGGTGGTGCTTTACAACGTGCCCGGCCGCACCGGTTGCGACCTGCTGCCGGAAACCGTCGCCCAGCTGTGCCGCCACCCCGGCATCATCGGCCTGAAGGAGGCGCGCGGCGACGAGGCACGCTGGAATGCCCTCTATCCGCTGGCGGGCGACGACTTCGCGCTGCTCAGCGGCGACGACCCCACCTTCGTGCGCGCCCTGCTCGGCGGCGCCGACGGCGTGATCTCGGTCGCGTCGAACGTCCTGCCGCGGGCCTTCGCCCGGCTCTGTGCGCTGGCCGCTGGCGGCGACGCCGATGCCGCGCGGGCGCTGGATGCGCGCCTGCAGCCGGTCTACGACTTCACCGGCATCGAGTCCAACCCGATCCCGGTCAAGGCCCTGCTGGCCCGGCAGGGCATCGGCCACGGCCTGCGCCTGCCGCTGCTGCCCCTGTCCGCGCCGCACGGCGCCCTGGCCGACCGGATGGCCGCGCTGTGCCGCCAGGTCGAGCAGGAACTGGCCTGAACCGCTTACCATTGGCGCCTGCCGCAGCCTGCCCGCAGCGCCCTCCAGGAGATCCCGCATGACCGTGTCCAAGCATTCCCTTCGCCCGCTGCTGTTCGGCGCCCTGGCCGTGGCCCTGGTTTCGCAGGCCGGCTGCGCCTGGACCCGCAGCAAGCTGGGGATGGACGTCGAGTACCAGCAAAGCGCCCAGGGCAAGCCCCTGGTGGTCCCGGCCGGCCTGGACACGCCGCCGATGGGCGCGGCGATCGTGGTGCCCGATGCCAGCGAAGGCCCGCTGATCAGCAGCGACCTGCCGCCCAACAGCCTCGGCGGTGGCGATGCCGCCGAGCCGCTGCCCGCCAGCGGCGTGGCCGGCATCGCGGAGCTGACCCTGTCAGATTCGGCGGACGAGGCCTGGCGCCGCGTCGGCCAGGCGCTGCCGGGCATCGCCGGCGTGCGCGTGGGCGACAGCGCCAAGCTGCTCAACAGCCACGAAGCCACGTACCGCGGCGTCACCGTGCTGCTGCGCGCCGAGCCGACCACGTCCGGCTCGCGCGTCGTGGCGCTGGGTGCCAACGGCCAGCCGGTCACCACCGGCGCCGCGGCCGAGCTGCTGGCCCTGCTGCGCGACAAGCTCGCCCAGTAACCAGCGCAACCAAAAGGGGCCAGGGTGATGATTCGTCCCGAACGAATCATCACCCTGGCCCCTTTTTCGTGGCTCAGCGTTCGAGGAGGGGAAGCTTGCCGGGCTTGCCGTCCCATTCGGCGGCGTCAGGCAACGGGTCCTGGCGGGTGGTGATCACCGGCCACTGCTTCGACAGCTCGGCGTTGAGGGGGATGAAACCCTCCTGGCCAGCGGGAACGTCGTCTTCCGGGTAGATCGCCTTGGCCGGGCACTCGGGCTCGCACAGGGTGCAGTCGATGCACTCCTCGGGATCGATCACCAGGAAATTCGGGCCTTCGTGGAAGCAGTCGACCGGGCACACCTCGACGCAGTCGGTGTACTTGCACTTGATGCAGTTCTCGATGACGACAAAGGGCATGGCCGGGACTCGTGGGGGTTGCGAACGCCGCCGATTCTAGCGGCAGCGGCCGGCGACGCCCAGCGCGGCGGCCGCGGCGCCGCAAAAAGCGAAGGCCCGGCATGGCCGGGCCTTCTGAAGAGTGGCGCTCCCTAGGGGACTCGAACCCCTGTTCCAGCCTTGAGAGGGCCGTGTCCTAGGCCACTAGACGAAGGGAGCGCGGATGGCGAAGCGGTGCAGCGGGCGCTAGTATACCGGGCTTTACCGGTGCCGGGAAGCTGCTTCCCGTCCCGGCCCGAAGACGCCGCGCAAGGACCCCGCGCCGCCCCGACCCGAATGGACAAGCGCATCGCCACTCCCCTCACGCCCCTGATCGTGCAGCGCGCCGAGCACGGCATCTCCCGCAAGGACATCAGTCCCAACGCGCTGCGCGTGCTCTACAAGCTGCGCGAGGGCGGCTTCCAGGGCTACCTGGTCGGCGGCGCGGTCCGCGACCTGCTGGTCGGCGGCCATCCCAAGGACTTCGACGTCGCCACCGACGCCACCCCGGAGCAGGTGCGGTCGCTATTCCGCAACTGCCGCCTGATCGGCCGCCGGTTCCGGCTGGCGCACGTGGTGTTCGGCCGCGAGATCATCGAGGTCGCCACCTTCCGCGCCAACACCGACGACGGCAGCGGCGACCGCGAGACCGAGGACGGCGGTCGCCTGCTGCGCGACAACGTCTACGGCACCATCGAGGACGACGCGGTCCGCCGCGACTTCACCGCGAACGCGCTGTACTACGCGATCGAGGACTTCTCGGTGCGCGATTACTGCGGCGGCTACCAGGACTGCCAGGACCGCGTGCTGCGCCTGATCGGCGACCCGGTCGAGCGCTACCGCGAAGACCCGGTGCGCATGCTGCGCGCCGCGCGCCTGGCGGCCAAGCTGGGGTTCGCCATCGCCCCGGACGCCGCCGCGCCGATCCCGGAGCTGGCGCCGCTGTTGTCGGCCGCCCCGCCGGCACGCCTGTTCGACGAGTGCCTGAAGATGTTCCTGGCCGGCCACGCCGAATCGAGCTTCATGCTGCTCGAGAACCACGGTCTGCTGCCGGCGCTGTTCCCCGAGACCGCGGTCGCGCTCGAGACCAACCGCAGCGGCGCCCTGCGCGCCATGGTGCTGCAGGCGCTGCGCAGCACCGACGAGCGCGTCGCCCAGGACAAGCCGGTCACGCCGGCCTTCCTGTTCGCCGCGCTACTGTGGCCGGCGTACTGCCGCGAGCTGGCGGTGATGCAGAAGGCCGGCATCGACCCGCTGGTCGCCCAGCAGCGCGCCGCCGACCGCGTCACGCTGCACCAGGCCCAGCGCATCGCGCTGCCGCGCCGGTTCTCCCAGCCCATGCAGGAGATCTGGCTGCTGCAGCCGCGCTTCGCCCAGCGCGTGCGCAAGCGGGTGTTCCGGCTGCTGTCGCACCCGCGCTTCCGCGCCGCCTTCGATTTCCTGGAGCTGCGCGCCGGCGCCGCGCCCGAGCTGGCCGCCGACGTCGCCTTCTGGCGCGAGGCCCAGGCCCAGGCGCCCGAGCAGTTGGCCGAACGCCTGGATCCGAAGGCGCCGCGCCGCGAGCGCGACCCCGATGACGCCAGTCCCGAAGACGAGGGCGCCACGCCCGGCCCGAAGAAGCGCCGCCGGCGCCGGCGCAAGCCGGGCGGGGGCGAGGGCGGCGCCGAGTGAGGCCGGACGACCCGGTGCGCGCCTTCGTCGGCCTGGGCGGCAACCAGGGCGACGTCGAAACCACCATGGTCGAGGCGCTGTGGGCGGTGGATGCGCTGCCCCAGACCACGATCCAGCGCCAGTCGGCGTTCTACCGAACGCCGGCCTGGGGCAAGACCGACCAGCCCGCGTTCCTCAATGCCGTGGTCGAGCTGCGCACGCGCATGCCGGCGCAGGTGCTGCTGGCGTCGCTGCTGGCGATCGAAGAGCGCTTCGGCCGCGTGCGCAGCGAGACCGACCGCTGGGGCCCGCGCGTGCTCGACCTCGACCTGCTGGCGTACGGCGACGAGGTCGTCGACGAACCCGGCCTGACGCTGCCGCATCCGCATCTTCACGAGCGCGCCTTCGTGCTGGTGCCGCTGGCTGAGATCGCCCCGGCGCTGGTCATCCCGGGCCGTGGCGAGGTTGCCTCGCTGCTCGCCGCGGTGGATGTCTCGGGCATCGAAGCGATACCTTAGGGAACCTTCCCCCCGGGCCCACGCCATGTATGCGAACGACCCCAACGCCCCGGCGCGCGCCCGCCTGACGGTGCCCGCGCTGCGCAAGATGAAGGCCGAGGGCCGGCGCATCGTGTCCATCACGGCGTACGACGCCAGCTTCGCGCGCAGCGTCGACGCCGCCGGCATCGACCTGGTGCTGGTGGGCGACTCGCTGGGCATGGTCTGCCAGGGCCACGACAGCACGCTGCCGGTCACGGTGGATGACATCGCCTACCACGTCGCCTGCGTGGCGCGTGGCCTGTCCGGCGCCTTCCTGGTCGCGGACCTGCCGTTCCAGTCCGATGCCACGCCCGGGCGCGCGCTCGACGCGTCCACCCGCTGCCTGCAGGCCGGCGCGCAGATGGTGAAGCTCGAAGGCGCGGGCCCCAAGCTCGAGGTCATCCGCTTCCTGGCCGAGCGCGAGATCCCGGTGTGCGCGCACCTGGGCCTGACGCCGCAGTCGGTGCTGCGCCTGGGCGGCTACAAGGTGCAGGGCAGGGAGGCCGCGGCCGCGAAGAAGCTGCTGGCCGACGCACGCGCCGTGGCCGAGGCCGGTGCCGACCTGCTGGTGCTCGAATGCGTGCCCTCGTCGCTGGCGGCCGAGATCACCGCGGCGGTCGCCATCCCCACCATCGGCATCGGGGCCGGCCCGTCCTGCGACGGCCAGATCCTGGTGCTGCATGACCTGCTGGGCATGAACAGCGGCCACCGTCGCCCGCGCTTCGTCAAGGATTTCCTGGCCGAGGGTGGCTCCGTGCTGGGCGCCTTCCAGGCCTACGCGGCCGCCGTGCGCGACGGCAGCTTCCCCGCCCCCGAACACGGATACTGAAACGGATGCAGACCCACTCCACGCTGGCCGCGCTGCGCGCCCAGGTCCGCCAGTGGCGCCGCGAAGGCGCCAGCATCGGTTTCGTCCCGACCATGGGCAACCTGCACGCCGGCCACCACGCCCTGGTGGCGTTGGCGCGCCGGCACGCCGACCGGGTGGTCGCCAGCATCTTCGTGAACCCGACCCAGTTCGGCCCGAACGAGGACTACGCGCGCTACCCGCGCACGCCCGACAGCGACATCAAGGGCCTGGCCGAGACCGGCTGCGACGCGCTGTTCCTGCCGCCGGTGGAGCAGATGTACCCGTTCGGCACCATGGGCTGCGTGCAGATGCACGTGCCCGGCATCACCGACATCCTGTGCGGTGCGCACCGCCCGGGCCACTTCAACGGCGTGGCGCAGGTGGTGGCGCGGCTGTTCAACATGGTCCAGCCCGACCTCGCCGTGTTCGGTCGCAAGGATTACCAGCAGCTGCAGGTGATCCGCTACATGACCCGCGAGATGAGCTTCCCGGTCGAGATCATCCCGGCGCCGACCCTGCGCGAGGCCGACGGCCTGGCCATGAGTTCGCGCAACCAGTACCTGCAGGGGGACGAGCGGCAGACGGCCACGCGCATCTACCAGACCCTTCGCTTCATGCGCGACGCCGCGCGCCAGGGCCTGCCCGTGGCCGGCATCGAGGACGAGGCGGTGGCGCGGCTCGAGGCCGCCGGTTTCAGCGTGGACTACGCGGAAGTGCGCCGCGGCGACCTCACCCGCGCCAAGTCGCCGGAGGAGAGGGGCCTGGTCGCGCTGGTCGCCGCGCGCCTTGGCCGGACGCGCCTGATCGACAACCTCGAGTTCGATGGTGACTGAGCGCCGGATGCTGGATCCGTCGCACTGGCAGGCGTTGCGCCGCCAGGCCGAGCGCGTCGGTCGCGGCGCCTTGCCGGTCGACGCGGCGCGCGCCAGTGATTTCGCGCTGCGCGTCGGGCCGCTTTACGCCAGCTTCGCCCGCCAGCGGCTGGATGCCGAGGCGCGCGATGCGCTGTTCGCACTGGCGCGCGAAGCCAACCTGCCCGCGGCCTTCAAGGCGCTGTTCGAGGGCGAGCCGGTCAACACTTCCGAGCGGCGCCCGGCGCTGCATACCGCGCTGCGCGGCGGGCTGGGCCAGTCGGCCGTGGCGCGCGAGGCGCGGGCGCAGGCGCTGGCGGCGCACGCGCGCATGGACGCGCTGCACGCAGCGCTGGAGGCCAGCGACGTCACCGACATCGTCAGCGTCGGCATCGGCGGCTCCGACCTCGGGCCGCGGCTGGCGGTGGATGCGCTGCGTGACTTCCACGCCGGTCGCTTCCGCATCCATTTCCTCACCAATGTCGACGGCAGCGGCGCCCAGCACCTGCTGCGCGGCCTGGACCCGGCGCGCACCGCCGGGCTGCTGGTGTCCAAGAGCTTCGGCACGCAGGAGACCCTGCTCAACGGCCGACTGCTGCGCGACTGGATGGGCGGCGCCGATCGCCTGTACGCGGTCAGCGCCAACCTCGAACGCACGCTGGCCTTCGGCATCCCGGCCGAGCGCGTGCTGCCGATGTGGGACTGGGTCGGCGGCCGCTATTCGCTGTGGTCGGCCGTGGGCTTCGCGGTGCAGCTGGCGATCGGCCGTGAGCGCTTCGCGCAACTGTTGGCGGGCGCTGCCCAGGTCGACGAACACGTGCTGACCACGCCCACGGAACGCAACCTGGCCGCCTGGCACGCGCTGGTCGGCATCTGGAACCGGAACGGCCTGGGGCTGGCGAGCACCGCGGTGCTGCCCTACGACCAGCGCCTGACCCTGCTGCCGGCGTTCCTGCAGCAGCTGGTGATGGAGAGCCTCGGCAAGTCGGTGCGCCATGACGGCAGCCCGGTCATCGCCGACACCGTGCCGGTGCTCTGGGGCGGCGCCGGCACCAATGCCCAGCACAGTTTCTTCCAGGCCCTGCACCAGGGCACCGAGACGGTGCCGGCGGATTTCCTCGGCGTGGTGCGCCCTGCGCACGCGCACGGCCACCACCACGACGTGCTGCTGGCCAACCTGCTGGCGCAGGCCGAGGCGCTGGCCACCGGCTGGCCGTCGCAGGAAGCGCACAAGGGCTATCCCGGCGGCCGGCCCTCGACGCTGCTGCTGCTCGACGAACTCACTCCGCACTCGCTGGGCGCGCTGCTCGCGCTGTACGAGCACAGCGTGTACGTGCAGTCGGTGCTGTGGGGCATCAATGCCTTCGACCAGTGGGGCGTGGAGCTGGGCAAGCGCATCGCTGGCGAGCTGTTGCCGGCGCTGTCGGACGACGCGGTACAGGCCGGCGATCCGGTCACCCGGGCGCTGCTGGACGAGATCCGCGCGCGCCGCTGAGCGCTCAGGCCCCGCGGTGCCGCGACAGCGCCCAGGCCACGTGTTCGCGCACCATCGGGTCCGGGTCTTCGCGGCGCGAAGCCAGTGCCGCGAGCACCGCCGGCGTGGTCGGCGCATTGCCCAGCGCCACCGCGATGTTGCGCAGCCAGCCGGCGTGGCCGGTGCGACGGATCGCCGAGCCTTCGGTGCGCTGCAGGAAGGTGGCTTCGTCCCAGGCGAACAGCTCCGCCAGCCCGGCGGCATCGAGCCCGTGGCGCGGCTGGAAATCCGGCTGCGCGTGCTTCACCGCGAACTTGTTCCAGGGGCAGGCCAGCTGGCAATCGTCGCAGCCAAAGATGCGGTTGCCCATCAGCGGCCGCAGTTCCTCCGGGATCGACTCCTTCAGCTCGATCGTCAGGTAGCTGATGCAGCGGCGCGCATCCACGCGGTAGGGCGCGACGATGGCGCCGGTCGGGCAGACGGTGATGCAGCGCGTGCAGGTGCCGCAGTGCGCGCTGGCCGGCGCGTCCACCGGCAGCGGCAGGTCGGTGAGGATTTCACCCAGGAAGAACCAGCTGCCGGCGTCGCGATTGATCAGGCAGGTGTGTTTGCCGATCCAGCCCAGGCCGGCGTCGCGCGCCAGCGCGCGCTCGAGCACCGGGGCGGAGTCAACGAAGGCGCGGTAGCCGAAGGGGCCGATCTCCGCGGCGATGCGGTCGGCCAGTTTCTGCAGCCGGTGGCGCATCACCTTGTGGTAGTCGCGGCCCAGGGCATAGCGGGCGACGTAGGCGCGCTCGCCGGCGGCCAGCGTGTCCCAGGCCGCGGCGTCGTCGCCGGTGCCGTAGTCCATGCGCACCGACAGCACGCGCAGCGTGCCGGGTACCAGTTCCTCCGGCCGGGCGCGCAGGTCGCCGTGGCGGGCCATGTAGTCCATCCGGCCGTGCAGGCCCTCCTCCAGCCAGCGGCGCAGGTGGGCGGCGTCCTCGTCCAGTGCGATGCCGGCCACGCCCAGCTGCTGGAAGCCCAGTTCCCGGCTCCAAGTCTTGATCCGTTCGGCGAGGGCGGCGAGGTCGGGCATCGCCGCAAGTATAGAATCCCCGCATGAGTGAACAGTTGCCGCTTTACCGGACATCGCAGGTGCGGGCCATGGACGAGCTGGCGACCAGCGCGCTGGGCGTGCCGGCCTACGAGCTGATGGTCCGCGCCGGCGCGGCCGCCTGGCGCGTGCTGCAGCAGCGCTGGCCGGGCGTGCGCCACCTCGGCGTGGCCTGCGGCCCGGGCAACAACGGCGGCGATGGCTACGTGGTGGCGCGACTGGCCCGGGAGGCCGGCCTCAAGGTGAGCGTGCTGACGCCGCCGGGCGCCACGCCGCGCACCGCGCAGGCGCGGCAGGCGCTGGCGGACTGGCGCGCGGCCGGCGGCAGCGTCGCCAGCTTCGACGGCATGCTGCCCGAGTGCGGGGCCTGGGTGGATGCGCTCTACGGCATCGGCCTGACGCGCCCGCCCTCCGAAGCCGCGCAGTCGATGATCGAGCGCATCAACGCCGCGCGCGTACCGGTGCTGTCGCTGGACGTGCCGTCGGGGCTCGATGCCGACACCGGCCACGCCGCCGGCACGGCCGTGCAGGCCACCGCCACGCTGTGCTTCATCGCCGCGAAGCGCGGGCTGTACACCGGCATGGCCCGTGATTTCGACGGCGAAGTGTTGCTCGACCGGCTCGACCTGAAGATCGGCGCCTTCGATGAGTTCACGCCCGCCGCATGGCTATGCCGCCCCGAAGGGCTGGCCCGGTGGCTCGCGCCGCGCCACGCCAATGCCCACAAGGGCGAGCATGGCCACGTGCTGTGCGTGGGCGGCGAGGAGGGCATGGGCGGCGCGGTGCGGCTGTGCGCCGAGGGTGCGCTGCGCACCGGCGTCGGCCTGGCCAGCGTGGCGACGCGGCGTTCGGGGGTGGCGGCGCTGGTGGCCGCGCGCCCGGAAGCCATGACCCACGCGGTCGAAGACGCCGCCGCGCTTCGGCCCCTGGTGGAGCGCGCCACGGTGCTGGCGGTCGGCCCGGGACTGGGGCAGGGCGCGTGGGGCCAGGCGCTGTTCGCCGAGGCGCTGGCCTCGGGCAAGCCGCTGGTGCTCGATGCCGATGCGCTGAACCTGCTGGCCCACCATCCCTCGGCCGTGCCGCAGGCCATCCTGACGCCGCATCCCGGCGAGGCCGCGCGCCTGCTGGGCCTCGACACCCGCGCGGTGCAGGCCGATCGTTTCTATGCCGCCGAGGCGCTCGCGCAGCGCTTCCATTGCACCGTCGTTCTCAAGGGCGCCGGCACCCTCGTGGCCGCGCCGGGCGAGATCCCGGCCGTCATCGGCGCGGGCAATCCCGGCATGGCGACCGGCGGCATGGGCGACGTGCTCTCGGGCGTGATCAGCGCACTGGTGGCGCAGGGCCTGCCGCCGTTCCAGGCCGCGGTCGCGGGCGCGCTGCTGCACTCGGCGGCCGGCGACGCCGCGGCCCGGGTCGGCGGCGAGCGCGGCCTGTTGCCGTCCGACCTGTTCCCGCACCTGCGCCGGATGGCGAACCCCGGATGAGCCGCGACCTGTTCCTGCCCGATGCCGTCGCCACCGAAGCCCTTGGCGCCGCCCTGGCCCGCACCCGCCCGCCGCGCGCGGTGGTCTACCTGGAAGGCGACCTGGGCGCCGGCAAATCCACCCTGGCCCGGGCCCTGCTGCGCGCACTGGGCGTGTCGGGCGCGATCCGCAGCCCGACCTACACCCTGGTCGAGCGTTACCCGGTGCCCGGCGGCGAGGCGGCGCACCTAGACCTGTACCGGCTCGCGGCAGCGGCGGAGCTGGACTTCCTCGGCCTGGACGAGCTGTCCGCCGAGGCCGGCCTGTGGCTGGTGGAGTGGCCGGACCGGGGGCAGGGCGGCCTGCCGGCCCCCGACCTCCGGCTCCGGCTGTCGGTCGAAGGGGCGGGACGCCGGGTGCGGCTGCTGCCGGCCAGTCCAGCGGGCGAGGCCTGGCTGGCCAGGGCCGCGTCCTGACGGCCTCTCCGGGGCTCTTCTGACCCGAATCCTAGGAAGGTTCGGCAGGCCCCGGATTTAAAAAGGATTTTCTTGCTTTTCTTCACGGACGGTGCTTGAATCCCGCCCATGCGCCGCCTTCCCGCCTTCAGCTTGCTGCTCCCGGCCCTTTTGGGCCTGTCCGCGCTGGACGCGCAGGCGGCCCGGCTGGACGCCATGAAGGTGGTCCAGGACGACGCCGGCACGCACGCCGTGATCGACCTCACCGGCGCGGTGGATTACAAGGTTTTCACTCTTTCCAACCCCGATCGCCTGGTGCTCGACTTGTCGGGCACGTCGTTGGGCGCGGCTTACAAGGCGCCCGCGCCGAACGGCGTGGTCGCGGGCGTGCGCACCGGCAAGCCGGCCGAGGGCGACCTGCGCGTCGTGCTCGACCTGGCGCGCGCGGTGAAGCCGCGCAGCCGCATCGAACATGTCGGCAGCGGTTCGCGCCTGGTGCTTGACCTGCGCGACGAGGGCGACACCGTCGCCGGCAAGCCTGCGCCCGCGCGCACGCTCCAGGACGTCATCGGCAACGGCGACCGCAAGCTGGTGATCGCAATCGATGCCGGCCATGGCGGCAAGGACCCGGGCGCGATCGGCCCCACCAAGAAGTACGAGAAGGACATCACGCTCGCCATCGCGCGCGAACTCGCGGCGAAGATCGATGCCGACCCCGGCATGCGCGCCTTCCTGGTGCGCGACCGCGACGTCTTCATTCCGCTCGAGCAGCGCTACATGATCGCGCGGGAGGCGCAGGCCGACCTCTTCATCTCCATCCACGCCGACGCCGCGCACAACAAGTCCGCCAGCGGCGCCTCGGTGTACGTGCTGTCCCTGCGCGGTGCGTCTTCGGAGGCCGCGCGCTGGCTGGCCGACCAGGAGAATGCGGCCGACCTCGTGGGCGGCGTCGAGCTCGACGCGCGCGACAAGAACCTCGCCGCAGTGCTGCTGGATCTTTCGCAGAACGCCACGATGCGCGTCTCCGACGATGTCGCCACCCAGGTGCTGGCCTCGCTCAAGCAGTTCGGAAAGACCCACAAGCCCCAGATCGAGCGCGCCAACTTCGTGGTGCTGCGCTCGCCCGACGTGCCCTCGATGCTGGTCGAGACCGGCTTCATCTCGAACCCGGGCGAGGAAGCCAAGCTCAGCGACCCCGCCTACCGCAAGCGCATGGTCGAGGCCATCCATGGCGGCCTGCGCGCCTACTTCTCCGACCAGGCGCCCCCGGGCACCTGGTACGCGGCCCGCCAGGGCCAGTTCGGCGGCAGCCGGCAGCACGTGGTCAGCCGTGGCGAGACCCTGAGCCTGATCGCGGCGCGCCACGGCGTGCCGATGAGCAGCATCCGCGCCGCCAACAAGCTCAGCGGCGACACCGTCCGCATCGGCGAGCGCCTGACCATCCCGGTGCCGCCGACCCTGGCGTCCGCGCCCGAGTAGGCGACCCGCCGCTGGTATCATCGGGCCTCGTTCCAAAGAGGCCCGCCGTGCCGATCCAGCAGCTCCCCGACACCCTCGTCAACCAGATCGCCGCCGGCGAGGTGGTCGAACGCCCGGCCTCCGTGGTCAAGGAATTGGTCGAGAACGCGCTCGATGCCGGCGCCACCCGCGTCGACATCGACCTGGAGGAGGGCGGCATCCGCCTGATCCGCATTCGCGACGACGGCGGCGGCATCCCGGCCGGCGAACTGCCGCTGGCGATCTCGCGCCACGCCACCAGCAAGATCAGCTCGCTCGACGACCTCGAAGAGGTCGCGACGCTCGGCTTCCGTGGCGAGGCGTTGCCCTCGATTGCTTCCGTCAGCCGATTCGCGATCAGCTCGCGCACGGCGGACCAGGACCACGGCCTCAGGCTGGAAGTGGACGGCGGCAAGTTCGCGCCGCCGCAGCCGCATCCGCACCCGGCCGGCACCACGGTGGAAGTGCGCGACCTGTTCTTCAACGTACCCGCCCGGCGCAAGTTCCTGCGCGCCGAGCGCACCGAGCTGGGCCACATCGAGGAATGGCTGCGCTCGCTGGCGCTGGCGCGTCCGCGGGTGGAGCTGCGCATCAGCCACAACGGCCGGCTCACCCGCCACTACAAGCCCGCGCGCGACGCCGGCGACCACGTGCGGCGCGTTGCCGAGGCGCTGGGCGAGGAGTTCACCGCGCAGTGCCTGCAGGTCGAGCACGCCGGCGCGGGGCTGCGGCTCTGGGGCTGGGTCGGGCTGCCGACGGCCGCGCGTTCCAGCGCCGACCAACAGTACTTCTACGTCAACGGCCGCGCGGTGCGCGACCGCACCGTCGCGCACGCGGTGCGGCAGGCCTACGCCGACGTGCTCTTCCACGGGCGCTACCCGGCCTTCGTGCTGTTCCTGGAGTGCGACCCGCGCCAGGTAGACGTGAACGTGCATCCCGCCAAGCACGAGGTGCGCTTCCGCGAGCAGCGGCTGGTGCACGAGTTCATCTACCGCACGCTGCACGAGGCACTGGCCTCGACCCGCGCGGGGCTGGCAGCGTCCGCGGGCGAAGCCATGGCCCTGCCGGTCGGCGGCAGCGGCGGCAGCGGTGGCTGGGCGGCGCCGGCGCAGGGCGGGCTGGGGTTGCCGGTGC
>NZ_JALHQI010000062.1 GCF_022842045.1 Arenimonas sp. | reverse complement strand
CGCCTGCCCCGTCCCCCGCCGCCGTCGCGAAGCCCGAGCCCGCTGCGAAGCCCGAAGCTGCCGCGACGCCCGAGGCCGCCGCGCCTGCGCCTGCGCCAGGCAGGCCCGCCGAGGCCCCGCGCGCGGCGTCGGCCGACGCACCCTCGCGCAGCAGCCCGCCGGTCAGCTTCGACGCCGATGCGCTGATGCCGGCCAAGGTGCCGCACGCCAGCCCCGCGGTTCGCCTGTTCGCGCGCGAACTCGGCGTGGACCTGTCGCAGGTGACGGGCAGCGCCCGCGCTGGCCGCATCAGCAAGGAAGACGTGCAGGCCTTCGTGAAGTCGGCGCTCGCCGGCGGCGCCGCGCCGCGCGCGGCCGGTGGCGGCGGCGGGCTCGACCTGATCCCGTGGCCCAAGGTGGACTTCGCGAAGTTCGGCCCGGTCGAGAGCAAGCCGCTCTCGCGCATCCAGAAGCTCAGCGGCGCCAACCTGGCGCGCAACTGGGCCATGATCCCGCACGTCACCCAGTTCGACGACGCCGACATCACCGAGATGGAGGCCTTCCGCAAAAAGCTGGGCGAGGAGAACAAGGACACCAAGGTCACGCCGCTGGTGTTCCTGATCAAGGCCGCGGTGGCGGCGCTGAAGAAGTTCCCGAACTTCAACGCCTCGCTCGACGGCGACAGCCTGGTGCTCAAGCAGTACTTCCACATCGGCATCGCGGTGGACACGCCCGATGGCCTGGTGGTGCCGGTGATCCGCGACGCGGACCGCAAGGGGCTGCTGGAGCTCGCGAAGGAGCTTGGCGAGATCAGCGCCAAGGCCCGCGACAAGAAGCTCACTTCGGCGGACATGCAGGGCGGCTGTTTCTCGATCAGCTCGCTGGGCGGCATCGGCGGCACCGCGTTCACGCCGATCATCAATGCGCCGGAAGTCGCCATCCTCGGCGTCTCGCGCAGCGCGATGAAGCCGGTGTGGAACGGCAAGGACTTCGACGCGCGCCTGGTGCTGCCGCTGAGCCTGAGCTACGACCACCGCGTGATCGACGGCGCCGCCGCCGCGCGCTTCACGGCCTACCTGGCCCAAGTGCTGGGCGACCTGCGCCGGCTGCTGCTCTAAGCCCGTTGATGGTGATGCCCGCCGCCACCACCGCCGCACCCGCCGCCGTCGAACGGTCGCGCGGCTGGTTGGGCCAGGAGCTTTTCCAGGCGGGCGACGTGGTGGTGACGACCGGTGGGCTGGCCCTCGCGCTGGCGGCACTGGCCGTCGCCTGGCTGCTGTCCTGGGTCTTCCGGCGCGGCCTGGCCCAGCTGTCCCGGCGCAACGGCGCGCGCGACCGCCAGGCCGCGATCTACACCGTCGGCCGCATCGTCCACTACCTGCTGCTGGTGATCGGCCTGCTGGTGGCGCTCGAATTCATCGGCCTGCCGGCCAGCCGCTTCGCGGTGTTCGCCGGGGCGATCGGCGTGGGCCTGGGCTTCGGCCTGCAGGCGATCTTCAACAACTTCATCTCCGGCCTGATCCTGCTGTTCGACCGCAGCCTGAAGGTCGGTGACTTCGTCGAGCTCGAGTCCGGCGTGCACGGCGAAGTCAGCGACATCAACATCCGCGCCACCCGCATCACCACCAACGACAACATCGAGATCCTGGTGCCGAACTCCGAGTTCGTCACCGGCCGGGTGGTCAACTGGACGCACCGCGAGGTTTCGCGGCGCCTGCGCATCCCTTTCGGCGTCGCCTACGGCAGCGACAAGGAGAAGGTGAAGGCGGCGGCGCTGGAAGCGGCGGCCGCGGTGCCCTTCACCCTGGCCCAGGATGGCCCGCGCCGGCCGCAGGTGTGGCTGGCCGGCTTCGGCGATTCGTGCCTCGAGTTCCAACTGGTGGTCTGGCTGACCGCCGAGGCCACCAAACGCCCGTCGGCGGTGAAGGCGGCCTACAATTGGGAGCTTGAATCCGCGCTGGCCCGCCATGGCCTCGAGATTCCCTTCCCGCAGCGCGACCTGCACCTGCGCAGCGCGTTCGGCCTGAGCGGCCACGAGGCCTGGTCGGCCCTGGGCCGTCCGGTGCCGGAAAAGCCCGAGGCCGCGCCCGCGCCACGTTCCGGCGGCAACGACGCCACCGAGGACGTCGAGCGCCAGATCGCCGAATCGCCACCCAAGCCCGACCCCGAGGCCTGACGCCCGCCAGCACGCCCCCCGCCCCGCCCAAGGAAACCCTGATGCCACAAAGCGACGCCAGCCGATCCAAGCTCTTCGTCCGCAAGGCCACTCGCGCCGACATCCCCGGGATCGTCGCGCTCTCGTCGCGTAGCTACGGCGAGCGAATGGCCTACACGCCGGAGATGGTCGGTGGCCAGCTCACGCAGTTCCCGGACGGGCAGTACGTCGCCGAGTACGACGGCGTCATCGTCGGCTACTGCGCCACCTTCCGCATCGACGAGAAGTCGGCGCTGGGTCGGCACGGCTGGCGCGAGATCACCGGCGGCGGCTATGCCTCCCGCCACGACGCCAACGGCGACTGGCTGTACGGCATGGAGGTCTGCGTGGATCCCGCGCGCCGCGGCCTGCGCATCGGCCGCCGCCTTTACGACCGGCGCAAGCGCCTCTGCCTGCAGCTGGGCCTGAGGGGCATCGTCTTCGGCGGCCGCCTGCCGGGGCTGTCCAAGCGCATCAAGCAGTACGGCAGCGCCGAGGCCTACGTCGCGGCGGTGAACGAAGGCAAGGCGCGCGACCTCACGCTGAGCTTCCAGCTCAGCAACCAGTTCGAGGTGATCGGCGTCCTGCCCGACTACCTGCCCTCCGACCACGAGTCGCTGGGCTACGCCGCGCACCTGGTCTGGCGCAACCCCAGCTTCTCCGACCATCCGGCGATCCGCACCGCGCAGCGCTCGGGCGACCTGCCGGCCGCGGTGCGGGTGGCGACGGTGCAGTACCAGCAGCGCCGTATCAAGAGCTTCGAGGAGTTCGCGACCCAGATCGAGTACTTCGTCGACATCGCCGCCGACTACCGCAGCGATTTCGTGGTGTTCCCCGAGCTGATCACGCTGCAGCTGCTGTCGATCGAGAACCAGCCGCTGTCGCCGTCCGACTCCATCCGCACGCTGACCAAGTACACCACCCAGTACCGCGAGCTGATGCACAAGCTGGCGGTGTCCTACAACATCAACATCATCGGCGGCTCGCACCCCACCCAGATGGACGATGGCGACATCCACAACATCTGCTACGTGGCCCTGCGCGACGGTTCGGTGCACGAGCGCGAGAAGATCCACCCGACGCCGAACGAAGTGCACTGGTGGAAGATCGCCGGCGGCGACAGCGCCGAGGCCATCGCCACCGACTGCGGGCCGATCGGCGTGATGATCTGCTACGACTCCGAATTCCCCGAGCTGGCCCGGCACCTGGTCGACCAGGGCGCCATGATCCTGTTCGTGCCCTACTGCACCGACGTGCGCCAGGGCCACCTGCGGGTGCGCTACTGCTGCCAGGCGCGCGCGGTCGAGAACCAGGTCTACGTGGTCACCTCCGGCAACGTCGGCAACCTGCCGGGCGTCAACAACTTCGACATCCAGTACGCGCAGAGCTGCATCATCACGCCCTGCGACTTCCCGTTCGCGCCCGAGGGCATCGCCGCCGACACCACGCCCAATGCCGAACAGGTCGCGTTCGCCGACCTCCGGCTGGACGACCTGATGCAGGCCCGCGCCTCCGGCACCGTGCAGAACCTGCGCGACCGCCGCCACGACCTCTACCAGACCACTTGGAAACGCCGCGGCTGAGCCCGGCACTAGGAAAGCCCCATGGCCAAGACTTTCGAACTCAAGGTGCCGGACCTCGGCGACGACAAGGACGTGCCCGTGATCGAGCTGCTGGTGCAGCCGGGCGACACCGTGGCGAAGGACCACGGCCTGGTCACGCTGGAGTCGGACAAGGCGACGATGGAGGTGCCGGCGAGCGCGGGCGGCAAGATCACGGCGCTGAAGGTGAAGGTCGGCGACACCGTTTCCGCCGGCGACGTCATCGCCATCGCCGAAGCTGCCGACGACGCCGAGCCCCCGGTAGGAGGGACTTCAGTCCCGAAGCCGTCCGCCGAAGTCGCCGCCCCCGCGAAGCCCACCGCCGCGTCCGACACCAAACCCACCGACACCGCGACCAGGCCGACCGCGCCCGCGCCCGCCGCCGCGGCCGGCACCGGTCGCAAGGCCGACCTCGAATGCGAGATGCTGGTGCTCGGCGCCGGCCCCGGCGGCTACACCGCCGCCTTCCGCAGCGCCGACCTCGGCATGGACACCGTGCTGGTCGAGCGCTACGAGTCGCTGGGCGGCGTTTGCCTCAACGTCGGCTGCATTCCTTCCAAGGCGCTGCTGCATGCGGCCGAGGTGCTGGTCGAGGCCAGGCACGCGGCCGACTTCGGCATCGAGTTCGGCGCACCGAAGATCCATCTCGACAAGCTGCGCGGCCACAAGGACAAGGTGGTCGGCCAGATGGTCAAGGGCCTGGCCGGCATGGCCAAGCAGCGCAAGGTGCGCACGCTGACCGGCGAGGGTCGCTTCGTGTCGCCCAACGAACTGGAGGTCCGCACCCAGGAAGGCGTGAAGCTGGTGCGCTTCGGGCAGTGCGTCATCGCCGCCGGCTCGCAGCCGGTGAAGCTCGGCGGTTTCCCCTGGGACGACGCGCGCGTGATGGATTCGACCGATGCGCTGCTGCTCACCGACATCCCGAAGACGCTGCTGGTCGTCGGCGGCGGCATCATCGGCCTGGAGATGGCCTGCGTGTATTCGGCGCTGGGCAGTGAAGTCACCGTGGTCGAGTTCATGGACCAGCTGATGCCGGGCGCCGACAAGGACCTGGTGAAGCCGCTGGCCGACCTGCTCAGGAAGCGCGGCGTGGCCGTGCACCTGGGCTGCAAGGTGGCCAAGGTCGACGCGAAGAAGGACGGACTGCACGCGACCTTCGAAGGCGCGTCGGTGCCTTCGGGCACGAAGTACGACCGCGTGCTGGTGTCGGTGGGTCGCGCGCCCAACGGCGGCAAGCTCGACGCGGACAAGGCGGGCGTCACGGTCACCGAGCGCGGCTTCATCCCGGTGGACAAGCAGATGCGCACGAACGTGCCGCATATCTTCGCCATCGGCGACCTGGTGGGCCAGCCGATGCTGGCGCACAAGGCCACGCACGAGGGCAAGCTGGCCGCGGAAGTGGCGAGCGGCGCGAAGAAGGAGTGGGTCGCGCGGGTGATTCCGTCCGTGGCTTACACCGACCCGGAAATCGCCTGGGTCGGCGTCACCGAGACCGAAGCCAAGGCCAAGGGCCTGGCGGTCGGCGTCGCGAAGTTCCCGTGGGCCGCGTCCGGCCGCGCGGTCGGCATCGGCCGCACCGAGGGCTTCACCAAGCTCATCTTCGACGAGCACACCGAGCGCGTGATCGGCGCCGGCATCGTCGGCGTGCATGCCGGCGACCTGATCGCCGAACTGGCGCTCGCGATCGAGATGGGCTGCGAGGCCAGCGACATCGGCCACACCATCCACCCGCATCCCACGCTCAGCGAGTCCGTCGCCATGGCCGCCGAGATCCAGGAAGGCAGCATCACCGACCTCTACCTCCCCAAACGCAAATGAACCTGGTTCATTTGGGTTGTTTCAGCTGAAGGCGAGCCAGCAGACGAGGCAGATCACTACTAGGCCGATGACGTTCAGCATCGCGCCCTCGCGGAACATGCGGGGGGCGTCGACCAGGCCGCTGCCGTAGGCGATCGCGTTGGGGGCGGTGGCCACGGGTAGCATGAAGGCGCCGCTGGCGGCCAGCACCGCCGGGAACATCAGCAGCGCCGGGTCCACGCCGATCGCGAGACCGGTGGCGGCGAGGATCGGCATCATCAGTACCGCCGTGGCCGTGTTGCTGGCGATCTCCGACATCATCAGCACCGACCCCACCACGATCACCAGCAACAGCGGCAGCGGCAGGGCGCCCAGGCCGGAAAGGTGGCCCGCCAGCGCCCCGCTCAGGCCGGAAGACTGGAATGCGGTCGCCAGCGCGATGCCGCCTCCGAACAGCACCAGCGCGCCCCAGGGGATCGTTTCAGCGGTCTCCCAGTCGAGCAGGCGGCCGCCGCGGCCGTCGGGCACCACGCACATCAGCACGACCGCCAGCAGCGCCACGGCGGCGTCGTTCGCGCCGGGCAGCGCCAGCAGCCCGCTCCAGCCGCCAAAAGGCTCCGTGCGGAACACCCAGGCCAGCGCGGTGAGCCCGAACACCAACAGCACCCGCCGCTCGCCCGGCGTCCACGCGCCGCTGTCGGGCAGCACGGCGGCCGGCGTGCCGGCCAGGCCGCGCCCCAGCCACCAGCCCACCAACGGCAGCATCAGCAGCACGACCGGCAGGCCGATCGCCATCCAGTCCATGAAGCCGTAGCGAGTGCCGGTGGCCTCGGCGTAGACCTGCATGAAGACCAGGTTCGGCGGCGAGCCGATCGGCGTGCCCAGGCCGCCGATGCTGGCTGAGTAGGCGATCGCCAGGATCAGCGGCGCCTGCAGGCGTTTGTCCGGGTAGTAGTGCAGCACCGCCAGCGCCACGGGAAGCATCACCAGGGTGGTGGCGGTGTTCGAGATCCACATGCTGACCAGGCCGCAGGCGGCGATGAAGCCGTACAGCAGGCTGCGCCCGCTGCCGCCGCCGAAGGCGCGCACCATGCCCAAGGCCAGCCGGCGGTGGGCGCCGCTGCGCTCGAGCGCGCGCGACAGCATGAAACCTCCGCCCAGCAGCAGGATCAGCTCATGGCCATAGCTCTGCGCGACTTCCTTGGCCGACAGCACGCCCAGCACCGGGAACACGGCCAGCGGCAGCAGTGCCGTCACCGGCGCGCGCACGGGTTCGAGCACCCACCACAGCGCGCACCAGCCGGTCATGCCGAGCGTCACCGCCAGGGCATGCGGGCTGCCCTGGCCACTGGCGATGGAATAAAGCGCGACGGCGAGCAGGGGTCCGGCCGGCAGCGCGAGCCGGCGAAGCATCACGCCTTGCCGTCCCGGGGCGCGGGCGGGTCGGGCCGCGCCGAGGGATCCAGCGCCAGCGCCGCTTTCGCCATCAGGTGGGCGCTGACGGGCGCGGTCATGAACAGGAACAGGGTGATCAGCAGCTCGCGCAGGCTGGGCTGGCCCAGCAGCAGCTGCCACAGCATCGCCGCCAGCAGCACGCCGCCGACGCCGAGCGTGCTGGCCTTGGTCGGGCCGTGCAGGCGCATGTAGAAGTCGCCGAGCTTGGCCATGCCCCAGGAGCCGACCAGGGCGAAGCCGCCGCCTAGCAGCAGCATCGCGCAGACCAGGTATTCGACGATCGCGCTCATTCGATGATGTCCCGTCGGATCACGAACTTCGACAGCACCACCGTGCCCACGAAACCGAGCATGGCGATCACCACCGCGGCCTCGAAGTGGATCGTGCTGCCCTGGCGCAGGCCCAGCAGCACCAGCACCGCGATCGTGTTCACGTACAGCGTGTCCAGCGCCAGGATGCGGTCGGGCAGGGTGGGGCCACGCAGCAGGCGGTACAGGTTCATCAGCATCGCCAGGGCGAACAGCCCCAGCGTGACGTCCAGGCAGGTTTCGATCACGGGAAGATCTCCCTGAGCGGGGACTCGTAGCGCTGCTTGATCTGGGCGATCGTCGCGGCGGCGTCCTCGAGGTGGAAGCAATGCACCAGCAGGTGGCGGCCATCGGGCGCCAGCTCGGCCGACAGCGTGCCCGGCGTCATGGTGATGATGCCGGCCAGCGCGGCGATGCCGTGCGGGTTGCCGATGTCGAGCGGGATCCACACGAAGCCCGGGCGGATCCGCGACTCGCGGCCCAGGATGCGCCGGGCCACTTCGATGTTCGACAGCACGATGTCGCCTAGCACCCGCAGCCCCAGCCGCACCGCCAGCAGCGGGCGCCGGATGCCGGCGCTCTCGCCGCGCAGGCGCTGGGCGGCGAGCGGCAGCAGCACCGCCAGCACCGCCGCCAGCAGCAGGTGCGCCGGGTCCAGCGTGGCCGCCAGCAGCAGCCACACCACGAAGACCGCCAGGCTCAGCAGCGGCGCAGGGAACCAGGCCTTCATCGCGACACCCCCGGGCGCGGCAGCGCCCCGCGTACCTGTTCGATGTAGCCCGCGGGCGACATCAGCTGCCCGCCCGCGTCCTGCGCATAGCGCAGCGCCGGGCCGCCGAACACCGCCAGCATCACGCCCAGCGCCAGCAGTGCCACGGTCGCGCCGACCTCGACGCCGCGCAGCGCCGGCACGCGCCCGGGCGCCGGCACTTCACCGCCTTCGCGCCAGAACAGGTGGCTGCCGGCACTGGCCAGCGCCAGCAGCGTCAGCACGCCCGTAATGAGCAGCACCGGCCACAGCCAGGCCACGTGCGCCTCCGGCACCGCCGCCAGCAGGCTGAACTTGCCGATGAAACCCGACAGCGGCGGCAGGCCGGCCACGGAGACCGCGGCCAGCAGGAACATTGCGCCCAGCAGCGCCTTCGGTCCCATCCGGTCGAATTTGCGCAGGCTGTCGCCGGCGTTGTCGCGCTGCTTGCGCACCAGGTCGGCCAGCAGGAACAGCGCACCGCCCACCAGGGTGCTGTGCATCAGGTAGTAGAGGCCCGCGCCCAGCGCCTCGGCGCTCGCCAGCCCGAGCGCGATGAACAGCGTCGCCGCCGAACCCAGCACCAGGTAAGCGGCCAGCAGCCGCAGCGATGGCGCCGCCAGCGCGCCCAGCGTCGCCAGCACCAGCGTCGCCGCGCCCAGCGGCAGCAGCCACGGCCAGGCCAACCCGGCCAGCGCGCCGGCCTCGGCGCCGAACACCAGGCTGAACACGCGAAGCACCGCATACACGCCCAGCTTGGTCATGATGGCGAACATCGCCGCCACCGCCGCCGGGCTGCGCGCATAGGTTTCCGGCAGCCAGAAGTACAGCGGCAGCAGCGCGGCCTTGGCGCAGAAAACCACCAGCAGCAGGCCCGCCGCCGCCCTGAGTGGCGCCGCCTCGGCCGCCGGCACCTGGCCGACGCGATGCGCCAGCTCGGCCATGTTCAGCGCACCGGTGAGGCCATAGATGAAGCCCAGCGCCACCAGGAAGAGCGTCGACGCGGTGATGTTGAAGGCCACGTACTGCAGGCCGCTGCGCAGCTGCAGCCCACGCCCGCCGCTGAGCAGCAGGCCGTAGGACGCGATCAGCAGCACCTCGAAGAACACGAACAGGTTGAACAGGTCGCCGGTGAGGAAGGCGCCGTTCAGGCCCATCAGCTGGAACTGGAACAGCACGTGGAAATGCGGTGCGCGGCGGTCCCAGCCGCCGGCCGCGAACACCAGGCAGGGCAGGGCCAGCAGCGCGGTCGCCAGCAGCATGATCGACGCCAGCCGGTCGGCCACCAGCGCGATGCCCAGGTGCGCGGCCCAGTTGCCGACCAGGTAGACGCGGGTGCCGCCGTCGTCGGCCTGCAGCGCCAGGGCGCCGGCGAGGGCAACGCCGCCCAGGCAGGCCAGCGTGCCGACCCAGCGCTGCACCCGCACGCGCCGCGTGCCCAGCACCAGCAGCAACAGGCCCGCCAGCAGCGGCAGCAGGACCGGGGCGATCACCAGGTGCGGGCTCACGGGCGATCCCCCGGCCGCGGCTCGTCACCGTCGACGTGGTCGGTGCGGCTGGCGCCACGGCTGCGGATCGCCACCACCAGCAGCACCGCCGTCATCGCGAAGGCGATCACGATCGCGGTGAGCACCAGCGCCTGCGGCAGCGGATCGGTGTGGTTGGCCAGGGTCGGCGCCACGCCTTCGGCCAGGATCGGCGGCTTGCCCACCACCAGCCGGCCCATGCTGAAGATCAGCAGGTTCACCGCGTAGGACAGCAGGGTCAGGCCCAGGATGACGTCGAAGCTGCGCGCGCGCAGCAGCAGGTACACGCCGCCCGCGACCAGCACCCCGATGAAGCTCGACAGCGCCAGTTCCATCAGCGGCGCCTCCCGTGGACCGGGCTGCTGACGCTGCCCATCATCCCCAGCATCAGCAGGGTGCCGGCGGCCACCACCAGGTAGACGCCGGTGTCGAAGGCCATGGCGCTGGCCATGGGGAGTTTGCCGAGCAGGGGCACGGCGACATAGTCGGTATGGCTGGTCATGTAGGGATAGCCGAGCAGCCAGCTGCCCAGCCCGGTGAGCAGCGCGACCGCCAGGCCGAGGCCGATCACGCGCGGGTAGTCGAAGCCCAGCCGCTGCTCGACGTAGTCGGTACCCGACAGCACGTACTGCAGCAGCATCGGCACCGCCAGCACCAGGCCGGCGATGAAGCCGCCGCCGGGCAGGTTGTGGCCGCGCAGGAAGAGATAGAGCGAGACCGCCAGCGCCAGCGGCAGCAGCAGGCGCGCCACCAGGTTCGGGATCAGCAGGGGGTCCGGCGTGCCGCCGACCACGCGCTCGGGCAGCAGGCGCGCGCGGCGCAGCAGGGCATGCACCACCAGGCCGGCGATGCCGAACACCGTGATCTCGCCGAGCGTGTCGAAGCCGCGGAAGTCGACCAGGATCACGTTCACCACGTTGGTGCCGCCGCCCTCGGGCAGCGACAGCGCCAGGATTTCCGAGGAGACCGTTTCGAACGGGCGCGTGATCACCGCGTACACCAGGGCCGCGGTGCCGCCGCCCGCCGCCAGCGCGATCGCCGCGTCGCGCCACCGGCGCAGGCGCGAGCGTTCGACCGGAGACTCCTCGGGCAGGTAGTTCAGCGCCAGCAGCATCAGCGCGATCGTCACCATCTCCACCAGCAGCTGGGTCAGGGCCAGGTCCGGCGCCGACAGCAGCAGGAAGGCCAGGCTGACCGCCAGGCCCACCGCGCCCATCACCACCAGCGCCAGTAGCCGCTGCCGGTGCAGCGCGACCGTGGCCAGCGTCGCCGCCACGCCGATCGCCCATACCAGCCAGCCCAGCGGCGGCATCGGCTGCGAAGCGCCGGGCGCCAGCGTCGCCGCCAGGAACGGCGTGGCGCCC
This sequence comes from Arenimonas sp., assembly GCF_022842045.1. Taxonomy (GTDB): domain Bacteria; phylum Pseudomonadota; class Gammaproteobacteria; order Xanthomonadales; family Xanthomonadaceae; genus Arenimonas. The sequence continues at coordinate 5,652 of NZ_JALHQI010000062.1, read as the reverse complement.
ATCACCAGCGCCGCCAGCACCATCAGGCCGAGGTAGCGCTGCAGGCTGCCGTTCTCCAGCGTGGCGGTGAGCTTCGCGGCCCAGCCGGTGGCGCGCTCGAACTTCCACTCGAATACGCGCCGCCCCAGCGAGTCGTAGCTGATGCCGTACAGGTCGATCAGCTTGCGGATGCCGAAGTAGAGCGCGATGCCGGCGGCCAGGCCGAACAGGCTCATCATCAGCGGCACGTTCAGGCCGTGCCAGATCGCCAGGCTGTAGGCCGGCACGGCGTCGCCCAGCACGCCGGTGGCCGCGGCGTGCAGCACCGGCGCGATCGTCAGGGCCGGCACGATGCCGACCGCCAGGCAGACCACCACCAGCACTTCCACCGGAATGCGCATCCAGCGCGGCGGCTCGTGCGGGGTCTTCTCGATCCGCACCGGGCCCGTGCCGAAGAAGGTGTCGTGCACGAAGCGCAGGCTGTAGGCGACGCCGAACGCGCCGGCCAGCACCGCCGCCACCGCCACCGCCCAGCGCATGAACTGGTGGCCCTCGACCTCCAGCGCCTCGGTGAAGAACATTTCCTTGGACAGGAAGCCGTTGAGCAGCGGCACGCCCGCCATCGCCAGCGAGGCGATGATCGCCAGCGCGCCGGTGTAGGGCATCAGCTTGAACAGCCCGCCCAGCCGGCGCATGTCGCGAGTGCCGGTCTCGTGGTCGATGATGCCGGCGGCCATGAACAGCGAGGCCTTGAAGGTGGCGTGGTTGATGATGTGGAACAGGCCGGCCACCACCGCCATCGGCGTGGACAGCCCGAACAGCAGCGTGATCAGCCCCAGGTGCGAGATGGTGGAATAGGCCAGCAGGCCCTTCACGTCGTGCTGGAAGATCGCGTGCCAGCTGCCCACCAGCAGCGTGACCGCGCCGATGCCGCTGACCACGTAGAAGAACAGGTCGCTGCCCGCCAGCGCCGGGTGCAGGCGCGCCAGCAGGAACACGCCGGCCTTCACCATCGTCGCCGAGTGCAGGTAGGCCGACACCGGCGTCGGCGCCGCCATCGCGTGCGGCAGCCAGAACTGGAACGGGAACTGCGCGCTCTTGGTGAACACCGCCAGCAGCACCAGCCCCAGCGCCGCCGGATACCACGGGCTGGCCAGGATCTGCGGACCCGCGGCCAGCACCACGTCGAGCTCGTAGCTGCCGGCGATGCGGCCCAGCAGGATGACGCCGCCCAGCAGCGCCAGGCCGCCGGTGCCGGTGATGGCCAGCGCCATCCGCGCGCCCTCGCGGGCATCGCTGCGGTGGTTCCAGAAGCCGATCAGCAGGAAGGAGCTGATGCTGGTGAGCTCCCAGAACACGGCCATCAGGATCAGGTTGCCGGCCACCACCAGGCCCAGCATCGAGCCCATGAACAGCAGCAGGTAGCAGAAGAAGCGCGGCATGCTGTCTTCTTCGCTCAGGTAATACCGGGCGTAAAGCACGATCAGGCCGCCGATCGCCAGCACCAGGCCGGCGAACATCCAGGCCAGCCCGTCGAGCCGCAGCGAGACCGCCAAGCCGAGCGTCGGCACCCATTCAGTGAGGCTGCGCACGCCGTCGCCGGACAGCACGGGAGGCGTCAACAGGGCCAGCAGGACCAGGCCGGCCGCGGGCGCCAGGCCCGCGAGCCAGGCGGCGGTGCGCCGGCGTTCGCGCGGCAGCAGGCCGATGGCCAGCGCCAGGACGAAGGGAATGGCTAGCAGTACCTCGAGCATCGCGTTCCTTGCAGGTCGGCGCCCGGCGGCCAGCGGCGCCGGGCGGCGGTCGGTTGCGGCGCCCCGCGGGGCGACGGTCGGCTCCCAAGTCTAACCCAAGCCTTTGTCGTGCCCGTGTCGTGACCCCGGCGCTATGCTCGGGGCATGGACCAGAAGACGAATTCCGAAGGCGCGGCATGGCTTGTGTTCGGGCTGAGCGGGCAAGTTGGCGCGGCGTTCGCGCAGGCGCTGGCGCCGACCGATCCGCCCTGCATCGCGGTGTCGAGGCAGCCGCATCCGGCAGGGCGGGGCGTGCGCTGGGTGCAGGCCGGGCTGGAGGATTTCCAGTGCGTGGACGCGATCGGCGCGATCGCCAGCCTGGGGCCGCTGGATGCGTTTGCCGACTGGCTGGAGCGCTCGCCGCTGGCGCCGGCCCGCGTCGTGGCCCTGGGCTCGACCAGCGTGCACGGCAAGCGTGACTCGCCCGACGCCGGCGAGCGCGTGCTGGCGATGTCGCTGCGCACGGCCGAGCGCCGGCTGGCCACCGTCGCCGGCGCGCGCGGCATCGCGCTGACCGTGCTGCGCCCGACCCTGGTCTACGGCAACGGCCGCGACCGTAACCTTAGCCGGCTCGTGGCCGTGGCGCGCCGCTGGCGGGTGCTGCCGCTGCCGTCCACCGCGCGCGGGCTGCGCCAGCCGGTCCACGTCGAGGACGTCGCGGCGGCGGTACTGGCCTGCCTGCGCGAGCCGCGGCCGCGCCCGGGCTTCTTCGACCTGCCGGGCGGCGAGGCGCTGCCCTTCGACCAGATGGCGGCAAGGGCGCTGGCGGCCGGCGCGCCCGGCGCGCGGTTGGTCCGGGTGCCCGGGTGGGCGTTCCGGTTCGGCGTGCGCTGCCTGCGCTGGCTGGGCGGCCGGCCGGGGCTGGGCGAGGGCTTCCTGGACCGGCTCGGCCAGGACCTGGTCTACGACGGCGGGCCCGCGCGCGCCTCCCTGGGACATGTGCCGCGCGGCTTCAGGCCCGGCGTGGAAGCCTTTCCGGCGCGTGTTGCGCCGCAGCATCGCGAAGCGTGACCGGCACCATACGCGGGAGCATTGCCAAATCCTAACGAACAATTAATATGCCTAGAGGAAATGCTCTAGAGTCTGGGGGGAGCCAGAACCGTCATGAAGAACAATTCCTTTGCGGCGTTACTCCACCCGCCCATTGATGCCACCGCCTTTGGTGGCGCCCCGATTACCGCACGCAAGCCCTGACCCGAGGATCCACCCATGAAGAAACTGCATGCAAACCACGGGCGGGCCGCTCGTGCCCCGCTGGCCGCCGCCGTCGCGCTCGGCCTCGTGCTTGCCCCGGCCGCCCAAGCCTTCGAGTTCTCGCGCGGCGAGCTCTCTGGCAGCTGGGACACCACCGTGTCCTATGGCTACTCCTGGCGCACCGAGGAGCAGGACGAGAACCTGATCGCCAAGTCCTGGTTCAACCCGCTGCTCTGCGCCCAGAACTTCCCGCTCGGCGCGATCCCGGTCGGCCCGGGCCGCTGCACCTCGACCGGCGGCGTGCCGGGCGCGCCCTCGCAGATCGCCGCGCCGGGCCGCTTCTCGGCCAACCGCGACGACGGCAACCTCAAGTACGACAAGGGCGACGCCATCTCCAGCGCTCTCAAGATCACCTCGGAAGTCAGCGTCACCTGGCGTGACTGGGGCGCGTTCGCCCGCGGCACCTTCTTCCACGACTTCGAGAACGAAGGCCGCGACGACCTCACCGAGATCGCCCAGGACCGCATCGGCCAGCGCTTCCGCATGCTGGACATGTTCGTCTACAAGAACTTCGAGCTCGGCGAGGAAGGCCAGCTCGGCGGCACCGTCCGCGTCGGCCGCCAGGTGGTGAGCTGGGGCGAGGGCACCTTCATCCAGAACGGCATCAACGTCATCAACCCGGTCGACCTGTCCGCCCTGCGCGTGGCCGGTGCCGAGCTGAAGGAAGCCTTCCTGCCGATCGACATGGTCTGGGGCTCGATCAACCTCTCCGAGAACGTGGCCCTCGAGGCCGTGTACATGTTCGAGTTCGAGGAAATCGAAGTCGACGCCTCCGGCACCTACTTCAGCTCCAACGACTTCGGCACCCCGGGCGGCACCTACGTGATGCTGGGCTTCGGCACCACGCCGCAGCCGGTCTACAACCCCGAGAACTTCTTCTCCACCTGCTACAGCGGCCCGGCCGGCTTCGCCACTTCCGACCGCTTCGCCGACCTCTCCGCGATCTACGGCGCCGCCACGGCCGCCCAGATCATCGCCATCGGCTGCGGCAACGCCGTCGGCCGCATCGAGGATCGTGCCGCCGATGACGCCGGCCAGTACGGCATGGCGCTGCGCTGGTACGCCGAGGCGCTGAACGAGACCGAGTTCGGCTTCTACTTCCTCAACTACCACAGCCGCGTGCCGCTGCTCTCGGGCCGCGCCGTCAACAACCCGGTGGTCGGCGCCGCCAGCGGCCGCTTCTTCGTCGAGTACCCGGAGGACATCCAGCTGTACGGCATGAGCTGGAACACCACGCTGCCGGGCGGCGTCGCCTGGCAGGGCGAGATCAGCCACCGCCCGAACGCCCCGCTGCAGGTCGACGACGTCGAGCTGCTGTTCGCTGCGCTCAGCCCGCTGAACCCGTTCATCCCGGCGCCGGCGCTGCGGTTCAACAGCCAGCTGGGCAGCTTCGCCCTGGGCCAGGAAGTCCGCGGCTGGCGCGAGCATGAAGTCAGCCAGATCCAGATGACCTTCACCAAGGCCTTCGCCGAGGTGCTGGGCGCCAACCAGGTCGCCGTGGTCGCCGAACTCGGTGCCACCGAGGTCTGGGACCTGCCGTCCCAGTCCGAGCTGCGCTACGAGGGTGAAGGCACCGACACCGGCGGCGGCTGCGACGTCGCCGACGTCTCCGCGGCCGGCTTCCCCGGCCCCGGCGCATTGCTGACCGGCTGCCTGCGCAACCCGCAGACGCTGACCGGCGGCTTCCCGACCGCGTTCTCGTGGGGCTACCGCCTCGCGGCCCGCGCCGACTACGCCAGCGCCTTCGGCACCCCGCTCACGCTGTCTCCGCGCGTCGCGTTCAACCATGACGTCAGCGGCACCACCCCGGGACCGGGCGGCAACTTCCTCGAGGACCGCAAGTCGCTGACCCTCGGCGTCGAGGCCAACTACCTCAACAAGCTGGTGTTCGACCTCAGCTACACCCAGTTCAGCGGCGCCAAGCAGTTCAACCAGATCCACGACCGCGACTTCGCGTCGTTCACCGTCAAGTATTCGTTCTGACGCCAATAGGGAGGCAGAGGATGAAAATCATCAAGAAGCACGCGTTGACCGCACTGGTCGGCGCGATCGTGCTGGGCACCGGCGCCGCGCAGGCCGCGGTCAGCGCACAGGAAGCCGCCAAGCTCGGCCAGAGCCTCACCCCGGTTGGCGCCGAGAAAGCGGGTAACGCCGCGGGCACCATCCCGGCCTGGGAGGGCGGCATCGTCCGCCCGCCCGCGGGCTTCCGGGTCGGCACCTTCCACCCGGATCCGTTCGCGGCCGACAAGGCGCTGTACTCGGTCACCCGCGCCAACGTCGCCCAGTACGGCGAGGTCCTGACGCCGGGCCAGAAGGCGATGTTCGCCAAGTACCCGACCTTCCGCATGGACGTGTACCCGACCCGCCGCAGCGCCTCGTTCCCGCAGCGCACGTACGACTTCACCAAGCGCAACGCGACCCAGTGCAAGCTGGTCGCCAACGGCGAAGGCATCCAGAACTGCGCCGAGGGCATCCCGTTCCCGATCCCGCAGAACGCCTACGAGCTGATCTGGAACCACAAGCTCAAGTACAAGGGCCTGTCGGTGGTCAGCTACTCGAACCAGGCGGCCCCGACGGCCGGCGGTGCGTTCACGCTGATCAAGCTGCGCGAGGAAATCCTGGGCCT
>NZ_JALHQI010000061.1 GCF_022842045.1 Arenimonas sp. | reverse complement strand
CGCCGGGGCGCGGGCCGCTGCGTTCGCGCGAGCCGCCACCCGGACGGCCGCCGTCGCGACCGCCGCTGCGGCCGCCGCGACCGCGCTTCTCGTCTTCAGCGGCCTTGGCTTCGCGCACTTCGCGGAAGATCGCAGTGACGCTCTCGGCCTCGCCGTCGTCCTCGCCCTCGACCTTGGGTCGCGGCGCGCGCGGCTTGGCGATCAGCAGCTCGGGCTCGACCGCGGCCACCGGCAGCTTCTGCTCGATGTAGGCCTCGATGTCGGGCAGCGACATCGCGTAGCGCTCGCAGGCGAAGCTGATCGCGTCGCCCTCGGCGCCCAGGCGCGCGGTGCGGCCGATGCGGTGCACGTAGTCCTCGGCGTCGAACGGCAGGTCGTAGTTGTAGACGTGCGACACGCCGTCGATGTGCAGGCCGCGGGCGGCCACGTCGGTGGCCACCAGCAGGTCGAGCTGGCCCTTCTGGAAGCGCGCCAGCAGCGTCTCGCGCTTCTTCTGCGGCACGTCGCCCGACAGCACGCCGACGCGGAAGCCGGCGCGCTCGAGCGCCTTGGCCACGCGCTCCACCCAGACCTTGGTGTTCACGAACACCATGGTGCGGTGGCCTTCGCTGCGGGTCAGCAGGCCGATCAGCAGCGGGATCTTTTCCTCGTCGGCCGGGAAATAGACCAGCTGGCGCACCTTGGCGGCGGTGATGAACTCGGTTTCCACGACCAGCTTCTCGGGCTCGTTCATGTGCTCGTAGGCCAGTTCCAGCACGCGGTGGCTGAGGGTGGCCGAGAACAGCAGGGTCTGGCGCTCGGTGCGGATCGGCATGCGGCGCAGCAGGAAGCGGATGTCCTTGATGAAGCCGAGGTCGAACATGCGGTCGGCTTCGTCGAGCACGCAGACCTCGCAGGCGTGCAGCGAAACGACCTTGTGCTGCTTGACGTAGTCGATCAGGCGGCCCGGGGTGGCGATGATCACGTCCACGCCCTGCTGCAGCAGTTCGCGCTGCTTGTCGTAGTCGACGCCGCCGTAGACCAGGGCGAAGCGCAGGCCGAGGTCGGAGCCGAACTTCACGGCGTCCTTGTGGATCTGGATGGCCAGCTCGCGGGTGGGCGCGAGGATGAGCGCGCGCGGGTCCTCGGGCTTGCGGTCGGCCAGGGCCGGGCGGGTCAGCAGGCGGTTGATCAGCGCGACCAGGAAGGCCAGCGTCTTGCCGGTGCCGGTCTGGGCCTGGCCGGCGACGTCGCGGCCGTTGAGGGCCAGCGGCAGGGTCAGGGCCTGGATCGGGGTGCAGCGGGTGAACCCCGCGGATTCGAGGCCGGCCTGCAGGGCCGGATGCAGCTCGAAACTGGAAAAAACGATATCGGTCAGCGGTTTATCGGACATGGGACTCTCTTGGGGCGCGTCTCTGCGCTTGCGCGGCCTGTCCGGGAATCGCAAACTCGTGGCGTCCGGGGGTGCCGCTGTCGGTTGTTTATCGGCGAAAGCGCCCCAGTTTAACCCAACGATGGCGGCAACCGGCCGCATCCCCCAAGAAAATCAGGAGTTTGAGGCATGAGCGACCAGGTCCTACACGTGGGCGACAGCGACTTCGAGGCCCAGGTGCTCAAGTCCGACACCCCGGTGCTGGTGGATTTCTGGGCCGAGTGGTGCGGCCCCTGCAAGATGATCGGCCCCATGGTCGACGAGCTGGCGGGCACCTACGCCGGCAAGGTCAAGGTGGTGAAGATCAACATCGACCACAACCCCCAGACGCCCAGGCAGTACGCCGTGCGCGGCATCCCGACCCTGATGATGTTCAAGGACGGCAAGGTGCACTCGACTCAGGTCGGCGCGGTCGGCAAGTCGCAGCTCGCGCAGTTCATGGACAAGGCGCTCTGAGCGCCCGCGCCCCGGCCCTGGCCGGGGCCTTCCGCCCCGCGCGGGTTGTCGCCGCGGGGTGGCCAGTGTTAGCGTAAGGCCGTCGTGGCGCCCCGGGCGCCCACTCTCTTCTGCAAGAACCCCTCCCTCCCCCACGCTCGCTTTCGCGAGGTGAATCCTGTGTCCGATAACGAAAACGAATCCGGCGTAAGCGCCGAGAAGCGCCCGCGCAAGCCGCGCAGCGCCCCCGCCCAGAACCCCACTGAAACCCCGAACGCCCCGGCACCCGAGCGCGCTCCCGCGCAGGTGAGTGGCGGCGGTGACGCCCCGTCCGGCGGCAGCAGCCAGGAGGGCGGCCAGCCGCGCTCCGGCGGCGGCCACGAGGGTGGCGGCCAGCCCCCGGGCGGAAGCCAGGGCGGTGGCGGCCAGCAGAACGACGGCGGCGGCCAGGGGGGCGAAGGCGGCTTCCGCGAAGGCCGGCGCAATCGCCGCGACCGCTTCCGCGACAAGCGCGACCGCTTCCGCGACCGTCCGCGCGACGGCGGCGGCGATGACGACGCCGGCAACGGCGGTGGCGGCAATGGCGGCGGCGAGCGCAACGACCGCCCGATGCCGCAGCTGCCGCCCGACTTCCCGACCTACAGCCTCAACGACCTCAAGCGGATGCCGGCGCACAAGCTGCTGGAGATCGCCGACAAGCTGAACCTGCATGAGGGCGTGGCCCGCATGCGCAAGCAGGACGTGAACTTCGCCCTGCTCAAGGTGCTCACCCGCCACCCCGCCGGCGTCGCCGGCGACGGCGTGCTGGAGATCCTGCCCGACGGCTACGGCTTCCTGCGCAGCGACGACGCCAGCTACCTGGCCGGCCCGGACGACGTCTACATCTCGCCCAGCCAGATCCGCCGCTTCAACCTGCGCACCGGCGACCACATCGCCGGCCGCATCCGCAGCCCGAAGGACGGCGAGCGCTACGTCGCGCTCAACATCGTCGACACCATCAACGGCGAGCCGCCGGAGGCGTCGAAGGGCAAGGTGCTGTTCGAGAACCTGACGCCGCTGTTCCCGCGCGAGCGCTTTCGGCTCGAGCGCGGCAACGGCTCGTCCGAGGACATCACCGGCCGCGTCATGGACCTGATGTCGCCGATCGGCAAGGGCCAGCGCGCCCTGATCGTGTCGCCGCCCAAGGCCGGCAAGACCATGCTGATGCAGAACGTGGCCCAGGCCATCCTGCACAACCACCCGGACGTGCACCTGATCGTGCTGCTGATCGACGAGCGCCCGGAAGAAGTGACCGAAATGCAGCGCTCCGTGCGCGGCGAAGTCATCTCCTCCACCTTCGATGAGCCGGCCGCGCGCCACGTGCAGGTCGCCGAGATGGTGATCGAGCGCGCCAAGCGCCTGGTCGAGCACAAGAAGGACGTGGTGATCATGCTCGACTCGATCACCCGCCTGGCCCGCGCCTACAACACCGTGGTGCCGAGCTCGGGCAAGGTGCTCACCGGCGGCGTGGACGCCAACGCCCTGCACCGCCCGAAGCGCTTCTTCGGCGCGGCCCGCAACGTCGAGGAAGGCGGTTCGCTGACGATCATTGCTACTGCCCTCGTGGAAACGGGCTCGAAGATGGACGAGGTGATCTACGAAGAGTTCAAGGGCACCGGCAACAGCGAAGTGCACCTGGACCGCCGCATCGCCGAGAAGCGCGTCTACCCGGCCATCAACATCAACCGCTCCGGCACCCGCCGCGAGGAGCTGCTGATCGAGCCGGACATGCTGCAGAAGATCTGGATCCTCCGGAAGCTGCTGCACCCGATGGACGAGCTGGCCGCGATGGAGTTCCTGCTCGAGAAGATGAAGAACACCAAGTCCAACGACGAGTTCTTCAGCTCGATGAAGCGCTGAGTCCTGCCAGCCGCCGCAACGAAAAGCCCCGCTTCGGCGGGGCTTTTCCGTTACGCGGGAGGCTCAGCCGCCGATGGGCGTCACCAGCTTCCAGCGCTCCGAGGGACGGGCGCCACTGGCGTCGAGCGCGATGGCGCCGGACGAGGCCCGCTCGGCCGTCACCCAGGCCGGCGTCTCCACGGCGACGCCGTGGGTGCGGATCCAGCGGTTCGAATCCACGCCGCCGGGCATGAAGGTGACCGGCACCACGACTACGCCGCCCTCGATGCCCGGGATGCGCCAGCGGGCGGTGGCCCGCACCGCCGACTTGCTGAAGTTGCGCCCGTGGCGCTCGCGCAGCCTGGGCTCCGGCTCACCGAACAGGTTCACCGTCTCGGCCGCGGCATCGGTGACGCGGCCCTCGGCGTCCAGGCGCAGCAGCAGGTCGACGCGGGCACCGATGCCATCCCTGAGCTCGCTCTCCGGGTAAGCGGGCGGCGCAAGCGAGCGCGACACACCCTCGGCCGCCTTGCGCGCCACCGGCTCGAAGAACTGCACGCGCTCGAAGCCGATGCGCATGTTTTCCGCGCCCGGCTGGCGGATGACCAGCAGGCCCACCGACAGCCGGGCCTTGACCGGCACGGGTTGGCCGTCCTTAAGGATCGGCTCGAACGCCCAAGCGCGCATCTGCGACTCGAAGTCCTGCACCAGGTCGGCCCCGAGCGATTTCGGGTCAAGCGCGACCGAGGTGACGCGCCCCTCGGCATCCACCGTCAACTCGCCGGTAGTGGTGGCGGTGTAGATCTCCGGCTCGGCATTGGCCGCGGCGAATACCTGGGCGGTAGCCAGCAGCAGCATCATCGCGATGGATTTCATGGGTTCCATGGATTCCCGTGGGGCTGGCGCGGATTCCGAGTTAAGCATCGCCGACCGGGCCTGGCAACGCGAAAATGCCGCGCACGCGTCGGTTCGCCCTCCGCCGTGTCGCGCCGTCACGCGGCTGCCGCATAATCGCGGGATGCACGGCACCGGCTACCTCTCCATCATCCTGGTCTTCCTGGTCGCGGCGGTGGTCGCGGTGCCGCTGTTCCGCCGGCTGGGGCTGGGCGCGATCCTCGGCTACCTGGCCGCGGGCGTGGCGATCGGGCCCGAGGGCCTGGCGATGGTGCCGGACCCCGAGGACGTGCTGGCCGTGTCCGAGTTCGGCGTGGTGATGCTGCTCTTCATCATTGGCTTGGAGCTCAGCCCGCCGCGGCTGTGGGTGATGCGCCGGCAGGTGTTCGGCACGGGCGGGCTGCAGGTGCTGGTCTCGGCGGCGGCGATCGGACTGGTGGCCGCCACCTTCCTCGGTGGCTGGAAGGCACCGGTGATCGTGGGCCTCGGCCTGGCGCTGTCGTCCACGGCGGTCGGGCTGCAGCTGCTGGCCGAACGCAAGGAGCTGACCGCCGCGCACGGGCGCGTGGCGTTCGCGATCCTGCTGTTCCAGGACCTTATCGCGATCCCGCTGCTGGCCGCGATCCCGCTGATGGGCGAGGCCAAGGCGCTCGCACGGTCGGCGCCGCCGCTGGAGTCGGTGCTCAACGCGGTGGTGGTGATCGCCGCCGTCATCATCGGCGGGCGCTTCCTGCTGCGGCACGTGCTGCGCGCGGTGGCGCGGGCGAACTCGGTGGAGGTTTTCACGGCCACCGCGCTGCTGGTGGTGGCGGGCAATGCGTGGCTGATGCAGTGGGCCGGGCTGTCGATGGGCCTGGGCGCGTTCCTGGCCGGCGTGCTGCTGGCCGATTCGGAGTACCGGCACGAGCTGGAATCCCACATCGAACCGTTCAAGGGCCTGTTCCTGGGCCTGTTCTTCATGGCCGTCGGCATGAGCATCGACCTGGGCGTGGTGGCGCGCGAACCCTCGGTGATCCTGGGCGGCGTGCTGGCGCTGCTGGCGGTCAAGACGCTGCTGCTGGTGGCCATCGGCCGCTGGTCGGGCGGGCTGCCGCTGCGCGACGCCCTTCGCCTGGGCGCGGTGCTGGCGATGGGCGGCGAGTTCGGCTTCGTGGTGTTCGCCGAGGCGCTCAAGGCGGGCCTGATCGAGGCCGCGATGCGGGACAAGCTGTTCGTGGTGATTGGCCTGTCCATGGCGGCCACGCCGCTGGCGCTGCTGGCGGTGTCGCGCTGGCTGCACACGCACCCCGGGACGACGCCGGAGCGGCCGCACGACACCATCGAGGGCGAGCACCCGCGCGTGATCATCGCCGGCTTCGGGCGGATGGGGCAGATCGTCGGGCGCATGCTGCGCGCCCGGAAGATCCCCTTCACGGCGCTTGAAACCAGCGCCGAGCAGGTGGACTTCCTTCGCCGCTTCGGCAACAAGATCTACTTCGGCGACCCGGCCCGGCCCGAGCTGCTGCGCGCCGCCCGCGCCGACCTGGCCGAGGTCTTCGTGCTGACCACCGACGACCCCGACGCCAACATCCGCACCGCGCGGCTGGTGAAGCGGATGTTCCCGCACCTGAAGGTCTTCGCCCGCGCCCGCAACCGCCAGCACGCCTTCAAGCTGATGGACATGGACGTGCAGGTGACGCGCGAGACCTTCCACTCCAGCCTGGTCATGGGCCGGCGGGTGATGGAGGCGCTGGGCGTGCCGGCCGACGAGGCCGCGCGCAATACCGAGCAGTTCCGCGAGCACGACGAGGCCCTGCTGCGCCAGCAGCACCTGGTCTACGACGACGAGGCGGCGCTGGTGGCGTCGGCGCGCGAGGCGCAGCGTGAGCTGGAGACGCTGTTCGAGGCGGACGTCGAGCCGGTGGAAGACGACGGAGATGCGGGGCGGTGAAGGAATTGGAATCGACGGAACTAGTAAAAAGGAACTAGGAACTAGTGAATAGCCTTCTACGCAAGCCTGCTGCCGACACTAGTTCCTAGTTCCTAGTTCCTAGTTCCTAGTTCCTGCCTCACCGCGGGTCCCGCAGGAACCTCGCCAACGACGGCGTTCCGCCGCGCGACGGTTCGAACTCCGCCGCGACATCCACGAAGCCCCGCAGCACGGCGATGTCGTGCGGCGTGCGGCCCAGCCCGTCGCGGGCCTGGCGGTTGCCGCCTTCGCGCAGCAGGCGCTGCACCACGCGCGGCAGGCCGTGCAGCGCCGCCAGGTGCAGCGGGGTGAAGCCGCGCTGATCCTGCGCGTCAAGGCTGACGTCTTCGGCCAGCAGGCGCTCCAGCGCCGCCAGCAGCACGTCCTCGTCGCAGGCGGCACCGGGCTCGGCGCGCGCGCCCAGCAGCAACAGCAGCGGCGTCTGGCCGAGCGCGCTGGCGTCGTCGGGTTCGGCGTCGGCCAGCAGCAGGATGTCCATCAGGGCCAGCACGCGCTGGCGGTCGCGCGACGAGAACGCGTGCAGGGCCGCGCAGTGCAGCGGGCCCAGGCCCTGGGCATCGCGCGCCTGCGGGTCGGCGCCGTGCGCCAGCAGGCGCGAGACCAGTTCGGGCTGGCCCAGCGCGGCGGCGAGCATCAGCGGGGTGACATCGCCGGGCAGGGCCAGGTCGGGCGCGGCGCCGGCGCGCAGCAGCTGGTCCACCACGCCGACGTGGCGCATGGAAATGGCGGCCGAAAGCGGGGTGGCGCCGGTGCGGGCGGACAGCGCGGTGTCGGCGCCGCGCTCGAGCAGCAGCGCCACCACCACGTCGTGGCCGCCGCCGGCGGCGCGCAGCAACGCGGTGCAGCCCTGGGTATCGGTGCCGTCCACCGGCAGCCCGAGCTCGAGCAGGCGCAGCACGGCCTCGGCATCGCCGGCCATCGCGGCGGCCGGCAGGTCGGCCGCCTGCAGCGCGCGGCCCGGCAGCTGCCACTGGCGCCACTCCAGCCAATGCGACAGCTCGCGGCGATCAGCCGCCAACGCCAGGCCGAGCGGCGTCTGGCCGTCGGGCGCGGCCAGCGCCGGCGAGGCGCCGTGCCGGATCAGCACGCGCAGAGCGCTTTCCCGGCCCAGGGTGGCGGCCAGGTGCAGCGCGGTGTGGCCGCGGCCATCGCGGGCGTTGGGATCCACACCGGTGGCCAGCAGGGCTTCGGCCAGCCGCAGCCAGCCCAGCTGGATCGCCAGGCCCAGCGGCGGATCCGCGGGCGACCCGCCGAAGGCATCGGCGCCGCGCTCAAGCAGGCCGAGCGCGAACTGCTCGTGGCCGCGCGTGGTGTGCTCGCCGCTCTGGCAGGCCTGCAGCCACAGCGCCAGGCCACCGCGGCCGCCGACCGGCTGCGCCACTTCCAGCAGCCGCTGCAGCGCCGGCAGCGCATGCCCGCCGCGGCCCAGCAGGTGGAACAGCACGCTCTGCTCGCCGTCGATGGCGAAGTCGGCGCGCGCACCGTGACGCAGCAGCCAGTCGAAGCCGGCCGCATCGCCTTCGCCGGAGAACTCCAGCAGGAGCGAGGCCATGCCCTGCTGGTCCGGCCCGGCCCCCAGGCGCAGCATCGCTTCGGCCGACTCGCGGCGGCCGGACTGCAGCGCCTCGCGCAGCAGTTCGCGCGGGGTCTTCTCGAAGTGGCCCTCGGACAGGCCTTCGGCGACGCTGGCGGGCAGCGGATAGGACGGGTCGAGCACCGCCACCAGCGGCCAGCGGCCCGCGCCGAGCGCATGCTCGAGCGCGCGGCGGCCGTCGGCGTCGCGCTGCTCGGGATTCACGCCCAGCGCGATCAAATGGCGCAGGAACTCCGGCGTCGCGCCGGCCTCCGTCGCCAGCACCAGGGCATTGCGGCCGTGGCCATCGACGGCGGCGACATCGGGTCGTGCCTGCGCCAGGCGCGCCAGCACGCCGGCGTGGTGGCCGCGGGCGGCCTCCAGCAGCGGCGTGATGTCGTCGGCGTCGTGGGCGTTGCGATCGGCGCCGGCGTCGAGCAGTTCGCCCACGATCTCGGCGTTGCCCGCCGCGCAGGCCAGCAGCAGCGCGGTGCGCTGGCGGGTGCCGCGCGCATCCACCCGCGCCTTGTGCCGCAGCAGCAGCTGCACGCCGGCGGTGTCGTCGTCGCCGACCACCGCGGCCAGCAGCGCCGGCTGGCCATCCTTGGGCTCGGGCTTGGCGCCGCGCTCGATCAGGAAGCGCGCCAGGCGCCAGTTGCCGGCGGCGCAGGCGATGCCCAGCGGGCTGAATCCCTCCGCATTGAGCGCCTCGAGCGTGGCACCGGCATCGAGCAGCAGCGCGGCCACGGCGGCATCGGTGCTGCGCGCGGCGTGGTGCAGCGGGGTGTTGCCGTCGGCGTCGGCGCGGCGCGGGTCGGCGCCGTTGGCCAGCAGGGTCATCACCGCCTCGGGGCGGCCGTGCCAGCTGTCGCGGGTGGCGGCCAGCAGCGGGGTCAGGCCCGCGTGCTCGTCGTTGAGGTCGACGCCGCGGGCAATCAGCTCGCGCAGCAGGCGCAGGTCGCCGAGCAGCGCGGCCAGCATCGGCAGCGTGCGCTGGTCGGGGTCACCGGGATCGGGTTCGGCGCCCGGGTCGACGCCGGATTCGAGCAAGGACAGCGCGGTTTCGATCCGGCCGGCGCGGGCGGCGGCGTAAAGCTCGGCCTCCGGCGACAGCCCCGTGTCGGCACCAGTCGCCGCCACGAGTTCATCGTCGTCACCGTCATCGCCGTAGATCGGCAGGCTGGCCAGCGATGGCGGCGCCGGCGGCGCGCCGTAGCGCTGCACCAGGACATGCGCGGCCACCGCCACGGCCAGCAGGCCGCCCGCCGCCAGCCAGCGCTGCGTCAGCGGCACCAGGCCGGGCCAGGCCAGCAGCAGCGAACCCGCCAGCACGGCGAATACCGCCAGCGCGACCACGAAGCCCCGCCCCGCCTCTTCCGGGCCACCGGCACCGACCGCGGCCGCCAGCGGCGGCAGGCGTCCCGACTCGCGCTCGGCCAGGCCGTAGGCCGGCCAGGCCCGCCAGAGGCAAAGCAGCGCCGCGCCGGCCATGCCGCTCAGCGCCAATGCCGACGTCAGCGAACCGTTGTCGCGCAGCGCCGCCAGCGGCCAGGCCGTGGCCAACGCCACCAGCCCCAGGCCGAGCAGCCAGGCCAGGGCGAGACCCAGGGCTTCACGCAGTCCGGCGGCGTCGAAGCCAGGCGTGGGCCGCAGGCCGCGCAGGCTGCCCAGGCCGATCGCCAGCGCGGGCTGCGCCAACCAGGCGCCCAGCAAACCGGCCGGATGCGGCCAGGCGACCCCCAGGGTCAGGCCGGCGCCCAGCAGCAGCCAGGCCCAGGCCAACGCGACGCGGCGGGCTTCAGCCATCGACCAGGGGATCCAGCACGGTCGGCGGGAACTGCAGGTGGAAGCCGTGCGTGGCCAGGTTGGTGCGCACCACGGCGGCGTCGGCCTGGGCCAGTCGCCGCTCGGGCGTGAGCGCCACCTCGAGCACGAAGGCCAGCTCGCCCAGCGGCAGCCGCACGGGTTCGGGCATCACCGCGAAGTCGTCCCGCTTGCGCAGGTAGACGTAGGTGTCGGGCTTCCGGAGGGATTTGTAGACGTAGGCTTGCATGGTCCCGCCGCAGGGTTCGGGCGATTGTCGCCGCAAACGCCACGGGGGAAAAGCAGCACGGGCCGCGGGGACACCGGCTTTGCTAGGCTTGCGGGCCTTCTTCAGCCACCGGGAGCCGCCATGCGCCATCGCCATCTCGCCCTCGCCCTGCTCGCGGCCGTCGCCGCGCCGGCCCTGGCGAACGACACCCCACTGACCCTCGACCAGGCCATGGCGCATCCCGACTGGATCGGACCGCCGGTGGAACAGGCCTGGTGGTCGCTGGATGGCCAGCGCGCGCTGTACACCCTCAAGCGCGACGGCTCGCCGGTCCGCGACACCTGGACGCTGCCGGTCGCCGGCGGCACGCCCGTGCGCGTCGAAGGCGCTGCCCTGGCGGACGTGGATGGTGCCCAGGTCGACTTCGATGCGGCCGGCAGGCGTGCGGTGTTCGTGCGCAACGGCGACGTGTTCCTGCGCGAGGTGGGCGGCGCGCTGCAGCAGATCACCCGCAGCGCCGAAGCGGAAACGAATGCGCGCTTCGCTGCCAACGACCGCGACGTGGTGTGGAGCGTGGGCAACGACTGGTTCCGCTGGTCGCCCGATACGCGCCTGGCCCAGCCGGTTGCGCTGCCGCGCGCCGAGAAGGACCCGGCCGCCGCGCCCGAAGCCGACGCCCTGCGCGACCACCAGCTGCGCCTGAGCAGCACGCTGGCGCGCGAGAAGGCGCAGCGCGAGGCCCTGCGCGACCACGCCGAGGCGCTGCGCGCCGCCGACCCGACCCGCGCCGCCGCGCCGGCCTACCTTGGCGACAAGGTCGAGATCAGCACCTCCTCGATGTCGCCCGACGGCCGCTGGCTGCTGGTGGTCACCCAGGCCAAGGGCGCCGAGGCCGGCCGCACCGGCAAGATGCCCAAGTACGTGACCGAATCGGGCTACGAAGAGGCCGAGGACGTGCGCGTGCGCGTCGGCCGCAACGCGCCGATCCCGCAGCAGCTAAAACTGGTGGACCTGCGCGACAACCGCCTGCGCGACCTTCCGTTCGCGCCGCTGCCGGGCATCACCACCGACCCATTGGCCGACCTGCGCCGCGCCGCCAAGATCGATCCGCTCAAGGGCGAGCGCGCGCTGCGCATCGGCGGCATCCAGTGGTCGGACGACGGCCGCGGCGTGGCCGTGATGGCGCGCGCGGTGGACAACAAGGACCGCTGGATCGCCACCGTCGATTTCGAGGCGGGCGTGCTGCAGCCGCTGCACCGCCTGACCGACACCGCGTGGATCAACTGGAACTTCAACGACTTCGGCTGGCTGCCGGACAACCGGACCGTGTGGTTCCTGTCCGAGGAGAGCGGCTGGTCGCACCTGTACACCGCGACGCCGGGCGGGCGCGCGAAGGCACTGACCCGCGGCGAATGGGAAGCCTCCGAGCCGCAGTGGTCGCGTGATGGCACCACCGTGTACTTCCTTTGCAACCGCACGCGCCCGGGTGACTACGAAGTCTGCGCCACGTCGCGCGACGGTGGCAGCGTGCGCGAGGTCACCGCGCTCGACGGCGTCGAGAGCTTCGCGCTGTCGCCCGATGGCGGCCAGCTGCTGCTGCGCTGGTCGGCCCACCACACGCCGCCGCAGCTGGCGGTGCAGCCGGTGGCCGGCGGCGAGGCGCGCAAGCTCACCGACACCCGCAGCGAGGACTTCAAGTCGCGCACCTGGCTGGCGCCGCAGACGGTGGAAGTGCCGTCCACCCACGGCGCCGGCACGGTCTGGGCCAAGCTCTACCGCCCGGCGCAGCTGGAGGCCGGCCGCAAGTACCCGATCGTGATGTTCGTGCACGGCGCCGGCTACCTGCAGAACGTCAGCGACCGCTACCCGAACTACTTCCGCGAGCAGATGTTCCACCAGCTGCTGGTCGAGCGCGGCTTCATCGTGCTGGACATGGACTTCCGCGCCTCCGAGGGCTACGGCCGCGACTGGCGCACGGCGATCTACCGGCAGATGGGCCACCCGGAGCTCGAGGACTACGTGGACGGCGTGAAGTACATGGTGGCGCAGCACCAGGGCGACGCCGCCAACGTCGGCATCTACGGCGGCAGCTACGGCGGCTTCATGAGCTTCATGGCGCTGTTCCGCGAGCCTGGCGTGTTCAAGGCCGGCGCCGCGCTCCGCCCGGTCACCGACTGGACCAGCTACAACCACGAGTACACCTCGAACATCCTCAACACGCCCGAGCTCGACCCGGAGGCCTTCCGCAAGTCCTCGCCGATCGAGTACGTGGAGAACCTGCGCGGCCACCTGCTGATCAGCCACGGCATGATCGACGACAACGTCTTCTACCAGGACTCGATCCGCCTGGCGCAGCGCCTGATCGAACTCAAGAAGCACGACTGGGAGCTGGCCAGCTATCCGCTGGAGCGCCACGGCTACCAGCACCCGGAAAGCTGGTACGACCAGTACCGCCGCATCCTCGAACTGTTCGAGGACAACCTGAAGTAAACGCTCAGCCCGCCGCGAACACGCCCTCGAGTTCGACGTCGAGTTCGCGGCGGCAGACGTCGCCGCGGAGGTAGCTGATGCGGTCGGCCGGGATGCCGGTGGTGGCCATCACGGCGCGGGCCGCGTCGAGGTCAGCCGCGTGGCGCAGGTAGATGCGCAGCGCCTCGCAGCCGGCGGGCTGGAAGCGGTGCCCGGTCTTTTCGGCCGCCTGCGCCATCAGCGCGTCCAGGTTACGCAGGCTCTCGCGCAGCTGTTCGGCGCAGTCGCCCAGGTGCAGCGAGACGTGGCCGACGATGCTGGCCGTGCCCGAGGCGAGCAGGCGCGGCGTGGCGGTGTCGGCGTCGAGCACCGCGCCGCGCGAGAAGCCCGGCGACACCGGGCCGTGTTCGCGCGGGTACTGCCAGGCCGGCGTCTGCCGCGGATTCTCCAGCGCGATCGCCGGCGCGCGCGAGCACAGCGCCACCACCTTGAGCTGGCCAGGTACGCCGACCGTGCCGATCGCAGTGGCGGCGGGCGGCGGATCGTTGAACATGCCGTCCACGGCGCGCGCACGGCCGACGCAGAATCGGCGATAGCGCTCGTCGTCGCCCTCGCCTTGGTTGATCGCGGCGAAGTAGTTCCAGATCCGCAGCAGGTAGGGATGCGCGGACGGCCGCACCGCGACCAGCAGGCGTTCGTAGCCGCAGGCGGCGGCCGATTCGATGTCGCCCGCGGCCTCGTCCACCGCCAGCGCGACCAGCGCGTAGTGCTCGCCATGGGCCCAGGCGGCGCCAGCGGTCTCGGCCGATTCGGTGATGGCGCCGGCCAGCCAGGCCTCGTCGGCGGGGCCGGCCAGCGGCGGGCAGTCGATCGCCAGCGGCGACGCCACGCCGGACTGGAAGCGGAAGGGGATCAGGGCTTCGTCGCGCCGTTCGGGAACGATCCGGAGCCGCGCGGGAGTGGGGTCGGGGGAGTTCATTGCTGGGCGCGATTATAGCCGCCGGCCGGGGCGGCTATCATGGCGGCCTGCTTGCCACGGGTGCCCCATGACTGACTTCAACGCCGTGCAGGACTACCTGCGCACGCTCCAGGACCGCATCTGCGCCGGCCTCGAGGCCATCGACGGCGGGCGCTTCGCCGAGGATGCGTGGACGCGGGGGGCGGAAGGCGCCTCCTTGGGCGGCGGTCCCTCCCGGGACACTGGCCCATCCCTGGGCGGCGGTGGCCGCAGCCGGGTGCTGAAGGACGGCACGGTCTTCGAGCAGGCGGGCGTGGGCTTCTCGGATGTCTCCGGCGCCACGCTGCCCGTCTCCGCGACCGCGCACCGGCCGGAGCTGGCCGGCGCCCCGTGGCGCGCGGTGGGTGTGTCGCTGGTGATCCATCCGCGCAACCCCTACGTGCCGACGTCGCACGCGAACGTGCGCTTCTTCGAAGCGCGCCCGGAGGGCCGCGACCCGATCTGGTGGTTCGGTGGCGGCTTCGACCTCACGCCCTTCTATCCGTTCGACGAAGACGTGCGACACTGGCACGAGGTGGCGCACGCCACCTGCGCCCCGTTTGGTGCGACGCGCTACGCCGAGCACAAGGCGTGGTGCGACAAGTACTTCTTCCTCAGGCACCGCGACGAAGCGCGCGGCGTCGGCGGCCTGTTCTACGACGACCTGCACGCCGACGGCTTCGAGCGCAGCTTTGCCTACACGCGCGCGGTCGGCGACGCCTTCCTCGACGCCTACCTGCCGATCGTCGGCCGCCGCAAGGACACGCCCTACGGCGAACGCGAACGCGAGTTCCAGCTCTACCGCCGCGGCCGCTACGTGGAGTTCAACCTGGTCTGGGACCGCGGCACGCTGTTCGGCCTGCAAAGCGGCGGCCGAACGGAATCGATCCTGATGAGCCTGCCGCCGCGCGTGCGCTTCGAATACGCCTACACCCCGGAACCCGGCAGCGCCGAGGCCCGCCTCGCCGACTACCTCAAGCCCCGCGACTGGCTCACCCCTTGAGTCACGTGCGCCTTGCGCACGGGCTTGGGAAGCGGGGCAAATAAAAACCCCGCGGGCCAGGGGAAGCCCGCGGGGTCAGGGGTGGGAACCTGAGGCTGGGGAGAGCCCGGTTCCCGGTG
Organism: Arenimonas sp.; assembly: GCF_022842045.1. Lineage (GTDB taxonomy): Bacteria > Pseudomonadota > Gammaproteobacteria > Xanthomonadales > Xanthomonadaceae > Arenimonas. The sequence continues at coordinate 2,037 of NZ_JALHQI010000061.1, read as the reverse complement.
GATCCACTCAGGGGAGGGAGTGATCCTGCGCCGGACCTTGCATCCGACGCGCCTAGTAGACCTCCCGGACCATGAGAAGTTCGTGAACAGCCCGGCATCTCCGGAAACAAATTCAGGAGAGATTCATGCCTTTGGCAACCGCCTGATAAACAAGGCGAAATCCGTCACAGTTCAGTGCGCTTCTTCCCAGTTCGAACCGGTGCCCACGTCCACCACCAGGGCCACCCGGAGCTCGGCGGCGGCGACCATGCGCTGGCGCACCTCGCCGACCAGGGTATCCACGAAGCCGGCGTCCACCTCGAACACCAGTTCATCGTGCACCTGCATCATCATCACCGCCCGGCCGCCCTGCCCGTCCAGCCAGTCCTGCACCGAAACCATGGCGCGCTTGATGATGTCGGCGGCGGTTCCCTGCATCGGCGCATTGATCGCGGCGCGTTCGGCGCCGGCGCGCTGGGCCTGGTTGCGCGAGTGGATCTCGTTGAGCTGCAGCCGGCGGCCGAAGACGGTCTCGACGTAGCCCTGCTCGCGCGCCTGCTGGCGCACGCGCTCCATGTAGTCGCGCACGCCCGGGTACTTGCCGAAGTACAGCGCGATGTAGTCCTGCGCGTCGCCGCGGCCAATGCCCAGCTGCTTGGCGAGGCCGAAGGCGCTCATGCCATACATCAGGCCGAAGTTGATGGCCTTGGCGGCGCGGCGCTGGTCGCCGCTCACTTTCTCCAGCGGCACGTCGAAGACTTCCGATGCGGTGGCGCGGTGTACGTCCAGCCCGCCTTCGAAGGCGCGCACCAGGCCCGGGTCGCCGGAGAGGTGGGCCATGATGCGCAGCTCGATCTGCGAGTAGTCGCAGGCGACGATGCGGCGGCCTTCCGGCGCGATGAAGGCGGTGCGGATGCGGCGGCCGTCCTCGGTGCGGATCGGGATGTTCTGCAGGTTCGGGTCGTTCGAGCTCAGGCGGCCCGTGGCTGCGCCGGCCTGGTGGTAGCTGGTGTGCACGCGGCCGGTGTCGGGGTTGACCATCTCCGGCAGCTTGTCGGTGTAGGTGTTGCGCAGTTTGGCCAGGCCGCGGTAGTCGAGCACCAGGCGCGGCAGTTCGTGCTGGTCGGCGATGGCCTCCAGCGCTTCTTCGTTGGTGGAGGGCGCGCCGGTCGGGGTCTTCACCAGCGCCGGCAGCTTGAGCTCCTCGAACAGCAGCTGGCCCAGCTGCTTGGGGGAATCGAGGTTGAAGGCGCGGCCGGCGAGTTCGTGCGCGCGCTGCTGCGCGGCCATCATGCGCTGCGACAGGTCGGCGCTCTGGCGGCGCAATTCGGCCACGTCGATCAGCACGCCGGTGGCCTCCATGCGCGTGAGAACCGGCACCAGCGGCATCTCGATGTCGCGATAGACGGCCTGCAGCGTGGGCTCGGCCGCCAGCTTCGCCGACAGCACGCGGTGCAGGCGCAGGGTGATGTCGGCATCTTCGGCCGCATACTTCGTGGCGTCGTCGAGCGCCACCTGCGAGAACAGGATCTGCTTGGCGCCCTTCCCCGCCACCTGTTCGTACTTGATGGTGGTGTAGCCGAGGTACTTTTGCGCCAGCGTGTCCATGTCGTGGCGCTGGCCGCCGGCGTTGAAGACGAAGCTCTCGAGCATCGTGTCCTCGGCGTAGCCGCGCACCTCGACGCCGTGGCGGCGCAGGATGTGCAGGTCGTACTTGCCGTGCTGGCCGAGCTTGGGCCTGGCGGCGTCCTCGAGCACCGGGCGCAAGGCCTCGAGCACCGCGGAGCGATCGAGCTGCGCGGGCGCGCCGGGGTAGTCGTGGCCGACCGGGATGTAGCAGGCCTTGCCGGGCTCGACGCAGAAGCTCAGGCCGACCAGGTTGGCGCGCATCGGGTCGAGCGAATCGGTCTCGGTGTCGAAGGACACCAGGTCGGCGGCCTGCAGGCGGGCGACCCAGGCCTGCAGCGCGGCGGCATCGAGCACGCACTCGTAGTCGCCCGGCGCCGACAGCGCGGCGTCGGGCGCGTCCTCCACCGCGGCGGCAGGCGCGGCGGGGCG
>NZ_JALHQI010000060.1 GCF_022842045.1 Arenimonas sp. | reverse complement strand
CCGGCCGCCGCCGCGCGTTCGCGCACCCCCGCCGCCAGGCGCACCGCATCCGGCGCCGCCGGCTCGGCCTTCATGCAAGGACCGAGCGCGACCTCGAGCTTGCCTTCGGCGCAACCGTAGGGCCCGCCCGCCACCAGCGCCGCGCCGGCCAGCCGGTCCGAGTACGCGAAGTGCACCTGGGTCGCCATGTACGCGCCCGAGGACACGCCGGCCACCGCGACGCGCCCGGGATCGATGGCCAGGCGCGGCAGCGGCGGTGCCGTCGGCCCGGCGCAACCCGCGAGCAGCAGCATCGCCGCGAGCACGGCCGGCCGAGGCCCTGGAGTAAAAAGACGGGCCGCTTGCGCGGCCCGTAGGGATATTCCCCGGGGAAACTGGTTCATCAGAAGTCGTAGCGGGCCGACAGGCTGTACTGGCGCGGCGGGCCGTAGAAGCCGGTGATGACGCCGAGGGCCGCGTTGAGGTTGTAGCCGGTGGTCCGGTACTCCTTGTCGGTGAGGTTGCTGCCCTGCAGCGAGAAGGACCAGTTGCCGCCCGTGTTCCAGATCACGCCGGCATTGACCAGGCCGTAGCCGTCCTGGGTGATCGGCAGCGCGCCGGTGCGGACGATCTCGGTGGTGGCCACCACGTCGTCCTGGTAGCTGTAGCCCACGCGTGCAGCCAGGTTGCCGCCGTTGGCGAGGTCGGTGCGGTACTCGACGTTGATGGCGCCGGAGAACTCCGGGGCGTTGGTGAACTCCTGCTCGTCGGCGATGTTCAGGCCGGCGTAGATGAATTCGTCGTACTCGGCGTCGAGGAAGGCCAGGTTGCCGCTGACCAGCCAGTTCCGGGTCGGCAACCACTGGTACTCGACCTCCAGGCCCTGCACGGTGCCCTTGCCGGCGTTGGTGAAGTCGCCGAAGAAGGCGTCGTTGGTGCCGTCGCCGTTGCTGTCGTAGCTGGTGAACACCGACAGCTGGATGTCCTCGTACTTGTTGTGGAAGGCCGAGAGGTTCAGGAACAGGCGCTGGTCGAGGAAGGACATCTTGGTGCCCACCTCGAAGCTGTCCACGACCTCGTCGTCGAAGGGCTCGGCCGAGCGCGGCACGGCGGTGGCCTGGGCGCGGATGTTGTAGCCGCCCGACTTGAAGCCGCGGGTGGCGAGGCCGTACACAAGGATGTCGTCGGTGGCCTGGTAGCCCAGCGAGATCTTCGGCGCGACGTTGGTGAAGTTGATGGTGCGGTCGAAGTCGGCCACCACCGAGATCGGCGTGGTGTAGGTACGGTCGCTGTAGCCGCGGTTGAGCACGTCGGCGCGCTTGTCCTCGTCGGTCCAGCGCACGCCGGCGTCGAGCTTCCACTTGTCCGTGAGGTCGAAGCTCCAGTCGCCGTAGACCGCGATGGAGTCGGTGTACACGGTGCCCTGGGTGTCGCCGAACAGGAAGCCGAAGAAGTTGTTCAGCACCCGGCCGCCGGCCTCGCCGTCGAAGTAGTACACGCCCATCACGCCGCGGGCGCGGCCGCCGCTGTCGTAGTTGAACTGCAGCTCGTGGCTCACCTGCTCGTCGCTGTAGAAGGCCTTGACGTCGGCGATGGTGGCCTGGGTGGTGTCGAAGTCGATGTTGGTCTCGGTGTCCGACTCGCGGCGGGCGCTGATGAACTTGAAGCTCCAGTCGTCGCTGATGCGCCAGTTGGCCACGGCCGACACGCCGGTCATCGAGGTGTCGTTGACGTTGGGCATGCCGTTGCGCACGTCGTAGCGGCTGGCCATCGGCGGCGCGGTCGGCACGAAGCGGTTGGCGGCGAGCATCTTCGCGCCGCGCACGCCGGACTGGTCGTCCATCCAGTCGAAGGCGACCTGGATGTTGAAGTCGTCGCTGATGAAGGCGCCGACCTGGGCGCGCGCCGCCAGGATCTCCTTGTCGCTCACGTCCTGGCCGGTGACGGTGTTCTCGCCGAAGCCGTCGCGGTGCAGGCTGGCGACCGCGACGCGGGCACGCAGAGCGTCGGAGCCGAGCGAGCCGCCAATCGCGCCCTTCACGTCGAGCTGGCCGTAGTTGCCGACCGTGACCTGGGCCATGCCCGAGGTGTCGGCCGTGAGGCCGCGCGAGATGTACTTGATGGCGCCGCCGACCGTGTTCTTGCCGTACAGCGTGCCCTGCGGGCCGCGCAGCACCTCCACGCGCTCGACGTCGAAGACGTCCAGCAGCGCGCCCTGCGGGCGGGCGATGTACACGTCGTCGAGGTAGATGCCCACGCCCGGGTCCACGCCCCAGAGCGGATCGGACTGGCCGACGCCGCGGATGTAGGCGGTGACCGTGCTGCTGGAGCCGCGGGCGGCATAGACGGTGAGGTTGGGCACCTGCGCATCGAGGTCGCCGAGGTCGCGGATATTGAGCTTGTCGATGCTCTCGGCGGTGAAGGCGGTCACGGCCACCGGCACTTCCTGCAGCGTTTCCTCGCGCTTGCGGGCCGTGACCTGCACGGCGTCGAGGGTCACCGCCTCGCTGGACGGCGCCGCGGCCGGGGCCGACTGGGCCTGGGCCTGCACGGCCGCCAGGGACAGGGTGAGGCCGATGGCCAGGCTGAGGTGGTTGCGCTTCATTCGATATCCCCTTGCAACGCGGTGGGCAGGCCGGGATGGCCGCATGGCGTGAAGACTATGCGGCGGCCCGGGCCGGCGGCACCTGTACCTTGGTACAAGTGGCCGGGGCGGCGGCGGCTGGGGAGACTCGGGGCCTTGCTTGGAACCGGGGACCGAAGGCATGTCCTTCCTGATCGTGCTCGCCGCGCTGTGTTTCCTGATGCTGGTCGCCTACCGCGGCTACAGCGTCATCCTGTTCGCGCCGGTGGCGGCGCTGGGCGCGGTGCTGCTGACCGACCCGAGCCTGGTGGCGCCGATGTTCACCGGGCTGTTCATGGACAAGATGGTGGGCTTCCTGAAGCTCTACTTCCCGGTGTTCCTGCTGGGCGCCATCTTCGGCAAGCTGATCGAGGTCTCGGGCTTCTCGAAGTCGATCGTGGCGGCCACCATCCGGCTGTTCGGGCCGGACCGGGCGATGCTTTCGATCGTGGCGGTGTGCGCGGTGCTCACCTACGGCGGCGTGTCGCTGTTCGTGGTGGTGTTCGCGGTGTATCCGTTCGCCGCCGAACTCTTCCGCCAGGCCGACATCCCCAAGCGCCTGATCCCCGGCACCATCGCCCTGGGCGCGTTCACCTTCACCATGGACGCGCTGCCCGGCACGCCGCAGATCCAGAACATCATCCCGACCGGCTTCTTCGGCACCGACACCTGGGCGGCGCCGGTGCTGGGCACGATCGGCGGCGTGTTCATCCTGGCGCTGGGCATGATGTACCTGGAGTGGCGCCGCCGCGTGGCCCTGCGCGCCGGCGAAGGCTATGGCACCGAACTCAAGAACGAGCCCGCGCCCTTCGCGGGCGACAAACTGGCCAACCCCTGGGTGGCGCTGCTGCCGCTGGTGCTGGTGGGCGTCAGCAACAAGCTCTACACCGTGCTGATCCCGCGCATCTACGGCGAGAGCCACGAGTTCGCGCCTTCCGTGATCGGCAACGCCGCGCCGGTGGTGCAGGAAGTCAGCCGCATCGCCGCCATCTGGGCGGTGGAAGGCGCGCTGCTGACCGGCATCGCCGCGGTGCTGGTGCTGGCCTGGAAGCCGGTGACCGCGCACTTCGCGGAGAGCACGCAGCCGGCCATCGGCGGCGCGCTGCTGGCCTCGATGAACACGGCGTCCGAATACGGCTTTGGCGCCGTGATCGCCGCCCTGCCCGGCTTCCTGGTGGTGGCGAACGCGCTGGGCTCGATCCCGAACCCGCTGGTCAACGAGGCCATCACCGTGACCGCGCTGGCCGGCATCACCGGCTCGGCCTCGGGCGGCATGTCGATCGCGCTGGCGGCGATGGCCGACACCTTCATCGCCAACGCCAATGCCGCCGGCATCCCGATGGAGGTGCTGCACCGCGTGGCCTCGATGGCCAGCGGCGGCATGGACACCCTGCCCCACAACGGCGCGGTGATCACCCTGCTGGCCGTGACCGGCCTGACCCACCGCCAGGCCTACAAGGACATCTTCGCCATCACGATCATCAAGACGCTGGCGGTGTTCGTGATCATCGGCGTGTTCTACGCGACCGGGTGGGTCTAGGCCGATCGAGGCCGGCGCCGGTTCAATCCTTGGTGCGCGTCTTCGAGACGGCGGCCATGATGCCGACGCCCAGGATGACGATGCAGGTGATGCCGATATACACCGTGGGGATGCCCGCGGTGGCCATGGCCCAGGCCACGCCGCCGACGAGCAGCGCCAGGCCGAACAGGAAAAGTGCGAAAGACATGGTGCCGACTCCTTGGTGCCTCCGGGCAGGGAGCCGGCTCCAACGCCGCGCGGGCAGCGTGCATCACCAATAGCAGCCCGGCCCTGAATCCGCCGGGACCCGGCCCGGGGCCGGACGGTCGGGGTTCAGCGGGACTGGCGCCGCGGCGCGGACCTGCGGCAGCACCCTGTTCCGGAACACGCGGGCCGAGGAGTGGATCCGGGTCGCCATGGGCGCGTTCGACGCGCCCACGGCGACCCGGCTGGGGATTCACATCCCTGTCGCCGGGAGAAGCGGCGACGACGGCATCACGGACGAACTGGCCCGCATCCACACTGATTCAGTCGCGGACTTCGGTGCCTTGCGAACTCATGATCCGCCAACGGCCATCTTCGCGAACGAAGGTGTCGATGTAGCGGTGGCGGCGCTGGAAGGCCTTGCCGTCGGCGTCGGTGCCGCTGGTGTGGTAGACGCCGGTGACCATGCCGACGTCGCCGATCACGTTCACGCCCAGATCGGTGGTCCGCGCTTCCGACACCTTCATGGTGCCGACCTCGGCCACGGCCTCCTTCTTGCCCTGGGGCTGGCCCGTGCGCCCGCTGATACCGAGGAAGTCCTCGTGCAGGTTGCGTTCGAACCAGGTCTTGTCGCCCTTCATGTCGGCGATGTTCCACTCCAGGTCGAGGTAGGCAATCACGTCGGCATCGGTCAGCGCGTGGCCGGCGTTGCCGATCACGCGCCACTGCCCGCCTTCGCGCACGAAGTGATGGATGCTGCGCGCATAGTAGTGCATGGCAGCATCGCCCTCGCCCTCGGTGAACACGTTCCGATGGGTGACCAGCGCGCTGTCGCCGTTGCAGCTGATCGCGTAGAAATCGGACGTGGGCTGTGGTGAACCCGCGGCCTCGACTGCGCCGTCGATCGCGCTCTTCTTGTCACCGCCGCTGCCCGGCGTCAGGTCCAGGTAGGCATCGCTGTAGAGCGCCTCCAGCGCCTTCCTGTCGCCGCGGATGGCGGCGTCGCTCCAGGCGTGGTCGATATTCTCGAGGGCCGCCTGGTCGGCCGCGCTGCAGGCGGCGTGGGCGGAGCCGGTGAACGCCAGCGCGAGGCTGGCTCCGATGGCAAGCAGCTTCATGAGCTTTCCCCTGGTCACGGGGAGACAGTCCCCGCGTGCGGCGAACCTACTCCCCGCGGAGAGTGGCCACAACAAAGGATTTGCAGTCCAGCAATGAAACGCAAAAGGAAGTTTCGTACGGACAATCGCGACGTTCGCGGCCAACGAAACGACCGGCAATCAGCGACTTGGCAGCCGACGCTCGCCTAATCCGGCGGCCGCGCCACCGGCAACTTCCAGCCGCGGCGGATCGCGGAAAGGCGAAGCCCGGTGCACGTGACCACGCCCGCCACCACCACCCAGGCCACCGGCAAGGACTGCGCCGTGCCCAGCACCACCACGCCCGCACCCACCAACGCGGCGACCGCGTACAGTTCGGCCTTGAGCACGGTGGGCACCTGCGCCACCAGCACGTCGCGCAGCATGCCGCCGCCGATGCCGGTGAGCATGCCCAGCAGCATCGCGCCCACCGGGCCCAGGCCGAAGGCCTGCGCCTTCAGCGCGCCCGCCACGGCGAACACGCCCAGGCCGAGCGCGTCGATGCTTTGCACCGGGTTGCGCCAGCGCTCGATCGCCCCTGCGCGCCAGAACGTGAGCAGCCCCGCCGCGATCGAAATGGCGACGTAGCGCCAGTCCTGCAGCGCCGCCGGCGGCGTCGCGCCGATCATGGTGTCGCGCATCACGCCGCCGCCGTTGGCCGCCACGAAGGACAGCACCAGCACGCCGAACAGGTCGAGCCGGTGGCGCACGCCGACCAGCGCGCCACTGAGCGCGAACACGAAGGTGCCGACCAGGTCGAGCGTGACGAGCAGATAGTCCATGCGGGGCTCCCTTGGCCGGGCACTTTACCAGCGCGGCGCGGCCTCCAGGCCCGCCGGCACCACCCACGCCACGTGTCGGTCACTGCCAGCGTCACCATGCCAGAGCGCCCAGCCAAATCGCTCCAGCAGGCGCTGCACCAGCGCCCGCCCCAGCCCGAACCCGCCGCCTTCTCCGGCATCGGCCAACGGATTGGCCAGGCGAAGCCCGCGCGCTTCGAGCACGACCTCGACCCCACCGGGGCCGCCGTGCTGGATGGCGTTGAGCAGCAGGTTGGCCAGCACGGTCTCCACCACTTCCGCCGGCATCGGCCAACGCACGTCGTCGCTGATCGTTCGTATGAACCGCTGCTGCCTGGTCGCCGCCAGCGGCTCGAACTCTTCGAGCAGCAACGCCAACACCGGCGCCACCGCGCAATGGACACCCGCCGGCGGTGGCCCGGCGGTGCCCAGCCACAGGGCGGCATGGCTCGCGCGCGCCAGGCGATCCTGCGCGCGCTGCAGGCGCTGCCAGGCCTGCGCATTGCCGCGGTCGGCGCCGAGCAGCGCCAGGCTGGTGCGCGCCGACTGCAGCGGCGTGCGCAGCTCGTGCGCGAGGAAGGCCAGCGTTTCCCGCTCGCGCTCCAGCGCGGACAGGCGGCCCTCCCAGGCCTCGGCGCTCAGGCGGGCCAGTTCGCTGAACTCGTGGATGGCTTGCTGGCCGGCGAGCGCCCGCAGCTGCGCCGGGCCGTCGGCGTCCATCACGCGCGCCAGCAGATCACCCGCCTGACGCGACACGCCGCCGACGAAGCGTCGCGCCAGCGCATAGGCCATCAGCGCAAGCACGGCCGCCGCCAGCAGCAGCCAGGGCCAGCCCTGGGCCAGCGCGGCGTTGACGTTGAGCTGGTCGCTGACGTCGTAGCTGACCAGCACCCGATGGCCCGCGCGGTCGCGGCTGGCCATGACGTGCACGTAGCGGCCATCGTCGAGGCGGAACTCGCGGATGGCGCCATCGCGGAGACCGTCCATGCGGCGTCGCAGCGCCGGCGACGCCTGGTCCTCGCGCACCGCTTCGAACCGGGCCGGCAGGTCCGGCGCCCGCGCCGCCTGCGCGACGGATCGCGAGGCCTCGCGCAGCTGGCGGTCGATGAAGGCGTCTTCCAGCATGTACAGCAGCAGCACCGAGACGAGCGCGAAGCCGGCCAGCAGCGACAGTCCGAACACGATCCACTGGCCGGCCAGCACGCGGGCCAGGCTGCGCCGGCGGCTCATGCCTTCGGCCCGAAGCGATAGCCGATGCCGCGCTCGGTGTGGATCGGCGCCTCGCTGAACCGGTCGAGCAGCGCCTGGCGCAACAGGTAGACATGGGTGCGCAGGGGGTCGCTGCCCGGCGGTTCGTCGCCCCAAAGCCCCTCCGCAAGCGACTGCCGGCTGACCGGGCGCGGGTGCGCCTGCATCAGGCGGCGCAGGATGGCGAGCCCGGTGGCGTGCAGCTGCAGCGGGCGCCCGGCGTGCGACAGCACGCCCGCCTGCAGGTCCAGCGCGTAGTCCTCCACCACCAGCATCGGCCCGGCCTGGGTTTCCGCCCCGGCCAGGGCGTGGATGGCGCGGATCCGCGCCAGCAGCTCGGCCGGCGCGAAGGGCTTGACCATGTAGTCGGCGGCGCCGGCATCGAAGCCGCGCAGCTTGTCCTCGAGCTCGCCGCGCGCCGTGAGGAAGATCGCCGGGGTCGCCAGGCCGCGTTCCTTCCGAAGTTCGCGGCACAGCGAGATGCCGTCCTGGCCGGGCAGGTTCACGTCGAGCACCAGGAGGTCGAAGGACGCCTCGGCGACGCGGGCGCGGGCCTCGCCGGCGCTGCCGGCGAAGTCCACGCGCAGGCCGTGGGCCTCGAGGTAGTCGCCGATGCCGGCGGCCACGTCCAGGTCATCCTCCACCAACAGCACCCGGATCGAGTCGGACACCACGTTCAAGGCCTCCCGCGCACTTGCGGCGATGATCGCTCAATTCCGCGCCAGCTGCTGCAGGCGCCAGGCCTCGCCAAGCTCCCACTGCATCGCCGCGACCACCGCGTGCATCAGCAGCAGGTGCTTGCTGGGGCGCGGCGACGCCGCCTTCTGCGCCAGGGCCGCGGCTAGGCCGTCGCGATGATAGGTGGCCAGCAGCTGCACCGCGACCTCCTCCCCCGTGGCCTGGCGCGGCACCGGCTCGTGGCCCAGCGCGCGCACCATTTCCTCCGCCACCGACCACGTGGACCAGGGGTTCTGGCCGGTGACCAGGCGGCCGTCCACCACCGTGTTCTCGACGTACATCGGGGCTTCCACCACGCCGCCCGACTGCCGGGCCAGCTCGTCCTGCAGCAGGAAGCCGAAGGCCTCGCGCGCATTCTCTATCAGGAACAGCTCTTCCGCGTTGGTGAAGCCGGTGACGCGCCGGCCGGCCAGCAAGGGCCGGCCATCGGCCAGTTCAATGCCCAGCAGCGCCGCCGGCCCGTGGCAGACCGCGCCCACGACGCCGCGCGGGTGGATGTCGCGGACGATGCGGGCGATGTCGGCATTACCGGGGAAGTCGAACATCGCGCCCTTGCCGCCGACGAAGTAAACGGCGTCATAGCGCGTGGGGTCCACGTCGGCCAGCCGCAGCGTGTCGGCCAGCTTGGCCTGCGCCCCGTCGTCGTTGAGGAAGGCGTAGTCGGCGTCAACAAGGCCATCGTCGAGCACCTGCGGCGGCGAGCCGCCGCGCGGGCTGGCGATGTCGACCTCGTAGCCGTTGGCCACGAACACCCAGTACGCGCGCGAGAGTTCGGTGAGCTCATAGCCCGCCTTGCGGCGCTCGCCGTCGAAGCGCGGCGTGCTGGACAGCACCGCCAGCACGCGGCCCCGCTTCTCCGTCACCCCATTGCGGACGAAGTCGAGGTCCGAGGCCCGGGCCGAGGGATTCCCCTGCGGTTCGAGTTCAAGGTCCAGGCTCGCCACGTAGCCGTAGCCCACCGCCGCCACCAGCAGCCCCAGCGCCAGCAGGATGCCGGCGGCCCATTTGAGTTTCCTCATCATCGCCATGCCTCGATTCGCGCCCCCGCGGGGCCAGTGCGCGCAAACTACCGGGGCAAGGTCAAACCACCGTCAATCGGGCACGTGGATGCGCGCCTTGATGTGCTTGAGGTTGGCGACGATGGTGAAGGTCATCACCACCAGCAATGCCCACGAGCTCCACTTGCCCACGTGCACCGCGGCCCAGGCACCCAGCTGGTTCGGGTAGCTCCAGACGTGGAAGAAGGTGCTGATGTTCTCGGCGATCCAGATGAAGAAGCCGATCAGCACGAAGGCCAGCAGCAGCGGCATGCGGCGGTCGCGGTCCAGCGGGCGGAACACCACGGTCGAACGCGCGTACAGGCCCAGCGCCGCCGCGGCCAGGTACCAGCGGTAGTCGCCGATGTAGTGGTGGGTGAAGAAGTTGGCGTAGATCAGGATCGCCACCAGCGCCGCCATCCAGTGCGGTGGATGGTGCAGCACGCGCAGGTCGAACAGGCGCCAGGCCTGGATGATGTAGCTGCCCACCGCCGCGTACATGAAGCCCGCGAACAGCGGCACGCCCATCACCTTGGTCACGCCGGCGTCGGGATAACTCCAGGAGCCGATCGACGGCGAGGTCTTGAACACCTCCAGCGCGAAGCCCACGGCATGGAACAGGCAGATCGCCTTGAGCTCGTCCCAGGTCTCGAGCTTCGCCAGCAGCATGAAGGCCTGGATCGCCAGCGCCGCGACCAGCAGCACGTCGTAGCGCGCGATGCCGAACAGCCCCTCGCGCGGCACGGTGAACACGGCGGCGAAGAACAGCACCACGAACAGGCAGGCGCGCGCCTCCTTGATGCCGAAGTACAGGAACTCGCGCAGGAAGCGCGGCAGCCGCCCGAGCCAGGGATGCGGGCGTTGCCCGGTCAGGTGGTCGTCGATGGCGGCGAGCGTGGGGACGTTCACGGTGCCCGGCGCCTCAGGGCTTGGGGATGCGGATCGTCTTGCTGATCATCAGCGAGCCCGAGACGGCGTACAGCAGCGCCAGCGGGTGCAGCTCCCAGCCGAAGCGCACGCTGCCGAACCAGATCGCGTCGCCGATGCGGCCCTGCCAGGCCGCCGCCGCCAGCACCACCACCAGCGCCAGGCTGGTCGGGATCGGCGTGCCTTCGAAGTAGCGCACCTTGCCCTCGGCGCCGGCCAGCGACTCGGCGGTGACGTTGTAGCGCGCGAGCCGGCTCACGCCGCAGCAGACGAAGTAGGACAGCACCACCCAGTCCCAGCCGCCCTGCATGCCGCAGGCGTAGGCCAGCGCGGCGGGCGCGACGCCGAAGGAGATCACGTCCGAGAGCGAGTCGAGTTCGCGGCCCAGCGTGGAGGCTGTGTGCCGGTGGCGCGCGACCCAGCCGTCGAGCGCATCGAAGATGAAGGCCAGCGGGATCAGCGCCATGCCCCACAGCAGGTCCGCCGTGCGCCCGTCCTGCAGGAAGCGCATCGCGGCGAAGACCGCGCCGGTCCCGCAAAAGGCATTCCCCAGCGTCAGCCAGTCGGCCAGGTGGAACCCGCGGATCATCGAGAAGTGGCGCTTCATGAGTCGGTGGCTGCGGCATCCTCGGCGCGCGCCCCGGCCTTCAGGTCGAAACACGTCGGGCCGATGCCGTGCGGGAACCGCTTGTCGAGGAAGCGATTGGTCGACGCCTTCGAGGAATCGGTGACGAAGGTGGCGCAGAGACGGAAGCTGCGGTCGCTGGTCACGGTGTAACCGTAAGGCTCGCCGCTCACCGGGTCGGCGACCGCGATGCGGACGCCGGGCCGTGATGCCAGCACCCCGAGGTCGGGGGGCAGCGCGCCGTTCTCCTTCCGATACTCGCGGATGGCGGAATCCAGGCGGGCGATGTCCTGCTGGCGACGCTCATCCAGCCGCAGGTCACGCTGGGCACCCGGCGCACCGATGGTCCACAGCCCCGCGCCCAAGGCAAGCGCCACCACGCCCGTGGCGACGATGAGCAGCGTGCGACCCGGCCGCGCGGCGCTCATGCGTCCGCCTCGTCGCGACGCAGGTCCCACAGGTAGTACGCGAGCACCGAGCCGGCGATGGCCAGCACCACGCCCACCTTGAGCAGGAAGCGCAGCGTCGCCTCGCCCGACAGCAGGCCGTTGACCAGCGCGATCATGTCGCCGAGCAGCACGCAGGCGGCCACGAACAGCGTCAGGTAGGTCAGCCACCGCCGCACCACCGACAGGCGCTTGGCGGGATGGCTGCGCTGCTCGCGGGCCACCAGGTTGGCCAGGAACAGGAACACCGGGAAGGAAATGATCAGCGCGGCCGTGGAGAACCGGATCGAATCCGTCAGCTGGGCGGCGCGGTATTCATTGTCCGCCGGGTCCGGCAGCCCGAGGTTGAGCAGGTCGAACAGCAGGCTGCCCAAGTGAAAGGCGAACAGGTAGAGCGTGACGAACAGCGTCAGGTACAGGAAGGCCTCGCGCGCGGACAGGTAGGCCCGCGGGCGCGGCACCGGCACCGGGAAGGCCTGGTCGGCGTACACCGACAGCGCCGCCTTGGCCTGCTCCAGCGGCCAGCCGGCCGTCACCAGGGCCTGCTCGATCTCGCTGCGCGGCAGGCCGCGGACCAGCGCATCGCGCACGAAGACATCCAGATCCTGGGACGCGTTGGCCATGGCTTGCTCGGCTGGGGGGATGCCAAGACTCTACCAGCGCCTGCTTCCCTGTAGGAGGGACTTCAGTCCCGAAGCTTTTCGGCGAAGGGCTTCGGGACTGAAGTCCCTCCTACAGGGATCGGGCAAAGAAAAAGCGGGCCGAAGCCCGCTTTTTCGTGTGTTGCCCGGGGACGGGGGCTTAGACGCCCTCGCCCTCTTCCACGGCCTTGATGGACAGGCGGATGCGGCCCTGCTTGTCCACTTCCAGCACCTTGACCTTGACCATGTCGCCTTCCTTGAGCTTGTCGGAGACCTTCTCGACGCGCTCGTTGGAGATCTGCGACACGTGCACCAGGCCGTCCTTGCCCGGGGCGATGGTCACGAAGGCGCCGAAGTCCATGATCTTGGCGACCTTGCCTTCGTAGATGCGGCCCGGCTCGACGTCGGACGTGATCTGCTCGATGCGCGCTTTCGCGGCCTGGGCGGCAGCAGCGTTCACCGAGGCGATGACGATGGTGCCGTCGTCCTGGATGTCGATCTGGGTGCCGGTTTCCTTGGTGATGCCCTGGATGGTGGCGCCACCCTTGCCGATCACTTCGCGGATCTTGTCCGGGTGGATCTTGATGGTGAGCAGGCGCGGCGCGTACTCGGACAGCTCCGAGCGCGGCGCGGTGATGGCCTTGGCCATCTCGCCGAGGATGTGCAGGCGGCCGGCCTTGGCCTGGGCCAGCGCGACCTTCATGATCTCCTCGGTGATGCCGTCGATCTTGATGTCCATCTGCAGGGCGGAGATGCCGCCCTCGGTGCCGGCGACCTTGAAGTCCATGTCGCCGAGGTGGTCTTCGTCACCCAGGATGTCGGACAGCACGACGTAGTCGGCGCCTTCCTTCACCAGGCCCATCGCGATGCCGGCGACCGGCGCCTTGATCGGCACGCCGGCGTCCATCAGGGCCAGCGAGGAACCGCAGACCGAGGCCATCGACGAGGAACCGTTCGACTCGGTGATCTCCGAGACGACGCGGATGGTGTACGGGAACGACTCCATCGACGGCATCACGGCCTGGACGCCGCGGCGGGCGAGGCGGCCGTGGCCGATCTCGCGACGCTTCGGGCCCATCATGCGGCCGGCTTCACCGACCGAGTACGGCGGGAAGTTGTAGTGGAACAGGAAGTGGTCCTTCGACTCGCCTTCGACGGCGTCGATGATCTGGCCGTCGCGCGCGGTGCCGAGGGTGGCGACCACGATGGCCTGGGTCTCGCCGCGGGTGAACAGCGAGGATCCGTGGGTGCGCGGCAGCACGCCGGTCTTCACGGTGATCGGGCGCACGGTGTCGAGCGCACGGCCGTCGATGCGGACCTTGGTCTTGAGCACGGAGTCACGCATGGTGCTGTACTCGAACTCGCCGAATTCCTTCGACAGCTCGGCCAGGTTCCAGCCGTTGGCCTCGGCCTGCGGCTTGAGCGACTCGATGACTTCCTTCTTCAGCGCCGAGATGGCGTCGCGGCGGGCCAGCTTGTCCTTGATCTGGAACGCGGCCGACAGCTTGTCGCCGATGGCGGCCTTGAGCGCGTCGATCGGGGCCTGCGCCTTCTCGGGCGCCTTCCAGTCCCAGCGGGTGACGCCGACTTCGGCGACCAGCTCGTTGATGGCCTTGATGACGGTCTGCAGCTGCTGGTGGCCGAACATCACGGCGCCCAGCATCACGTCTTCGCTCAGCTCCTTGGCCTCGGACTCGACCATCAGCACGGCGCCCGCGGTGCCGGCGACGACCAGCTCGAGGTCGGAGGTCTTGAGTTCGGTGGTGGACGGGTTGAGCAGGTACTTGCCGTTGGCGTAGCCGACCTTGGCGGCGCCGATCGGGCCCGCGAACGGGATGCCCGACAGGGCCAGCGCGGCGGAGGCGCCGATCAGGGCCGGGATGTCGCCGTGGATCTCGGGGTTCATCGACATCACGGTGGCGATGACCTGCACTTCATTGCGGAAGTGCTCGGGGAACAGCGGGCGGATCGGGCGATCGATCAGGCGGGAAACCAGGGTCTCGCGCTCGGTCTGGCGGCCTTCGCGCTTGAAGAAGCCACCCGGGATGCGGCCACCGGCGTAGAACTTCTCGATGTAGTCGACGGTGAGCGGGAAGAAGTCCATGCCTTCCTTCGCGTTCTTGTTGCCGACCGCCGTCACCAGCACGACGGTGTCGTCGAACTTGACGATGACCGAGCCACTGGCCTGGCGGGCGATCTCGCCCGTCTCGAGGGTGACCTGGTGCTGACCGTACTGGAACGTCTTGGTTACTTTCGCCACGATGATGTTTTCCTCTTTGCGGATTCAGACCGGCGGGCACCCTGCCCGGCGGTTTCGCATCCGGGGTTTCGAGCCCCCCAAATGCAACGCGGCGCATTTCTGCGCCGCGTCTTTATTGCTTGCCTTAGCGGCGCAGGCCCAAGCGCTCGATCAGCGTCTGGTAGCGCGCCTGGTCCTTCTTCTTGAGGTAACCCAGCAGCGAACGACGCTGGTTGACCATCTTGAGCAGGCCGCGGCGGGAGTGGTGGTCCTGCTTGTGGGCCTTGAAGTGGTCGGTCAGGTGGTCGATGCGGGCCGAGAGCAGGGCGACCTGGACTTCCGGGGAGCCGGTGTCGTTGGGGACGCGCTTGAACTCTTCGATGATCTTGGCGGAATCGATGGACATGGTGTTTTCTTCTCGGTGATGCGCAGCCTGCAGGAACGTCGCCAGGATTGGCGCCGCACCGCGTGGCCCGCCGGTTGGGAGGTGCTTGTGAAAGCCGCGAAAGTTTAACGGAAGCGGCCTTTGCGGACAAGGCTTTAGGCGGCCCGGCCCGGTCCGGGCGCGGGCTTCAGGACGCGGAAGCCCAGCGGAACAGGCGCTTGGGCCAGAGTTGGCCGTCTTCACGCCATTCGCCGAGGCCCAGCGAACGGCCGGCTTCGTCCAGCAGGTTCACGGTGGAGGGCTTCGGGACTGAAGTCCCTCCTGCAGGGGCCTCGCCGGCCCCCTGTGGGAGGGACTTCAGTCCCGAAATGGCCTGGCCCTGCCCCAACCGGCGCGCCTCGTCCGGGCCGACCACGGCCGCCGGCCAATGGGCCAGGCCGGCCTCGACCGGCAGCAGCAGCGCCTCCAGCGCCGCCTCCCCGCCGGCCGCGGCCGTGGCCTCGAGGGCCTCGAAGGTGTGCATCACAGGCGGGTTGAAGGGTTCGACCCAGGTCCGCCGCAGCGCGGTGATGTGGGCGCCGCAGCCCAGGACCTCGCCCAGGTCGCGGGCCAGGCTGCGGATGTAGGTGCCCGAGCCGCAGGTCACGGCCAGGCGCAGGCGGTCGCCGTCCAGCGCCAGCAGGTCGATGGCCTCGATGTCCACCTCGCGCTCGGCCACCTCGATGGCCTCGCCGCGGCGGGCCTTGGCGTACAGCGGCTCGCCGCCCTGCTTCAGGGCCGAGTAGATCGGCGGGCGCTGCAGGATCCGGCCCAGGAAAGGCCGGAGCGCCGCCTCGACCGCGGCGCGGTCCAGCGCCGGCACCAGCCGCTCGCGCAGCACCTGGCCATCGGCGTCGTCGGTGTCGGTGACCTGGCCCAGGCGCACCTCGGCTTCATAGGCCTTGCGGCCCCCCAGCAGCAGGCCGGCGATCTTGGTGGCCTCGCCGAAGCACAGCGGCAGCAGGCCGGTGGCCAGGGGATCGAGCGCACCGGTATGGCCGCCCTTTTCGGCGCGGAACAGGTGGCGCACGCGCTGCAGGGCCTGGTTCGAACTCAGGCCGGCGGGCTTGTCGAGCAGCAGGATGCCGTCGAGCGGGCGGAAGACGGTGCGGCCCACGCGCGGGCCTCAGTCCTCGGCGGGACCGGGCGGGTTGTCGCGCAGCAGCTGGTCGATGCGCTCGCCCTTGTCGACCGAATCGTCGTAGAAGAAATGGATCTCGGGCACGTGGCGCATGCGCACGGCCTGGCCCAGGCGGTAGCGCAGCTCGGGCGCGATTTCCTTCAGGCCCTTCACGGCGGCCGGGCCCTGCTCGCCGATCAGCGCGGTCACGAAGACCTTGGCGTGGGCCAGGTCGCGCGTGACCTCGACGTCGGACACGCTGACCGAGGGCAGGCCGTGCTCGCGCACGGCCTGGTGCACGATCTGGCCGATGTCGCGCCGCAGCTGGGCGGCGACGCGGTCGGTGCGATGGAAGCTCTTCTTCGCCATGGGCTCGCGCGCGCCTTACAGCGTGCGCTGGACCTCGATGCGCTCGAAGCACTCGATCTGGTCGCCCGGCTGCACGTCGTTGTAGGCCTTCACCGCGATGCCGCACTCGGTACCCGAGCGGACTTCCTCGACGTTGTCCTTGAAGCGACGCAGCGACTCCAGCTCGCCCTCGAACACCACGACCGAATTGCGCAGCACGCGGATCGGCTTGTTCTTGCGCACGGTGCCCTCGACCACGAGCGAACCGGCGACCGCGCCGAACTTGGAGCTGCGGAACACGTCGCGGACCTCGGCGATGCCCAGGATCTCCTCGCGGATCTCCACGCCCAGCAGGCCGGAGGCGACCTGCTTCACCTGGTCGATGACGTCGTAGATGATCGAGAAGTAGCGCAGGTCGAGGCCGTTGGTCTCGATGATGCGGCGGGCGCTGGCGTCGGCGCGGACGTTGAAGCCGATGATCACGGCCTTCGAGGTCGCGGCCAGGGTGGCGTCGGACTCGGTGATGCCGCCCACGCCCGAACTGATCACGTTGATCTTGATCAGGTCGTTCGACAGCGCGACCAGGGCCTGGCGCAGCGCCTCGACCGAACCCTGCACGTCGGCCTTGACCAGCAGGTTGAGGTTGGCCTGGTCCTTGTCCTGGCCCATCGAGGCCATGATGTCTTCCATGCGCGAACCGGCGGTGGCGACCAGGCGCGACTCGCGGCGCTTGGCGTCGCGCTGCTGCGCGACTTCCTTGGCCAGGCGCTCGTCGGCCACGACCACGAAGTCGTCGCCGGCGTCGGGCACGCCCGACAGGCCCAGCACCTGCACCGGGATCGACGGCTCGGCCTGGTCGGTCTGCTTGCCGTTCTCGTCGAACAGCGCGCGGACACGGCCGTAGTGCACGCCGCAGACCAGGTAGTCGCCCTTCTTGAGCGTGCCCTGCTGCACCAGCACGGTGGCGACCGGGCCGCGGCCCTTGTCGAGCGCGGATTCGATGACCACGCCGGTGGCGCGGGCGTCGTACACCGCGGAGAGCTCCATCACCTCGGCCTGCACGGCAATGGCTTCCAGCAGCGCGTCCACGCCCATGCCGGTCTTGGCCGAGATCGGCACGAACTGCACGTCGCCGCCCCACTCTTCCGGCACCACTTCAAGCTTCACCAGGCCCTGCTTGACGTTGTCCGGGTTGGCTTCCGGCTTGTCCATCTTGTTCACGGCGATCAGCAGCGGCACCTTGGCGGCGCGCGCGTGGTTCACCGCTTCCACCGTCTGCGGCATCACGCCGTCGTCGGCCGCGACCACCAGCACCACGATGTCGGTGAGCTTGGCGCCGCGGGCGCGCATGGCGGAGAACGCCGAGTGGCCCGGGGTGTCGAGGAAGCTGATGACGCCGCGGTCGGTCTCGACGTGGTAGGCGCCGATGTGCTGGGTGATGCCGCCGGCTTCGCCGGTGGCGACCTTGGTGCGGCGGATGTAGTCGAGCAGCGAGGTCTTGCCGTGGTCGACGTGGCCCATGATGGTGACCACCGGCGGACGGGTCTTGCGCTCGCCCTGCACGTCTTCCTGGTGCGCGACCAGCGCGATCTCGGCGTCGTCCTCGTTGGCCTTGCTGGCGCGGTGGCCGAGTTCCTCGGTCACCAGCACGGCGGTGTCGTGGTCGATGACCTGGTTGATGGTGGCCATCACGCCCATCTTGAACAGCGCACGCACCACTTCGCCGCCCTTCATGGCCAGCTTCACGGCCAGGTCGGCCACGGTGATCGAATCACCGATGTAGACGTCGCGGACGATCGGCGCGGTCGGGCGCGAGAAGCCGTGCGCGCCGCTGGCGGTGCGCGAGGGCTCCGGGCCGCGGAGCTTGGTCTTCTTGCGGTTGCCGGCGGCGCCGCGGCGGGCGCGCTCGGAATCGGTGAGGTGCAGCTGGCCGGCGGCGAAGCGGCTGGCCTGGCCCTCGTCGCCCTCGTTGTCGACCATGGCGTGCGAACCGCGCACGGTCTTGCCCTTAGGCGGCGTCTGCTTGGCGGCGCCGGGACCGGGCTTGTTCGGACCGGTGGGCGCCGGGCGCGCGGCCGGGGCCGGCTTGGGCGC